>JBDTOK010000022.1:0-20528 GCA_039933275.1 Chloroflexota bacterium | reverse complement strand
GATCGAACCTCCTATTAAGGAGCCCCTCCCGGTTATCCAATTTCATGTCCCCCGGGGCTCTTCCTAGTCCGGTTTTGCCACCCTTTTGTGGCTATCGCGACGGATTATATCCCGCTTGTCAATCGTTTCACAATTTGACAGTTTATGGAATCAATACACCTTCAGGGCCTTTTGCAATGTAAAACGGGCGTATCCGGGAGGTATCGGGAGCGTTTGTAAGGGATCGTTTCCTCAGTCCATGAGACCTAGCGAGACTCAAAGGTACTTGGAGAGACGTAGCGTGAGCCGAATCGAGGATTGGCCCAAATTTTAATAAAAAACGCCTCGGGCGGCGTCTTTAAGCGTCGCCAGGAACTCAGAGTTGTTCCTGGTGGGCGAGAATCGCTCTGAGTTTACGCTCGTTGGGAGTCTTTGAGCGTCGCCAGGAATTCGGAGTTGTTCTTGGTACGGGATAGCCGCTCAAGGATTAGCTCCGTCGGTTCAGTCGGGTTGTTCGAGTTCTGTCCCACCAGGGCCGTCATCCGGCGCAGGAGCACTACCCGCTGGTATGTCTCCTCGTCCAGCAGCAGGTCGTCGCGCCGGGTACCGCTCCGGGCGATGTCAATCGCCGGGAAGATGCGCTTCTCGGCCAGCCGGCGCTCCAGCCAGAGCTCCCAGTTGCCCGTGCCCTTGAACTCTTCGAAGATGACCTCGTCCATGCGGGAGCCCGTGTCCACCAGGCACGTCGCCAGGATCGTCAGCGAACCGCCGCCCTCCACGTTGCGCGCCGTGCCGAACAGCCGCTTCGGCGGGTGCAGCGCCACCGGGTCGATACCGCCAGACAGCGTGCGCCCGGATGGGGGCAGAGCCAGGTTGTACGCCCGTGTGAGGCGCGTGATGCCGTCCAGAAGCACCATGACGTGGCGTCCTGACTCCACGAGCCTCTTTGCTCGCTCAATCGCTATCTCAGCCACGCGCGTTTGTTCTTCCACCGGGTCGTCGAACGTGGCCGCGACCACCTCGGCGTCCTGGACGGAACGTCGCCAGTCGGTGACCTCTTCCGGCCGCTCACCGATCAGCGCCACGATGATGTAGATGTCTTCGTATCGCTTGGCCGTAGCCGTTGCGATCGTCTTCAGGAGCATCGTCTTCCCAGCCTTCGGCGGCGAGACGATAAGTCCACGCTGCCCGCGGCCTACAGGCGCCACGAGGTCGATAACCCGCGTCGAAAGGTTGTTCAGCCCCTCCTCGAGGTTGATGCGCTCGTCCGGGAAGATCGGGGTCAGCTGCTCGAAGTACGGCCGTCGCTTGGCCGTCTCCGGGTCCAGCCCGTTCACAGCGTCCACCCGGAGCAGCCCGTAGTACTTCTCGGAGTCCTTGGGCGCCCTGACGGCCCCCATCACGTAGTCGCCGCCCCTCAGGGCAAAGCGCCGTACCTGTGTCTGCGAGACATAAACGTCGCTCAGGCTCTGGCGCATATCTTGCGTGCGCAGGAAGCCATAGCCGTCGTTGGCCATCTCCATGATGCCGCCGGCGAAGTGATTGCCCTCGCGCTCGGCCTTCGCCTGCATGATTCGGAACACCAGGTCCTGCTTGCGGAGAGCGGATGGCTTCTCAACGCCCAGGTCCTTGGCAACGTCCAGTAGTTCGTCTTTAGTCTTGGTTTCGAGTTCGGCTAGATTCAAGGCAGCCTCGTGTATAGAGAGATACGGATTGTCCGCGTTTTGGAAGGTAGATTCACAGAGTTTGAGGAAGTTTGCGTCTCGCCTCAGCGAGCAAACTTCACGATAACCTAATCCCCGTGCCTACGCAATACCCCGCTCTGTCATTAGTCAAAACGCAGCCCCTGATCGCAAGTTAACCGCCCCTGGGACGAACATGAAATCCGCCGCCCAGGGTAGGTCACCCAAACCAGGTGCCAGGTGCCCCCCCGCCGCGCCAACCCGCATCCCCGTCGCCCCGTTCATCCTGAGGCTCTCGAAGACCCGCGAAGCCCTCGTGGTCCGCCTAACCCAGTCTCTTGCGGGCGGCGCCAACACCGGCCGGAGGCCAAGCCCGTTCATCCTGCGGTTCTCGAAAGACGCGCGAGCAGACCAATCGCGGTCGCCCCAGAACTCCTGCCACCCCAATTAGCTCCACATCACACCCCAGCCCGCCGCATCGCCCGCGCCCGGAACCCGCCGGCATCCAGCAGCACAAAGCGCAAGGTGAAGGGCCGCAGGCATATACCGGGGGCTCGTGAGTGTCCCCCGATCGCTCCTCTACTTTGGGGGTGGGTGGGAAGGGGGCCAAACACCGCGCCCGTCATCTCAAAACGGCCGGAACACACTAAAAGCCGCAGCCACCGGCACCAAAAGCGTAGCAATCCCCGCAAAAAACAACGGCACGTTATCCGTCATCACCGCATCCAGCTCCGGCGAACTCCGCCCCTTCCGCCGCGCCTGCAACGCCGCAATACGGGCTCTTCGCAGCCCCATTCCGATAAACGGCAGGCAAATCAGCAGTGTGACGATGTAGCACAGCTCCACGAAGATCAGCCACCCCGTCGTGAACATGTTGTAGTCCAGCTGCTCGGACCAGAGGAACAGCCCCGTCGCCGCCACGCCAATCGCCCCCGGCACCAGCAGCATCCCCTGGTAGTGCGAAGCCTCATCGAACGAAGTGCTCCGATCCCCCGTATTCTCCGACTGCATCGCGCGAATCAGCGAAATCTGCACCGCCGTCAGCCCCGCCACGTACACAAGCGCCGCAATGACATGCGCAAACAGAAACAGCTCATCGATGGTGGACATACCGAAGCAAGACTATCGGTTGGCTAGCGCAGGGGGAAGCGAGATGCCTATCGCGCCCGCGTTGACCGCGGGGCTGCCGCAGCGTGCCGCTTGTGCGGCTCGTAGGCCACCTTGGGCGGGGCCTTGTCCAGCGTCGCCACAGTTGCCTGCATGAAACCGTTGAACAGCGGGTGCGGGCGGTTCGGCCTCGACTTGAACTCCGGGTGGAACTGCGATCCCACCATCCAGGCGTGGTCGCGGATTTCGCAGATCTCCACCAGCCCGCCCTCGCGGGACGTGCCGCTGGCGATCAGGCCCGCCTCCGCGAACTTCTCGCGGTACTCGTTGTTGAACTCGAAGCGGTGGCGGTGGCGCTCGGACACCTCGTCCGTGCCGTACGCCTTGTGCGCCTTCGTCCCGGGCACCAGGTTGCAGGAGTAGCTGCCCAGCCGCATCGTCCCGCCCTTGTCTACGACCCGCAGTTGCTCGTCCAGCAGCGTGATCACCGGGTACGCCGTCTCAGGGTCATTCTCGGTCGAATTGCAGTCCTCCGTGTCGAAGAACGCCCGCGCGAACTCCACAGTCATCACCTGCAGCCCAAAACACAGTCCCAGGTACGGCACGTTGTTCAGCCGGCAGTAGCGCGCCGCCTGCACCTTGCCCTCGAAGCCGCGCTCACCGAAGCCGCCCGGCACAACGATGCCGTCGATGTCCGCGAACAGCTCCGCGGCGTTGGCGGCCGTCACGTCCTGCGAGTGTACCCAGTGCACGTTCACAGCCGAATTGTTGGCAACCCCGGCGTGGATCAGCGACTCCTTTACGCTCAGGTAGGCGTCCGGCAACTCCACGTACTTGCCGACGACGGCGATGTTCACCTCGTGCAGCGGGTGCTGGAGGCGCTCCACCCACTCCCGCCAGTCCGTCAGGTCGTTGGACGTAGGCTCGATGTTCATCTTTTCGCAGATCAGGTCGCCCAGCCCGTTCTCCTCCAGCACGATCGGCACCTGGTAGATGCTCGGCATCGTGAGCAAAGGAACGACCGCGCGGGGCTCGACGTCGCAGAAGAGCGATATCTTCTCGCGGATGTCCGTCGATATCGGCCGGTCCGCTCGGCAGGCGATAACGTCCGGCTGGATGCCCAGCGACCGCAGCTCCCTCACCGAGTGCTGGGTGGGCTTCGTCTTCAGCTCGCCCGTCGTCGAGATGTGGGGAAGGAGCGTCACGTGGATGGCCAGCGTGTCGTGGCGGTTCTCTTCGTTCCGCATCTGGCGGATCGCCTCCAGGAACGGCTGGCCCTCGATGTCGCCAACCGTCCCGCCAACCTCCACGATCACGACGTCCGCCCCAGCCTCCCGGCCCGTGGCGCGGATGCGCTCCTTGATCTCGTTGGTTACGTGGGGGATCGGCTGGATCGTGCGGCCCAGGTAGTCGCCTCGGCGCTCTTTCTGGATCACCGCCTGGTAGATCTGGCCCGTGCTCACGGACGAGTTGCGAGTCAGCTCCTGGTCGATGAACCGCTCGTAGTGGCCTAGGTCCAGGTCTGTCTCCGCCCCATCAGCCGTCACGAACACCTCGCCGTGCTGGTAGGGCGACATCGTGCCCGGATCGACGTTCAGGTACGGATCGAGCTTCTGGATGACGACGGAGACGTTACGAGACTTGAGAAGGCGTCCAATAGCGGCTGTAGTGATGCCCTTGCCTACCGAACTAACGACACCACCCGTAACGAATATGTACTTTGTAGCCACTCAACCCCCTTATATGGGGGGCTTCACCACACAGGGCGCCCAAGCTGAATGATACAAGACCTATTCACTTGAGTGTCAAGCAATTCGTGGCACCCCATTGTTGGCGATGTTGATGCCCTCGTAACAAGCTAACCCCGCCGCGCTAGCTGCATTAGGTACTCCTTTCGGTTGAGCGGGTTGTTGTCCGTGCGGCGGCGCGTCGGTGGCGTGCCGCTGATCGGGCGGTACGAGTCGAATTCGCACTCCAGCACGCCCTCCCCGCGAGATGCGCCCGGCACCTGTTGCTGCAGCTCGTGAACGCGGGCGGCCGGGATCTCACCCTCCAGCAGGAACGTTTGGCCGCGCAGCTCTTGCTTCTGCGGCAGCGCTCCCAGCCGCGCCAGTACTGACGTTGTCGCCTGGAACGTGTCCGCCGGTATCTCGATGTGGAAACGGTGGATTGGCTCGCAGACAACGGTGCCCGCTCGCTCAAGCGCTTTCAGCACGACCAGCGGCGCCAGGTGCCGGTGTTCGGCCGGGGTGCTGCTCCCCCAGTCCGTGTACTTGATGACGTGGGTCTCGTAGACGACGCAATCCGGCACCCGCCAGCCGTACAGCCCCTGCTGCAGCGATTCCCGGATCCCGTCCTCCACAGCCTTGTGAAAAGAGAGCGGCAGGTACCCATACGGAAACTCGAGCCGGACGTCCACGCCGCTGCCGGGCGGCGCCGGCTCAATGCGGACGCCGACCTCCGCGACGAACGGGTACGGCGGCCCCTCGTGCGCCGCGCCGACGCCCGTGACCCGCTCGATGCAGATAGGCGTCGTCTCCCGAAACTCCACCTCCACGCCGAACTCGTTGGCCAGCGTCGCCTGGATGACCTCCTTTTGCACCTCCCCGTACAACGAGACGAACACCTCCCCCCGCGTGTCGTCCTGGCGCAGGTTGATCAGCGGGTCCTGCTCCGCCAGCTGCGTGAGCGCCACGTGCAGCGCCGCCTTGTCGCCCGTGCGTACCGGCGCAACCACCGACTCCAGAGTCGGCGGCGCGAAGAAGTGGCTGTCCGCCCGCCGCGCCTCCCCGATCGTATCGCCGATGCGAACGTCGTCGAGCCCCCACAGCCTCGCGATCTCGCCCGCCCGCACCGATGGCCGTTGCACCGTCGTCCCATCCTCGAACACGCGGATCGCTGTCACCTTTGCTGGCGTTTCCCGCCCGAAGTCCAAACGATCGCGCGTATGGACCGCACCCGAGAACATCCGCACGTATGCGATCTTCTCGCCGGCCGGCCCGCGTTCCACCTTGAACACGCTTCCCGCTAGTGGCCCAGCCTCGTCGCCCTCTGTCGCTGGGAGCAGTTCCGCGATGCCGTCGCTGATCGCGTCCACTCCCGCGCCCGTTATCGCCGAGCCGAAGAAGAGCGGATGCACCAGCGCCCGCCCAGTCTGCGCCGCAAGCTCCGACCGCAGCCGCGGGTAGAGTACCGCCGCCTCGTCCGCGACGTAGTCCGCCAGCAGCATGTCGTCGTGCTCAGCCAGTTGCTCGGCAAGCGCGGCGAGAAACGCGCGGTCGTCCGTCGCAAACGGCGCGAACCCAGCGCTGCGACTGCCAGCATCAAGAGTCGTGCCCAGCGGGACGATCGACGGCGTCAGCTTCTCCGCGATCTGGCGCAGAACGCGCGTCTCGTCCGCACCCATACGGTCGATCTTGTTCACGAAGATCAGTGTCGGAATGCGCAGCCGTTGCAGCGTGCGCATCAGCACGCGCGTCTGCGCTTGCACTCCCTCCACGGCGGAGATGACGAGCACCGCGCCGTCGAGCACGCTCAGCACGCGCTCAACCTCGGCGATGAAGTCGGGGTGGCCGGGCGTGTCGATCAGGTTGACGGTGACGTCGCCAATCGCAAACGAGACGACGGCCGCCTTGATCGTGATGCCGCGTTGCCGTTCCAGCGGCAGAGAGTCGGTCTGTGTGCTTCCGTCATCAACGCTACCTATCTCGCTGATGACGCCGGCCGCGTAGAGCAGCCGTTCTGTGAGTGTTGTTTTACCTGCGTCTATATGCGCCAGGATTCCAAGGTTCAAAATTCGCATGCAGCTTCATGTCCTCCAGGTGCGTGGCTATGACCCGTGGCTGAGACATGAAGCTTTGGCGCATTGGTGTTCTCCTTGGCTGATTCCGGCCGTTTGACGAATTACAGCAGTCAGCGCCCAGCCCGTCAACCCGCCCGGAAGCGCGCATGCAACGCTCTTGAGGCCACCGGCTAGGGTAATTCGTCCCCACGCCTGCTAACCTGCGGGCATCATGGCTAAGCGAGGCAGGCCCCGCCACCCGGACGTCCTTACCCCGCGCGAGTGGGAAGTCCTCGCCCTTCTTCGCGAGAACCTCACCAACGAACAAATCGCCGAGCGTCTCGGCGTCACCGTCCACGCCGCCCGCTACCACGTCTCCGAGATCCTCTCGAAGCTGGGCGTGGCGACGCGGGAGGAGGCAGCGGCGTGGCAGCCGGACCGCGAGCCGGTGCCGTCACGCCGCTGGTCGAGCGCGACGGGACTGGCGATTGGGCTGGCTTCGGTCATCTTGCTTATCGGGCTGGGGTTACTAGCGTTCGGGGTGTTCCGTAGCGCGGGAGACGATGCACTTTCTGACGCTATTCCCACTCCGACGCCACCGCTCTTTCGGGTGACGCCATCGCCGACGGTGACGTTGTATCCCACGCCAACGCCTAACCCCGACCCCACTCCCATTCCAAAGCCTTTCGTGGCGCGCGAGCGGCCGTTGGTCGGGGCCAACGTCCTCGATATGCAGATCATAGGCGCCGACGAGGGGGTCGTCCTCACTACAGACGCCTTGCTGCGAGCGCCAATCATTGATTCGGCAACCGAGAAGATTGTTTATGGGCCGCCCATCGAAATTACGCCGACCAGCGTGCCGGCCAGCGAGATAGGCGGCGTTTACTTCCGTGACGCCAACATGGGTTGGGTCACGCAGGTCACACGTACGCTTTCTGGCGAAGGCCTCATCGAACACAGCACCGCTGCCATCTGGCGGACGACTGACGGCGGCCAAACCTGGCAGTCATTCGCGATCCCGGGCGAACAGCCGGAAGGTCTCATCTATGGGGACGGATACTTTGACTTCCTTAGCGCGCAGAAGGGCTGGGTGGTCTTCAAGGAGCAATCCAACACTGCCCATAGCTATGGCTCACTTTTTACGACGGAGGACGGTGGCGCCACGTGGACGCAGCTTACAATCCCGACCGGCAGTCCTGTGTACTTCGCGAACGCAAGCGACGGCTGGTCGGCGGGCGGCCCGGTGTTCGCCAATCTCTTCGCCACGCATGACGGCGGGGTTACCTGGTCTGACGTCACTGACATTACGCCGAATGCACGTCCCGCGGGCACGCGCATTTTTGGCCTTCCTCAGTTGATCAACGGGGGCGGTGAGATTCTCCTTCCGACCCTTTCCATCGAAGAAGGTGAGCCTCCACGGTTCAGGCTGTACGAATCATCCGACAATGGCCAGTCGTGGAATCTCGTCGCGCAGCAGGAGAAGATTAGCGGTCAACTTGGCCTTGGCTTGCCGCTCGCTGTCGAGATCTTTCCGGACGGGTCACTGGTACTGGCTGGCGATCTCGCGATCTTCGTGTTGCCCGTGGGAAGCACCACACTCAACCCTATCGGTGCGGCCGAAACCGGCGACATCATCAAACCGTTTTCCTCCACCGGCTTCTTTTCACCGGCTAAGATCGACTTTATCGACTTGCAACACGGCTGGGCACTCGCTTACGACGGCGGTTGCACAAAACAGGCCGTCGATTGCTGGCAAGCTTCGTTCATAGAACAGACAGATGACGGCGGGCGCACGTGGACAGTGCTCAAGTTCGGCGCTGATCCAACGCGGTCGCCCGCGCCAACTCCGAACGGTTGAACTTTCGTCGCGCACTTGCCACTTGCTACTGGCTACTTGCTACTCGCGCCGTCGTATACTGCACCCTCGATGGACATCACCTGGGAGATCGGCAAGCTGCCGGACGGCATGCGCGTTGTCACGACGCCTGTGCCAGGCGCGCAGTCTGTTAGCGTCAACGTTTTCGTCGGCGCAGGTTCTCGCGGCGAGAACAAGAAGAACATGGGGGTCGCGCATTTCCTGGAGCACATGGTGTTCAAGGGTACGCCCAAGCACCCCACCGCAATCGCCCTCGCCGAGACCATCGAAGGCGCGGGCGGCGTCCTCAACGCTTACACCAGCAAAGAGCTCACCTGCTACTGGAACCACGTCCCGTTCGACCAGCTCGAGACCGCGATCGACGTTCTCGCCGACATGCTCCGCAACTCCTTCCTCGATCCCGAAGAGATCGACCGCGAGCGCTCCGTCGTGCAACAAGAGATCCGTCGTACACAGGACCAGCCGGGCGCTTACGCCGGCGAGCTGCTGGGCAAGGCCGTCTATGGCGACCACCAGATGGGCTGGCCAACCGCTGGCACCGAAGACACCGTCGGCGGCATCCAGCGTGACGACTTCCAGGGCTGGATCGACGTCTGGTACGGCGCCCCGAACATCGTCCTCAGCGTCGCCGGCAACACCACGCACGAAGAGGTGATGAAACTCGCCAACCAGTACTTCCTCGACGGGCGCAAGATCGCTCCGCCGCTCATGCAGCCGATCACCAACAGCATTCCGACGCAGCGCGTAATTGGTGAGATCCGTCCGATCACCCAGGCCAACGTCGCCATCGGACTGCCCGCCGTCTCCCGCAACGACCCAGACCGCTACGTCCTGATGATCTTGAACGCCGTCCTCGGTCGCGGAATGAGCTCGCGGCTGTTCAAGGAAGTGCGAGAGCGCCGCGGCCTCGCGTACTCTGTCGGCTCCAGCGTCTCGCGCTACTCCGACACCGGCATGCTCGGCGTCTCCGCCGGCGTCTCGCCGGAAAAGCTCGCCGAGGCCGTCGAGGTCATCCTCGAAGAGCTCGAGAAGATGAAAGATGAGTTGGTAGGCGCTGAAGAATTGAAGAAAGCACGCGACTACACAATCGGAAGCTTCCGGCTCAGCCTCGAATCCACGATGGCGCTCGGTCAGCGAGCCGGCGAAAGTTTGCTAACGCTCGGAGAAATAGAGCCGATAGAAAACGTCGTCGAAAAACTCCGCGCCGTTACTCCCGAAGATGTGCTGCGAGTCGCCCAGAGAATCTTGCTGCGAGAAAAGGCCGCCGTCGCGCTGGTTGGCCCAGAACTTCCGGAAGAATCCTTGACGGCATTACTTACACGCAAAGTGTAAAAACCTCTTCCCAAGTCTCAGGTCCAGACCTATATAATGTCGTCTGGCAAAGGCTGGCAAGGGCGCTATCCTTTTGCCCGGCCCCGTGCGGTGGCAGACGCGCGGGGTCATTTTATTTGGTGGATAGTGGTGGAGAGTGGATGACGGTGAGTCCGTTCATCCTGAGGTTCTCGAAGCATGTCCTGAGCGCGGCGTCAGCCGCAGTCGAAGGGGACACGCGAAGCCCTCGTCCTCCGCGCAGCACACCACTTCGCAACGGAGCGACGACTCGTCGAACACGCGGAGGCCCGCTCACAGCGGATATGTAGCTGATAAGTGGCAGGGTCCGGGGGTGTCCCCCGGTTCTTTCTTCTAAGGGGTGGCGTGTGGGGGCCACAGAGATCCCACAAAAGGCAGGAGGCCCCTCGTATGAGGAGCCTCCATCATCGCCGCACCCCCGTTTGGAAATTGCTATATCTTGCCGGATATCGCCAGCAGTATTACCCACGCCCAGAAAACAACCGCCAGCGCGCCAAAGGCTATCTGGCGCAAAAACCGGTACGTCCAGTGGGGCTTCTGTTCGTCCATATTCGCGTCCGTCTATTTACAAATCGAGGAGGAGGCGGGCACGCACCCGGGTCTAAGAGACCGTGAACACCAGCCCCGCAACTGATGATTCCTGGAGAACCACACCTCCTCCAGTCCGTATAACCGGACTTATAGGCGGCGCATTACGGGCGATACTGCACGTTATCTTCTATTTCCTCGCTCCCCCGTCCGAATTTGCTGTGCGAAGCGAGAGGATATACAAACCGCGATATCCCTGCAAGACCCAGCGCCGCCAGCGCCACTGCTCGATGGGTAAAATGATTGCTGCCGGCCCGTCTTTGATTAGCGAGGTGAAGCATGGCGAGCTCTGAGATCAAAAGCGGTCACGTCACCGCCAACGGAGTCAACTACTACTACCAGATTCGCGGGCAAGGGGAGCCCCTCCTGATGTTGCACGGAGGGCTGGGCCAGATCGAAATGTTCGGCCCTGTCCTGCCCATCTTTGAAGAACAGCGGACCGTGATTGGCGTCGACCTGCACGGGCATGGCCGCACGCCGCTGGGCGATCGGCCGATCAGCCTAGTCGATATAGGAGACGACATGGCGGTGATCCTGGAGCAGTTGGGCTACGACCAGGTCGATGTCCTCGGGTACTCTTTTGGAGGTGGTGTCGCATTGCGGCTAGCCATACAGCACCCGGAGGTGGTCCGCCGGCTGGTTGTCGTCTCAGCCGGCTACGCACAGGACGGGTTCTATCCTGAGATGTTGCCGCAACAGGCGGCGGTCGGAGCCGGGATGCTGGAGATGATGAAGGGCACGCCGATGTATCAGTCGTATGTGGCAGTGGCGCCTGACCCTGACGAGTTCCCCAGGCTACTCGATCGCATGGGGGAGGCGATGCGCCTTCCGTATGACTGGTCAGAGGACGTTAAGAAGCTCAAGCCGCCAGTAATGCTGGTCTTCGGCGACAGTGACATGTTCCGCCTGGAGCACGTCGTCGACTTCTACCACCTGATCGGTGGCGGCCTTCAGGACGCTGGCTGGCAGCGCGAGCACATGTCGCCAAACAGGCTCGCAATCGTCCCCGACCTCACGCACTACGAGATGTTTCTTTCACCGAAGCTGTCCGGCACAGTGCTGCCATTCTTGAACGGAGTGACCGGCGCCGAAAGCTGGGCCGATCAAGTCGCGACGATCAGCTAGCCCTGGCGAGGCGCGGGCTGGAACAGATGGATCAGGTTGCCAGCCAGATGCTGGGCGAGATCTATCGCTCGGCACGGACGCTTCCAAGAGGAGGCGCACACCGCCCACAGTCGCGTTCCGTGAACCTCTCTTAGGCGGGTTGAAACAGTTCGATTAGGTTGCCGGCGGGATCACTGAGCAGGATTTGGCGTCCGCCGGGGCCCTTGACTAAGTCGCTGCGGAAGGACAGTCCCTCGCTGCGCAGCCGGTCGACCTCAGAATCCAGATCGTCGACGATCAGGTGAATCCGATTGCGACCGGGGGTCTTCAAGTCGTCTGGGGTGGCGCGGGCGCCCGAGGTAGTTGGCCCGGACAGCAACAGTCGCATCGCGCCGCGTGTCACCTGGGCGATAGCGGGCGCGGCGTTCATGTTCACCGTGAAGCCGAGATGGGTGGTGTAAAAGTCGACGGCCGCCTGCACGTCGTCGACGAGGTAGCGGAAGCTGGCTGTGCCATTGCTGTTCATTGGGCGGTTCTCCTCTCTGTGTGCACCATCAATTCACCGATCAAAAATGGGATCCGCGAGTCGAGCTCCTCGGCTGTGCTCTTGAACGCCGCGTAGCTCGTTTCGTCGGTCGTACCCTCCGATGCCGGGTCGGCCATGCTCCAGTGAGCCGTGACCGACGCCCCTCCGGGGAACTCCGGGCAGATCTCGCGGACCTTGTCGCAAAGCGTGATCACGCGGTCGAATCGCGTCTGCAGAAACCGGTCCAAGCTCTTGCTCTTGCACTTTGATATGTCGATCCCCGCTTCGGCCATGACGCGCACGGCGTTGGGGTGTAGCGGCCGCGGGTTGCTTCCCGCACTGCTGGCTCGGATCGCACCGCCGGAGTGATGCTCGAGAAGCGCCTCGGCCATCTGCGAGCGAGCGCTGTTCCCCGTGCAGAGGAAGAGCACGCTTGGCCTCCTTCGTGACGAGCGAACCTCTGACGTAGGCGGATCGACGACCTCAAGCCGCAAACCAGGCTGGATCGCCGAGCCAACGCCGCGCAGCAAGTCGGAGCAGCGGCGCATGTCGATACGGTAGTACGTATCGCGGCGGTCCGCCGAGCTGCGCCGCGCTGAGACCAGTCCCGCGTTGCGGAGGCTTGCCAGGTGGTAGGACACGAGATTCTGTGGCTTGTCGACCAGCTCCGTTAGCTCGCTGACCTTACGGTCGCTCCGCGCTAACTCATGCAGCAGACGCCAGCGTTGCTCATCGGCCAGCAGTTGAAGGAACTGGGGCGGCGATACGTCAGTAGCCATACAAAACAGAATGCATCAGGGGGAATCGATACGTCAAGCCCGCTTGATGCGTTGTAGTGTATGAAGCGCCGCAAACTTACGCGGCGGGCGGGTCGTCCGGGAGGCCCTCGGCCAGGCGCTTCACCCGCGACAGGCAGTCCAGCTCGCGCAAGGCGGTCTTAACGCGTACCGCACCGGCCTCCCAGAGCATTTTCATGCGCGCGCCTTCCGGCTTGTCGAATATGGGAAGCGTGCCAACGCCGATCGTGATGATCGTCGTCGACCAGAAGCACATGCTCAGCGCGTAGTCCTCGATCAGCATCTCGTAGGTATACGCAGCCGCCGCCGGGTTCAAGCGGACGAGCTTTTCGTGGTACTCGCGCAGGATCTCCACGTCGTGGCGGCGGACCTCCGGCTCCAGCGAGTTGAAGTACGCCTCCGTGAACTCCGGCCCGGGAGGCCCGGCGTGAACAAGCTGCCAGTCGATGAAAGTGAGCGTCGATTCGTCGACGCTCTTCTCGTGCTTTGGATGCGTGCGGAAGACGTTGTCCGCGCGCATATCGCCGTGTAGCAGCGTCTTCGGACGGGAGGAGAGCACGTCGTAGATGCGCTCGAGAATGCCTACACACTTCCGGCCGGCGAGCAGCTCCATCAACTCTTCCAGCTGGTTGTCGGGCTCCCCGTCAAAGTAGTCGCGGCCGTACATCTGCAGCCATAGCGCTCGGAACGGCGGCCACGTTAGGTTCGCCACCCGGGACGCCGCGTCAAAGGCAAACGTGTAGCGCCCGTCAGCGCGGCCGATCCACGGCAGCTTCGTCGTCTCCGACTCCCAGAACTTCGCGTGCATCTCCGCTGCGTCCAGCGCGATCTTTCGCGCATACGCCACGTCCGGCGGATCGTCGATCTGGTCGAACACCTTGGAGTGCACGGTAAGGTCCTCCATCACGATGATGAAGTTCTCGCAGGTATCGGATCCGTCCGTGAAGCAGCCATAGACCAGCGGCGAACGTATCGGCACGTCTTTGGCTAGATCGCGAAAGAAGAACAGCTCCTTAACATAGGCATTGTTCGAGATCGCCAGGTCCCGCCGCTCCTTGACCGCGTTCGCCACCTTGACGACCACCGCGGAGGGCGCATCGGGCGAGTTATCGGCGTACGTGATGCTGTGTAGCTTGAACGCATCTGCCAGTACTCCGCCTTCGATGAAGGTGACCGCGAAGCCGGTAACCTCCGCGCCGAGCACTGTGGAAAGCCATTCGTTCGTGATGGCATCTGCTGTCGTCGGGAAGTCGTGGGCCATGTTCGTGTCCTCTCAGACGGTCCGTCGGTCGGCGTCCGCGGTTAGCGCGAATTGTACGTCTGGCAGGGGCCGCGGCCAATGGGCCTGAGAACACGTGAGCTACTCCAACGGTACGGCCCCCATCGCATATACTTCCGACGTAACCTGTCCGGCCCATCTGTCACCTCAGGAGCCCACATGTCTGACTACAAGAACATCCTCTACGAAAAGCGCGGCCACCTCGCCTACGTCACCATCAACCGCCCCGACCGCCGCAACGCCATCGATCCCACCACCAGCAGCGAGATGAAGACCGCCTTCGAGGCGTTCAAGGCCGACGATGACGCCTGGGTCGCCATCCTCACCGGCGCCGGTGAGCAGGCCTTCTCCGCCGGTGCTGACCTCGTCGCCATGTCCGCCATGCTCTCCGGCGGCACCGGCGAAAGCGGCGTCATGACCGGCGCCCCCTTCGGCGGAATCACCCGCAACTTCGAGTGCTGGAAGCCGGTCATCGCCGCCATCAACGGCTACTGTCTCGCCGGCGGTCTCGAGGTCGCCCTCTCCTGCGACATCCGCATCGCTGCCGATCACGCCACCTTCGGCCTGCCCGAACCCAAGCGCGCGATCATTCCCGGCGCCACCGGCACCCAGCGCATCCCCCGCGCCGTCCCGCTCGCCTTCGCGATGGAGCTGCTCCTCACCGGCGAGCGTTACGACGCGCAGACCGCGCTCAAGTTCGGGCTCGTCTCCCGCGTCGTCCCGGCCGCGGAGCTAATGCAGACGGCGGAAATGATCGCAAGCAAGATCCTCGAGTGCGGGCCGCTCGCCGTGCAGGCGATCAAGCAGGCCGCCTACCAGGGTCTCTCGATGACGTTCGATGACGGTGTGCGGCTGGAAGCGCAGCTCGCCGGCAGGATTTTCTCTAGCGAGGACGCCCGCGAGGGTCCCCGCGCATTCGCCGAGAAGCGCGCGCCGGCGTACAAAGGTAAGTAGTATGGCCAGCGTTATCGAAGACGTCCGACACGGCGCCGAAGTCTACACATCGGATGGCGAAAAGGCGGGCACCGTCTACGCCATCGTCCTCGCGCCCGGCTCCAACCAGGTCACGCACCTCGCCGTCGACGCCGGCCCGCATTTCCCCGAGCCCGGCTTCGGCGATGCCAGGATCGTCACGATCGAGATCGCGCACCTCAGATCCGCTGACAGCGACCGTGTTGATGTCGACATTACGAAGAGCGATTTCGCCAAACTCCCGCCGTACGAGCACCGCCACTTCTTCCAGGTCCCGGACGCCGAACCGCCGCAGGACGGTTCGCTTGCCGCGCGTGTCTGGAACGCCGGCATCGCCATCGCCACGTCAGTCGCCAGCCTCGGCAGCGGCCTTGCCGTCCCCGCAGAGCACTTCGCCAGCGCCGCCTTCGAGCGCTCGATCCTCAACGATGCGCCTGTCTGGCGCGTCGAGCCCGAAATGTACATCGGCGACGTCGAGCGCGTACTCGTGGACGACTCCAACGACACGATCGTCTCCCTCGTCGTCAAGCGCGGGGAGGTCTTCCAGCACGAGGTCGTCCTCCCCATGACCAACGTCACAGACATCTCGGGCGGGGTCATCCACACTCAGCTGACAGACGCCGAGGTCAAATCGCTGGCCAAGTTCGAAGGCTAGGCCCAGCGAAGCCCGAACCTTGCTCCTCTTGGTAGAATTAGTCACAAGCAGTATCAGCGGCTTCGAGGGGGCAGACCGCGGAAGGAAGTACCCACAATGCCGATGTACATGGACCGCCACGAAGGCGCCGGCCTCTTGCCGGAGAACGTCTACGATGCGCATCTGTTGGACCTGAAAGTCCAGGAGAAGTACCACACGCGTTACCTCACCTACTGGCTGGACCAGGAGCGCGGCCACATCTTCTGCCTCGTCGATGCACCCAACAGAGAGGCCGCGGAAGCAGTCCACGCGGAGGCGCACGGCCTCGTGGCCAACGAGATCATCGAGGTCCAGCCCAACGTCGTCTCCGACTTCCTTGGTCGTCTCACCGATCCGCCCGGCACCTCAGTCGCGCAGCCGATCTCCGACAGCGCCTTCCGCATCGTTTTTTTCACCGACATCGAAGGCTCCACGCGCCTGACCCAGCAACTCGGCGACGAAGCCGCCATGCGCGTCCTGCGTGAACACGACTCGATCGTGCGAGACGCTCTCGAGAAGCACGGTGGCCACGAAGTGAAGCACACCGGCGATGGCATCATGGCCTCGTTCCATTCCCCTGCTCACGCGATTCATTCGTCCGTGGAAATCCAGCGCGCCTTCAAAGAGCGCAACGAGTTCCGCAGCGGCGACGTCCCACTCCGCATTCGCATCGGGATGAGCGCCGGTGAGCCCGTCCAGGACAGCGGCGATCTCTTCGGCGCCGTCGTCCAGCTCGCCCGACGCATCTGTGACGCCGCCGATCCCAACATGATCCTCATCTCAAACCCGGTGCGGGAGTTGTGCCTGGGCAAAGGCTTCAACTTCGAGGACCGCGGTGAGATGGACCTCAAGGGCTTCCCGGACCCCGTGCGCGTCCACGAAGTCACCTGGCTTAACTAGCGCCGCGGCTCCCAGCTGAAGTAACGCAGCGCCACCAGCGCACCAACGACGCCCCATGCTGCAACGACCGCCAGGTGCCCCCACTCGAACCCGGCGCCCTGGATGTGCGGGTTGTACGCGTGCTCCAGCGCCAGCGCAAACGGCTTCACCGGAAACACGTTCCCGACGATGTTCAGCCACGTAGGCGGGTCGTCCAGGTGGATGAACACGTCCGACACAAACAGCAGTGGCAGGATCGAAGCCTGCACCACCGCCGGCGCCGCGTCCGCGTTCGGGATGAAGCTCGTGATCGCAAGGCCCAGCGCGCAGAAAGCCGCAGCGCCAATCATCACCGTCACGATAAACGCCGGCATCGTGTTCGTCGGTATGTCTACGCCGTACGCCACGTCTCCCGCCGCCGCGATTACAACGACGAGCAGCGCCGCCACTGTCATCGCCTGCAAGATGCGTCCCGTCATGTACGCCCACGGGGGTAGCGGCGTCCCGCGGATGCGCTTCAGCACCCCTAGGTCCCGCGCAATCGTCACCGTCATCCCCAGGTTCGTGTAGCAGGCGCTGATCACGCCCAACCCGATGATCGCCGGCACGAAGAACACCTTGATGTCGACGCGCCCGCCTTCCGTGGCGATCGTATCGTTGGCAAAGATCGAGTTGAACAGGACCAGGAAGAACAGCGGCAGCACGAACGTGAAGAACGCCGCCGCCGGGTTCCGCCAGAACGCCCGGCTCTCGAACCGCACCTGTCGCAGCGCGAGTAGCACGCCGCTCACTCCTTCGCCTCCGATTCGCTGGCCAGTCGCAGGTACACGTCCTCAAGCGACAGCGGCGACACGCGCAGGTCATCCAGCTCGACGCCCTGCTGCGTCGCCCACAACGTGAGCTGGTACACAGCCTCCGTCGGTTTCGCCGAGCGGATCATCACGCGTCCGTCTTCTATCCCTGCGTTTAGTGTCGGTGACAGTCCCGCCGGCACTGACGTCGCGCGGAAGCTGATCACATTGTCCGTAAACATCTGGCGCAGCTCCGCCGGCGTGCCTTCAGCCACAATCTTCCCGCCGACGATAATCGCTACGCGGTCCGCCAGGTTCTCCGCTTCGTCCATGTAATGCGTCGTCAGCAGCACCGTCTTGCCCAGCGCCTTCAGCCCGCGGATCATCGTCCACGCCCCGCGCCGCGCCGCCGGATCGAAGCCGGTCGTTGGCTCGTCCAGGAACAGCAGGTCAGGGTCGCCCGCCAACCCCACCGCCACGTCGAGCCGCCGCAACTGTCCGCCCGACAACCTTCGCACCAGCTTCCGCCGCGCGTCGGCCAGGTCGACCAGCGACAGCACGTCGTCTACGGAACGAGGGTGCGGATAGTACCCGCCGAACATGTCGACGGCTTCCTCCACGCGCAGGTAGAACGGAATGCTCGTGCTCTGGAGGACGATCCCGATGCGCCTCTTAAACGCTGCCTCGCCGCGGGTTGGGTCGAAGCCCAGCACACGCGCCTCGCCGGACGTCGGCTTGCGGTGCCCCTCCAGTATCTCCAGCGTCGTCGTCTTGCCCGCGCCGTTCGGGCCGATCAGCGCGTACACTTGCCCACGCTCAACCGTCAGATCGATCCCCCGCACAGCCTCAAACGAGCCGTACGACTTCCGCAGGCCGCGCACCTCAACCGCTAGCTCAGTCACAACGCTGATTGTCGCGCTGGGCGTCTCTTAGGGCGAGCGAGACCTTAATCTAGCCGCGGAGCATCTGCTCGTAGTACGCCTCGATGGCGCTATTCACCTCGGGGATGTCGTTCGCCCCCGTATTGCGCAGCGCGTCCAGGAACCCCGCCCGCTCCGTCAACTGCTGGTCCAGCGCTTCCGGCGAGAGCTTGGCCCACGCCGCAAACGCCCGCTTTGCGTTATCGTCGGCGAGCGTCCCGTGCGTGTCCGAGTCCCGGTCCCACGTCACGAGCCGCGTGATGTTGTACCCGTCGCCCTTCGGCTCCAGAAACGCGATCTCCTCGATTCGCCGCGCTGTCGTCCCGTTCACCCGCCCGATGAACATCGGCACCACCAGCGTCACGTTCGCGAGGTGCTTCTTCGGTATCGAGAGCTCGCGCTCCAGCTGCCCCAGAGCCCCCTCCACCGTCGTATCGTGCATCGTCGTTGCCACGCGGTAACCCTCCGACGCCAGCTCAAACACCCGGCGGGCGTTCTGGTCCCACGTGTACACCGGGATGTGGTTGCTCATCTCGTTCACCAGGATGTACGTGTCGTACTCCTGCGACACCGCCGGCAACTGGAACGGCTCACCCTCACCGCGAGTGAAGTACACAACCGTCTCCGGCTTCGTGAACGCCAGCAGCGCGCTCACAGTCGTCGTCTTGCCGGAGTGAGGCGGATCGGCCGCCACCAGTAGCGACGCCCCGCGCTCCATCGCTACCCAGAACAGCGCCGCCACCCGCGAGTCCATGTTCCCGGCCGCAATCAGTTCCGTGATCGACATCGGGATCGGCGGGTCCCAGTTCCAGCCCCACCAGCTGGTCGGGCGGTTCAGCGCACGCATAACCCGATGATACCGCCTTGCCCGCGACAGGCGACAGCGCGAGACACTACAATCCCTGCATGCTCTCCGCATACTGCACCGGCAAACTGACAATCGCCGTCCAGGAAACCGACGCCCCGAAGCCGGCCCCGGGCGACGTGCTCGTGCGTGTGCGGGTCTGCGGCATCTGCGGGAGCGACCTCCACTTCTACGACGGCTCGCTGCCCATCATGCCGAACGTCGCCATGGGCCACGAATTTGCCGGCGATATCGTCGCACTTGGTGACGGCGTCGAGAAGTTGGCTGTCGGCGACCGCGTGGCCGTCGAGCCTGTGCGCCGCTGCACTCGCTGCGAGTACTGCACGTCCGGCCGCTACAGCATCTGCCGCAAGCGCAAGATCATCGGCACCGAAGAGGCCGGCGGGCTGGCCGAGTACGTCTCGTTGCCCGCCTACATGATGTACAAGATGCCTGACGCCATGGACTACGATACTGCGGCCCTCGCTGAGCCCCTTGCGATTTCGATTCACGGTCTGCACGTCGTCAACGTCCGCGCGGGAGAGCGTGTCCTCATCCTCGGCTCCGGCACGATCGGGCTGATGGCGACTCTTGCCGCCCGCGCGATGGGGGCCGAGGTCATCGCCGTCTACCGCCATGATCACCAGGGCGAAGCCGCGCTCGCCCTCGGAGCGAGCCGCATCGTCCGCGACGGCGAGACCGCTGGCCTGGAGCGCCAGAACATCGACGTCGTCATCGAAACGGTCGGCGGCCACGCGAGGACGATCGAAGCAGCGCTGGGAATCGTGCGCGGCGGCGGGCGCGTCTCCGTGCTTGGTATCTTCAACCAGCCGTCGACTCTGAACGGCCTGTCGCTCGTGCTAAAAGAGGTCGCGGTGACCGGCGCCATTGGCTACTGCCGCCCAGACATGCACTCAGACTTCGAGACGGCGCTTTCGATCCTGGAAACGAACGCCGCACGCGCGCGCACCCTCATCACCCACCGCTACCCGCTCCCCGAAGCCGCGCAAGCGTTTGCCACCGCCGCCGACAAATCGACCAAATCCCTGAAAGTGCAGGTGCAGATGTGAGCGCGCCAAAACCAAACCTGGACGGATCGAAGCTCCGCATCGCCATTGTCGTCGCGCGCTTCAATGAGCATATTACCCAGCGCATGCTGGACGGCGCCCTAAACGCTGCCAGGAAGCACGGCGTCGTCGATCCCGCTGTCCACTGGGTGCCCGGCTCTTTCGAACTGCCGGTCGTCGCCGCCAAGCTCGCCCGCCGCGGCTACGACGCCATCGTCTGCCTCGGCGCAATCGTCCGCCACGAGACCGACCACTACCTGCACATCGCCACGCAATCCGCCGCCGGCATCCAGCGAGTCTCAATCGACACGTG
>JBDTOK010000021.1:0-20911 GCA_039933275.1 Chloroflexota bacterium | reverse complement strand
AGACGCTGGTCCAGCCGCTCTTGCAGTAATAGCACTCGCCGCACGATGACGTGAACGCGCCGACGACGCGGTCGCCCTTCTTGAAGTTCTTCACCTCGTCGCCCATGTCGACGACTTCGCCAATGTACTCGTGGCCCATCACCCAGCCGGTTGGCGGCAGGGCCATGCGGCCGTCGTAAGCGTGCATGTCGGAGCCACAGATGCCGGCGGCGGTCACCTTGATGATGACGTCCCTGGGGTGCTGAATCGTCGGGTCGGGCACGTCCTTCACTTCGAGCTTGAACGGACCCTGGAATGTGTTGGCTTTCATCGGGGCGACCTCCGCAATGGTGGGGCGTGTTTGCGAGAGTTGAGGATACGAGCGGTTAGTGTGCGGTGGCAAGCATGGCGCTAAGGCGCGACGCGTTCGACGAAGACTTCCATGACGCCGCCGCAGATCTTGTCGTCGCCGTCGATTGGGTTGGTCAGATCGACCAGCACCAGGCGCGGGTGGCCGTCTTTGTGCGCGGCGATAGCTTCTTCCAGGACCTCCGCTTCGCCGCAGCCGCCGCCGATCGTTCCGCAGAACGAACCATCGGCGCGGACGAGCATGCGGGCGCCGGCGGTGCGCGGCGTGGAGCCGCGCGTCGTAGCGACAGTGGCGACGACAGCAGCCTCGCCGGCGGCCAGCGACTTTTCGAGCTCTCGGAAGACTTCGTCCATCGGGTAGATGTTATCATCCGCAGACGATGACACAGGAAGACGCCCTATGACTCAAGAAGACGCCCCGCAACGCCTGGCCACGCAGGAAACCCGGGACTTCAGCGAGCTCGAAGCCGAGTTCATGAAGCGGGTGGCCCGTATCGTCTGGTGCACGGTGGCCACGGTGGACGGCAAGGGACGGCCCCGCACGCGCATCCTGCACCCGATCTGGGAGACCATCGATGGTAAGCCGATCGGGTATATCGCGACTGGGCGGCACTCACACAAGGAGCAGCACATCGCCACCAACCCGCACGTCTCGCTGTCCTACTGGGACCAGGTGCACGAGCAGATCTACATCGACGCGAGGGCCCACTGGTCGGACGCGCCGGAAGAACGGCAGCGTATCTGGGACATGTTCAAGGCTGCGCCACCGCCGCTTGGCTACGACCCGGCGATGATCTGGCGCAACGGCCCGCTGGCGGACGACTTCGGTGTGCTTCGGCTAGCGCCGTCGCGGATCGAGATGTTCTCGCTCGGGTGGCTGATGCAGGGCAAGCCACCCGTCGTCTGGCGAGGCTAGGCGACTTCGGGAATCACGGCGTCGGCCCGCGCCTTGCGGACGAAGGTCGCGAATTCGTCGGCGGTCACTGGGCCGGAGAAAAGATAGCCCTGGTACTCAGCGCAGCCTCGCTCGCGAAGAAACTGGAGTTGCGCCTCCGTCTCCACACCTTCGGCGATGACGTTGAGGTGGAGGTTATCGGCCATTGCGATAACGGTTGAGACGATGGTCGCGTCGCTGGCGTCATGTTCCAGGTCGCGCACGAAGGAGCGGTCGATCTTCACGGCGTCGATCGGGAAGCGCTTGAGGTAAGTGAGCGATGAGTAGCCCGTGCCGAAGTCATCCAGCGCGACTTCGATGCCCATGTGCGCGAGGCGACGCAGCATCGCGTTGGCGTGATCAACGTTTTTCATTACCGCGCCCTCGGTAATCTCGAGCTGCAGCAGCTCCGGCGGGATGTTCACCTCACCCAGGATCTGCGTGATGCGTTCGACGAGGTCTTCTTGCTGGAGCTGGCGCGCGGAGATGTTAACGGCGATGCGATCGATCTTGAGACCGGAGTCGCGCCACTCGATCACCTGGCGGCAGGCATTACGCAGCACCCACTCGCCGATTTCGACGATGAGGCCTGTCTCTTCGGCGAGCGGGATGAACTCGTCCGGCGTGACGACGCCGCGCACAGGGTGCGTCCAGCGCAGGAGCACCTCGGCGCCGGTAACCGCGCCGGTTTCGACGGACACTATGGGCTGGTAGGCGAGCGATAGCTCGCCGCGGGCGAGTGCATGGCGGAGGTCCTGCTCGACGGCGATGCGCTCCATCATGCGCGCGTTCATCGAAGCGGTGTACATCTGGTACATGTCGCGGCCGCGCTCTTTCGCCCGGTACATGGCGGTGTCGGCGTTGCGCAACAGCGTTTCGCCGTCATCGCCGTCCGCGGGGTACGTTGTGATTCCAATGCTGCCCGTTGTGCGGAACTCGGTACTATTTATCATCCGCGTCTGCCGCAGCGAATCGAGGATGCGCGACGCAACGTCGATAGCGTCTTGCGGGCTGTTGATCCCGGTGAGTAGTAGCGTGAATTCATCGCCGCCAACGCGGGCAACGGTGTCACCCTCACGCACTAGCGTCGCGAGGTCGCGTCCGACGGCCTGCAGAAGCTTGTCGCCAGCGCCGTGGCCGAGCGTGTCGTTCACGACCTTGAAGCTGTCGAGGTCGAGGAACATTACGGCCAGACTTTCGTTCGTGCGGCGGGCCTGGGCGAGCGCGAGCTGCAGCCGGTCTTCGAAGAGGGCGCGGTTCGGCAGGTCCGTGAGCGCATCGTGGTAGGCGAGGCGACGGATCATTTCCTCCGCCTGCTTGCGCTCCGAGACGTCACGCGCGATCGCTTGCACAATTCGGGGGGCGCCGGTTTCGTCGGGCAGGATGCGGCAGGTGATCTCCAGCGGCACGCGGCTGCCGTCTTTGGCGGTGATCTCTAGCTCGTACGGGGTGCTGTCGCCTGCATACGTGCGCTTGATGGCTTCCGCGCCGACAGTGTGCCACTCGACCGGCACCAGTTGATAGACGGATGTCTTTAGGAACTCGTCGCGCGTGTAGCCCGTAATCTCGACGGCGCGAGTGTTGCCGGTAAGCACGCGTCCTGACTTCAGGTCGTATGAGAAGAGTGCGTCGCGGGCGTTTTCGAAGAGGTCACGGAGGCGCATCTCGCTTTCGTCGCGCAACGCTTCGGCGTTCTTGCGCTCGGTGACGTCGCTGATGTAGCCCTCAAGCGCTACCACTTCGCCAGAGTCCTCGGCGAGGATCGGCTGTCCTTGGTCCCACACCCACTTGGTCTCGCCATCAGCCGACTTTATCTGGTATTCCATAGCGTATGGCTGACGGTGATCAATAGCGTCCGCCAGAACCTGGTTGATCCGCACGATCTCATCCGGATTGATGAAGTCTGAGGCGTGTGATTTGCCGGCCATCAGGTCTGCGGCGGTATATCCGGTGACGTCGAAAATGCCGTCGCTCACGAATTCCAGTGTCCAGTCCAGCCTCGTGCGATACGCGAATCCCGGCAGGTTGTGCAGCAGCGTCGCCAGCGCGCGTTCGCTTTCGCGGAGGGCGTCTTCGGCGCGCTTGCGCTGCGTCATGTCGGTGGCGATACAAATGACACCCGTTACGCGGCCCTGCTCATCGCGTTCAGGCGCCAGCCGGTACTCGAACGTCATCGGCACGCCGGTCAGGGTGATTGAGGCGAGCGAGGTCACCTGATCGCCGGCGAAAGCGCGCTTGAAGCTGTGAATGATCTCCGGATACTGCTCCCAGATCTGCCAGACGGTGAGCCCGATGACGTTTTCCGGTGGCAGGTTGAGCCCGGCGATGCCTTTGCCCTGGATGAACGTGATGGCGCCGGTGGTGTCGATGGAGAAGAGGACGATCGGCGCGCCCATGACAACGCTGCGCAACCGCGACTCTTTCTGCGCGAGCTGTTCTTTTTGGCGCAGATTCTCCAGCGACAAGCCGACCGCAATGCCGATGTCAGCGAGGAGGCTGCGGTCCGCGAGCTCGTCCTTCTCGGATGAGACGAGGTAGAGCACGCCAATCATTTGCCTGAGCGCAACGATCGGCACGAAGACTGCGCGGCGGCCCGGTGCGTCCGTCATCACTTCCACGGGGAAGCGCTTGTCCAGGCAGTCTTCCATCACGCGGGTGTGCGTGCTCATTACCCACTGCGACTCGCCGGCGGAGATGCCGCGAGTAGCGAGAATGCGGAACGTCTGGTTGTACTTGAGCGAGATGAAGGACGCCTTCGTGAGCAGCAAGCCTTCGAGGATGAAGAGCGCCTGCCTGGCAGCGTCCGGCGGCGTGATCGTGTCGCCCAGTCGCAGCAGTAGCATACTGGGGTAAGCACTACGGCGGCGGCCCTTGATGATCTGGTCGAAGGCGAAGATGATCGAGACGCCGGTGGTGACCCAGCTGACGATGGCGACGGCAATGATCTCGCCGATCCTGAACCCGGCCAGGTAGTAGAGGGGCAGCACGCCCGTCGCCACGAAATAGATGGCGATGGTTATGTTTCGGCGGAGCGCCAAGATGTCCCTCAAGACCTCCTTTGGCCGCGGAGGCGTTTGCGAGGTATCGGGGGTGATGTTGGCGGTCGGCATAACGTCTCGATTGCCTCGCATATAGCGGGGCAATTCATAAACTGAGACGCTCTTACAGATACGCTTGTTACGAGAGATAAGCGCCGCTGGGTGGCCTTTCCGGTGTATCTAGCCATCGGCTGCGGTGGCGCCCGCTGTCAGTTGTACACATCCCGCGCCGAACCCCACTTGCGACCATATCTGTCGCCTCTTATAGTGGCGGAGATTTGAGTAACCGGACGGCAAACCTGATCCCGCTCCCCGAAGCCACGATGGCCGAGTGGGTACGCCCTCTTATTGTCGAGTTCATTGGCACGTTTGCGCTGATCTTTATGGGCGCCGGCTCGATCATGATCGGCGGCTCACTGACGACGGTTGGTTTTGCACACGGCCTCGCGATTGGGTTGATGATCGCGGCGGGCGGGCACATCTCGGGCGGGCTGTTCAACCCGGCGGTGACGCTGGGGTTGCTTGTCGGACAGAAGATTAAGCCAGACAAGGCCGCCGCTTACGTGATCGTGCAGTTGCTGGGCGCGGTCGTCGCGGCGTTGTGCTTGCGAGCGTTGTTGCCGGCCGAGCTGCGTGATCCGTCGCACCTGGGCACGCCGGCGGTCGGCGCCGGCATTAAGTCAGGCGCGGCGCTGGGTATCGAGATCGTGCTGACGTTCTTCTTGATGTACGTCATCTACGGCACAGCAGTCGACAAGCGCGGCGCAGCGATCATCGCGCCGCTGGCGATTGGTCTGATGATCACGACAGACATCTTCGCCCTGGGGCCAACGACCGGAGCGGCGATGAACCCGGCACGCTGGTTCGGACCGGCGCTCGTCGATGGGTTCTGGGACGACAGCTGGATCTACATCGTCGGCCCGGCGATCGGCGCGACGATTGCGGCAATCGTCTACGCGTACATCCTGATCCCGTCGAGCCAGGAACCGCCGCCTGAAGAGCCGGACCGGCTCGTGCAGCCCTAGCTGGCGGCGACAGCAGCACCGTGGCCGGCGGTAAACGCCGCCAGGCCGAGCACCAAACTCAACGCCACGTAAGCCATCGCACGGATCGGGTCGCCTTCGCGGAGGTATAGCCAGTACTCGTACGTGAAGGTGGAGAACGTCGTCAGCCCACCGATGAAGCCGACGGTGATAGCGGTGCGCAATTGCGGTGAGAAGGCGTTGCGCTCCTCTACGAGGCCGTAGATCGCGCCGAGTATCAGGCATCCGATCACGTTAACGAACAGTGTTCCCCACGGAAAGCCGATGCCAAAGCTGCCGTAGATGCGTACGGCGATGACGTACCGCGTCACCGCGCCTAGTGCGCCCCCGATTGCTACTGCGAGTGTCGTCATCTGCTTACAAAAATACCTCTACCCTTGGTGGGTAGAGGCTATCAGCGTCGATCTGTCAGTGGTCGGTCGCGGTTCTTCGCCGGGGCGAAAGGCGAGCCTCATCGCTCAAACCGATTGTAGCACGCACGCACGGAAGCATCGACACACTACCTCCGTTACGACAGCTTAACTTCCAGCTTTTCCATCAGCGATAAGAACACTCGCTCGCGCTTCTTTAGCTCCGCTTTGTAGTCGCTGTTGTCCGTGTGGTACACCTCTTCCTTCAGTGCCAGGTACGCGGCCCTGAGTACCTCCCTCAGCACTTCTTTCTCCTCATCAAGTAGAGTCATTGGAAACCTCCTCTGCCATCATTCTCCACCACCGGCGCGGTATCTCGTCAAGACCATCAACCATGTGGCAATTGCTTCCGCCGGATCGAAATGATCTCGCCTAAAATAGCGACGGCGATCTCTTCCGGAGTCTCCGCCCCGATGTCGAGGCCGATCGGCGTGTGTACGCCTGCGACCGCGGCGGCGTCAGCGCCTTCGTCGACGAGATGCTTGAGGACGGCGGCCGCGCGGCGCTTCGAGCCGATCATCCCGACGTAGGCGGCACCGCGTCCGATGACGCACCGCAGGCTGGTCTCGTCGTGGCGGTGGCCGCGGGTGACGCAGATGACGTACGTTGAGCCGTCGATTGGGTACTCCGTCAGCACTTCGTCGAAGCGGCCGCGGATCACCTCGTCGGCCTCCGGGAAGCGCTCCGGGTTAGCCCACTCCGGCCGGTCGTCGATCACCGTCACGCGAAAGCCGCACATCTCACCGATCAGCGAGCAGGCTTTGCCCACGTGCCCACCGCCTACGATGACGAGTCGGGCGGGCCGCTCGTGCACTTCGATCATCAACTCGTATCCGCCGGTAGCATCGCGGCGTTGGAGCGGCTCGCCAGTAGCGTTGAAGTACAGCGCGGCGACGCCGGAGCGCGGCACCGTATCCAGCGCCTCGCGCAGGACCGCTGCGTCGAGCGCTTCGACGCCAAGCGCGCCGAGCGTTGTGCCGTTGGGGTGAACCAACATCTTCGCGCCGATGGCGGCATCGTCGGGGCCAAAGATGATGGTGGCGACGAAGACGCGCGAGCCGCTAGCGATGGCGCGGAGGACTTCCGCTGCGATCTGCGCGGACGTCGCGTCCATCAGTCCGTCGTGAGCGATAGGAATTCGATGCGGTTGCCGCCCGGGTCGCGCGTGAGGAAGCGAGCGCGTCCGGCGATCGGGATCGCTTCCTCGATCTCGTAACCTTCAGCCGCCAGACGCTCGCGCAAAGCATCGAGATCATCGACGAGAAGGGCCGGGTGCTGGCTGCTGACGGCTGGATCGAACTTCGGAGCCGGGTTGGAGAAGACGTGGAACTCCTGCTCGCCGGCGCGAAACCAAACGCCACGACGTCCCGCCTCGGACAGCGATTGCGGGCGCTCCATGCGCTCGAGCCCGACGAGTTCGCCGTAAAAGCGGTGCGATTCCGCCTCGCGCGCCAGCGGGACGTTGACCTGCACATGGTGTAGCCCGACGACTGCCATCGATCGCCTCAGACGTTGAAGAGGACGTTGATCACGTCGCCGTCCTGAATCACGTACGTCTTGCCCTCTTGCCGCAGCTGGCCCTTCTTCTTCGCCTCCACGTGCGAGCCAAGCTCCAGCAGCGTGTCCCAGCGGATCACCTCAGCGCGTATGAAACCGCGCTCGATGTCAGTATGGATGCGGCCGGCTGCCTGCAGCGCGGACCCGCCGACTGGCAGGCTCCACGCGCGCGTGTCCTTTTCGCCTGCGGTGAAGAACGTGAGGAGGCCGAGTAACTCGCGCGCCTGTTCGAGTACAGCCTTCGTGCCACCTTCCGGCGCACCGAGATCGCGGCGAAACTCCGCCGCTTCGTCCGGCGTCAGCTCTGCGAGCTCGGCCTCGAGCTTGGCGCTCATCGCAGTCGCGCGCGTGCGAACGCCGCTGAGCTTCGCCTGGTACTCCCCGGCGATCTTTGCTTGCTCGCCGACTGCGTCTTCGCCGACGTTTAGCAGGACGAGCATCGGCTTCAGTGAGAGCAAACCAAAGTTGGCGAGCGCGCGGAGGTCGGCGTCGTCCGTCACCTCGTCGCGCAGTGGTTTGTCTTGTTCGAGGATCGGCTTCACCTTCGAGAGCAACACCTTCTCGCGCTCCGTTGCTTCTTTCTCGCTAGCCTTGCCGGAGCGGAGGTTCGATTCGATCTTGTCGAGACGCCGCTCGATGATGCCGAGGTCGAACAGCATCAGCTCAGCGTCGAAGTCTGCGATGTCCTTCGACGGGTCGCCTTCGGTGCGATCGAACATGCGCACGACGTGCATCAGCGCATCGGCTTTGGCCAGCGTCTCGCCGGCGGGACCGGAGGGGGCGGCGCCTTTCTGGAAGAGCGGCGGCAAGTCGTGCAGGAATACTTCGATCGGGGTGATCTTCTTCGCCTTGACGAGCACTGCCAGCTTGTCCAGCCGCTCGTCCGGTATCTTGACGACGCCGACGGTCTCGCGCCCATCCGGCGACGAACTGCCGTGGCCGGCGGTCAGCGCGCGGAAGGTTGTGCTCTTGCCGCTCTGCGCCGCCCCAACGATTGCGATATCCATCGGCCCCAGCGTATGACAGTGCAGGGCAGTGGGTCGAGCGCTTCCCTCTTGGAGCACGCTTTCGTACGCTAGCGTTCGTGACTACGCCGTTCGCTGAACTCGACGCTATCTTCCGGCCGCGCTCTGTCGCCATCGTCGGCGCGTCGGCCAATCCTGATACACCGGGGTACGACTATGTGAAATCGATACAGGACTTCGGGTTTAAGGGCGCGATTTACCCGGTCAACCCGAAGGGCGGCGAGATCGCCGGGCTGCAGGCGTACGCCTCCCTGCGAGATTTGCCCGGCGACGTCGATTTCGTGATCTCCTGCATCCCTTCCGAGCACATCCTGACGCTGGTACGGAACGCTGCCGCGCGCAAGGCGAAGGCGATCCAGTTGTTCACCGGCCGCTTTTCGGAGACGGGCCGCCCCGAAGACGCTGCGCTTGAGCGAGAGCTTCTCGCTGAGGCGAAGACTGCCGGCGTACGACTCATCGGCCCGAACTGTATGGGCATTCTTTATCCAGCACACGGACTGTCGTTTCGACGGGATATGTCGCACACTCCCGGCGCGGCGGGGTTCCTCTCGCAGAGCGGCAACCTGCTGTTCGAGATCACGCACTTTGGCGAACCGCGCGGGTTGCGTTTTTCGAAGGCGGTCAGCTACGGCAACGCGATCGACCTGAACGAGAGCGACTTCCTCGATTACCTGGCGGACGATCCGGAGACGAAGGTCATCGGTGCATACGTCGAAGGCGTGAAGGACGGGCGCCGCTTTCTCGCAGCGCTAAAGAGCGCGTCGGCGAAGAAGCCGGTCGTCATTCTGAAGGGCGGGCGGACCAGCGCCGGTGGGCGCGCAGCCGCTTCGCATACAGCGGCGCTTGCGGGCGCGAGCCGGGTGTGGCAAGCCGCAGTCGCGCAATCCGGTGCGCTTGCGGTGGACACGGTAGAGGATCTGATCGACATGCTGATCGCGTTCTCGTACATGCGCCCCGGCACAGGCAATCGCCTGGGGATGGTTGGCGCCGGTGGTGGCCGCTCCGTGCTCACTGCTGACCTATGCGAGGAGGTTGGGCTCGCGGTGCCGCCATTGCCCGCTGACGTCGATGCGAAGGTATCGGAGCGCGCGCCCGATCTCGCAGGGTGGGTGACCAACCCCGTCGACCAGTCGATCCTTGCGGGCAGCGGTCTCGGCGGCGGGCAGGTGCTGGAGTGGTTCGACGAAAGCCCGGGCGTCGACCTGCTGCTCGCCAACATGAACGAGGCGTGGGCGTTCGGCCGACCCAACGCGGCCGACGTGCTCAACCGCATCGCCGATCGCTTCACGAAGATCGCCGCCGCCACGAAGAAACCGTACGCCGTCGCGCTCGGGCCATCGGATTACTCCGACGAAGAGCGCTGGCGTCTCGTCTCCAGCATCCGCGCCAAGCTCGTCGCAGCAAACGTTGCTGTGTTCCCAAGCGTGGAGCGCGCCGTCAGGGCGCTGGCGATGTTCGCAGGCTACTGGAGTCGACGCGCCGACTAGCCAGCGCATCGAAGCCAAGATATGCTCGGCCAGTGTTTACGAAGCTGCTGCTGCTAGCCGCCGTCCTCGTAACCGCTGCCGTTTCGCTGACCGGACCGCAGACGACGAGCGCGATCACGCCGGATATCGTCGTTGATCACATCACGATTGACCCCTGCATCAAGGGCCACGCAACCTACTACTCGATCCACGAAGCCGTAGACGCCGTGGTCAACCCGGGCACGAAGATATACGTCTGTCCTGGCGCGTACACGGAGCCGATGCTGAGGATGGACGTCACATCGACGACGCTGTACGGCCCCGGCGCAACGCCCGAGGATGACGGCATCGCGACGATCACCAAGGATGGCTCCGACATCTACAGTTACATGGTTTACATGACCGGAGACTCGCAGTACTTCCAGGGCTTTACGATCGATGCTACGCCGCCCGTAGGCTTCCAGTCGCAACTGATAGCCGTCCAGTCCGAGGGAGACTACAACGAAATCGATGACAACATCGTCCAGAACGACGCGTCCGCTCCGGCAATCTACGTCGGCGGGCAGGGCCCGGTGGTCCAGCGCAACGAGATGACGAACGATTCCGGCGGAATCATGTGCGAGTGCGACTACGGCACGTTTACCGACAACATCATTCACCCGACCGGGATGAATCTGGGCATACAGGCGGTGGGCCTCGGCCCGAACGTGCAATCGAACCACCTGACCGGGACGGGCATCCGCGTCGACGGCCCAGGCGCCGTCATCGACTACAACGATATCGATTTCAGCAACAACAGCGACTACGCGATGATCGCCGCCGGTGATCCGCTGACGATTACAGGCAATACGATCCAGAACGTGAATGGGGTCGCGCTGCAGGTCTCCGATCCAAACTCGGTCGGCAACACCGTGGCGACGCTGTCCAACAACGTCTTCAATAACGTGCAGGAGGCGATCTATCTCCACGACGATGATACGACGGATGCGCGAACAGTGACGACTACGGTCAGCGGCGCGGAAGCCAACTTTAACTCGTTTGCTAACGTCAGCGGGCCAATGCTGACCAACTTAACAAAGAGCGACGTCAACGCTGAGTACAACGACTGGGGCCTGTGCTCGCTCGCCGCGATTGAAGAGAAGGTCTTCCACCACCCAGACGATGCTCAGTGGGGCACAGTGGACTACGATCCGTTCATCGACCCGGGCAACTGTCCGACACCCACTACGTCGGCTACACCAACGACGACGCCGGCGGGCGTACTCAAGCGCGGCGACGTCAACTGCGACGGTCACGTTGCCCCGGACGACGCACTGGAGTTGGTGGTGCACGCGTCGGGTATACCGGTACCGCACTCCGGCTGTCCGCAGATTGGTGGACCAGCCGTAGTTGTGGGAGCGGGCTTGATCGTATGGGCCGATGAGGACTGCGACGGCGATGCCGACCTAGACGACGGCCTCGTGCTGCTTGCGTACCTCGCGGACACGCCGCTAAGCGAAACCTGCAGCCCGGGCGCTAACCTGGGTGACGTCGTCCCCGGGCCTTAGCTGGCGACGAGGCGTTCCATCGCGGCGCGATCGATGCGCCATTCGGACCAGCCGTCGAAGCGCTTGCCGCCGACGCGCTGGTAGAAGCCGATCGCGAGCTTGTTCCAGTCCAGCACCTCCCAAACGATCGCACTGCAATCGCGGCGGATCGCCTCTTCGGAGATGGCGCGGAAGAGGGCGTGACCGGCGCCGGTAGCACGGGCGCCCGACGTGACGAAGATGTCTTCTAGGAAGAGCTTTGGCCGCATCGAGAACGTGGAGTACGTCTCGCAGACGACGGCGTAACCGACGGCGGCGCCGTCCGCTTCGGCGAGGTAGCACCACGTGCGCGGCGGATCGCGCGAGATCTCGGCGGCGAAACGAGCGCGGGCTTCGGCATCGGGCGCTGTCAGCTTTTCGTAGTCAGCGAGACCGTCGATCAGGGCGAGCAAAGTCTCGGTGTCCGCGGCGATCGCGGGACGAATGGTAACGCCGGACATGCGGTGCGCTAGACCGCGACGCCGCTTTTGCCGGCGACCGAGAAGTCGATCTGCTGGCACGCGATCTCGGCCATGATGCGCTTGCCCGTGGCGACGTCCGGCTCGCACAGCGGGAGGCGGAAGCCGCCGGTTGGGAAGCCGAGCTGGCGGAGCGTCCACTTGATCGGGATCGGGTTCACCATCGACGTCATGAGCACGGTGAGCAGGGGCATGATGCGCGAGTTGATCGCAGCTGCTTCGTCGACCTGGCCGTCGAGGTGGGCCTGGATGATCCGCCGCATCTGCACACCGACGAGGTGTGACGAAACGCCGATCGTCCCGTAACCACCGGCCGCCACGACCGGGAGCATGAGCGCGTCGTCGCCGCACCAGACTCGATACGACGGCGGCGCGAGCGCAATGATCTGCTGGATCTGGCCGAGGTCGCCGGAGGCTTCCTTGACGCCAACAACGTTGGGGATGGCGGCGATACGAAGCTGCGTCTCGACCGTGAGGTTGACTGCGGTGCGGGCCTGGATGTTGTAAACGATCACCGGCAGCGAGGTGACCTCAGAGATCGCGGCGAAGTGGCGGTAGAGGCCCTCTTGCGGCGGCTTGCTGTAGTACGGCGTCGTCAGGAGGACGGCGTCCGCGCCCACGCGCTCAGCCTCACGGGTCAGGTGGATGCTCTCGGCCGTGTCGTACGTGCCGGTACCGGCGACGACGGCGCCGCGGTTGCCGACGGCCGACTTTACTTCGGCGAAAAGCTTGACCTTCTCGTCGAACGTCAACGTTGGCGATTCGCCGGTGGTGCCGGCCACGACGAGACCGTCGCTGCCGCAGTCCAGGAGTGTGAGCGCGAGACGCTTAGCCTGCGCGTAGTCCACCTTCCCATCGCCGTCAAACGGCGTGATCATGGCGGTTAGCAGGCGTCCGAGTTCCATCGCGATACCTCCGTGGTTGGTCTGGATTGCGGCAATGATACCATAGCGCGCGTGGCTGAAAAGACGCTCACCACTTCGGCTGAAGACGACGACATTCCTGACTCGCCGATACCGGGCGTAAAGCGCCCGATCTTTCTGCTCGGCATCGTTTCGTTCTTCACGGACGTGTCCAGCGAGATGATCTACCCACTCATCCCGCTCTTCCTTACCGCCGTCGTTGGCGCGCCGGTCGCAGCGGTCGGCGTCATCGAAGGTGTTGCCGAAAGCACCGCATCGCTCAGCAAGCTCGTCTCCGGTTGGGCGTCGGATCACCTGCGCATGCGCAAGCCGCTCGTCATACTGGGTTACGGCTTGTCGGCGATAGCGAAGCCGCTACTGGCGCTGGCGTCGGCGTGGCCAATGGCGCTGGGCGCGCGCTTCACGGACCGCCTGGGCAAAGGCGTACGCACCGCACCACGAGACGCGCTGATGGCCGACGTCGCCACGAAGGAGCAGCGCGGGCGCGCGTTCGGGTTCCACCGCGCCCTCGACAGTGCCGGCGCAGTTGTCGGTCCGGCGATTGGTCTCGGGCTGTTCGAGCTGTTGAACCACCACTACCGGCTCGTTTTCGTGATCGCGTTCATCCCGGCGGCGGCCGGCGTCATCGCACTGATGTTCCTGCCCGAACGCAAGCCGAAGATACCCGCACCGCGCGCGGACGACGACCCAACTCCCCCGACAAAGCTGGGGCACCGGTTCTATATCTTCCTCGGGATCAGTTTGCTGTTCGCGTTCGGCAATTCCAGCGACGCGTTTCTGATCTTGCGCTCGGAGAACCTCGGGCTGGGCACGACGGCGACCGTCTCGGCGTACATCCTGTACAACGCCGTCTACACCAGCGCGTCGTTTCCCGCGGGTATCGCTTCGGACAGAGTCGGGCGGCGGAATATCATCGTCCCGGGCTTCGCGATATTCGCACTCGTCTACCTGGGCTTTGGCATCGTCAACGACGGCTGGTACGTATGGCCGCTGTTCGCCGTCTACGGTCTGTACATCGCGCTCACGGACGCCGTCGGCAAGGCGTGGGTCATCGACTTCGCGCCGCCGGACGCCAAGGCCACCGCCGTCGGCCTGTACACGGGCGCTACGGGCGCGATGGTGCTGGTCGCGAGCATCGTCGCAGGCGTGCTCTGGGATGAGGTCGACCCAGCGGCGCCGTTCATACTCGGCGCGGTTACAGGGCTGGCGTCGGCGGTGCTCGTGTTCGTGCTGCTGGCGACGCCGGTGGGTCAGAAGCGCGACGGAGCGTAACGCCCGTCTAAACTAGACGCATGTTCGACCGCATCCGCCGCGCCGTGAAGCGCACGCCAGACGACAAGGTCCCGGAGTTCGCCGACGTCACGCTGCGCCCGATCGGCGTGGTGCGCAACCGAGTAAAGGCGCCGACCCCGGACGGCTGGGCGAAGGTGGAGTCGCGCATCATCCTGCGACCCGAGCTGGAGCCAATGCTGCTCAACCTGGCGGACTACTCGCACGTTATCGTTGTCTTCTGGCCGCACGAGGTGCCGGACGATGTGCGGAGCTCGAAGCCGCAGCTTCACCCGCGCGACGACGACAAGTACCCGCTGATGGGTATTCTCGCGACGCGCAGCCAGATCAGGCCGAACCCGGTGCTGACGTCACCGGTGGCTTTGCTCGAGGTGAAGAGCAATGTCCTGCGAGTGCGCGGTCTCGACGCGATCGATGGGACACCGGTGCTAGACGTGAAGCCGTACCTCCCGCACTACGACTCGATCCCCGATGCGCGCGTGCCCGGCTGGGTGGCAGAGGCGCAGGCGTGGCGAAAGTAGGGGTCACGGGTCGAGGGCCGGGGGTCAGGGAGCGCCGTCCGTCGTTGCGCGAAATACACGACCGGCTGCTGGCGGCGTACGGGCCCCAATGTTGGTGGCCGGGCGAGTCACCGTTTGAGGTGATCGCCGGCGCGATACTCATCCCGCAGACGACGTGGCCGAACGCCGCGAAGGCGCTGGCCAACCTGCGCGCGGCAAACGCGCTCTCCCCTGACGGCATCCGTCGTCTAAGCGAAGAGGATCTCGAGGCACTGATCAGGCCGAGCGGCTTCTTTCGAGGCAAGGCTAGCAAGTTGAAGGCGTTCATCGCGCTGCTGGACGAACGCTACGGCGGCGACCTCCAAGGTCTGCTCTCAGCGCCTGGCGATGAGCTGCGAGCGGCGCTGCTCGCCACGCATGGCATCGGTCCGGAGACTGCAGACTCGATCCTGCTCTATGCCGCGGAGCAGCCGTACTTCGTCATCGACGCGTACACCCAGCGCATCTTCTCGCGGCTCGGCGTCACGCCGGACGCGGACAACTACGCCGACTGGCAAGAGATGTTCATGCGCGAGCTGGCGCGTGACGTCGCGCTGTACAACGAGTACCACGCGCTGATCGTGGAGCACGGCAAGCGCGTGTGCCGGACAGTGCCGTTGTGCGCCGAATGCGTGCTGCTGGACATTTGCCCGACCGGACAAGAGCTCACGTCATCTGCCAGTTAGCTATCGCGGGCTAGCAGCGATGACGTTGATGTGCAGCGTCGCGTACCCGACGAACACGCCCGTGTTGTTGTTAGAGTCGGTCCACACGGCGTTCACCGTATGCGGCCCCGGCGATAGGTCCGGCAAGGTAATCACGTACGACCCGTCGGCGAGGTCGATGTGATTAGAGTCGGGAAGGATCGTCTCCAGCGGGCCGGGCACTGTGGAGTCGATTAGGACGTGTAGGTGCCCGTAGTTCAACCGGGCCAACTCGCCTTCCTTCTGGAAACGCAGCCCGCCGCCAATCGCTATCGCCAGGAATACTGGATCGGTGGCGTCGTAGACGCCCGGCTGCTCGGCGACATCGGTGAAGTAGGTTGTGCCGGCGGAGGACTCGATTCGATTGAAGATAACCGGGTAGCCCTTGGGGAACGTCGGCGAGTCAACGGGCGCCGAGAAGACTCCATCCGACTGCGACGATGACGTCGCGGGCGAATCGCCTGCGAACACGCTCTGATAGCCGAGGTAAGAGATGCCGCCAAGCAGCGCGATACCAACGAGCGGAAATACGATCTCGAGTGCTCTGCGCTTCATTGCGCCGGTGACGTTAAGTGTCGTTCGTTAGGCGCGCATTAAGAACGCAGCCACCAGCGTGTAATGCAGCACGCTGCCCCCGATGACGAGCAGGTGGAACACTTCGTGGTAGCCGAAGACGCGCGGGAACGGGTTGGGCCGGCGCAGCCCATAGATGACGCCGCCGATCGTGTACAGCAGCCCGCCGCCGATTAGCAGCGTCGCCGTCGACAACTCGAACCAGGCGATGTTCTGTGTCGCGGCGAGGACGCCGAGCCAGCCCATGCCCATGTACACGCCAACGCTCAACCAGCGAGGCACGTTTGGCCAGGCGACTTTCATCGCGATGCCGAACGCAGCGATTGTCCAGACGACGGCTAGCATCGCGATGCCCCAGGCGCCGCCAATCGCCAGCAAGCAAAGCGGCGTGTAGCTCCCCGCAATGAGCACGAAGATCATCGAGTGGTCTGCGCGCTTGAGGACGGCCTGCATTCGTCGACCCCACGGGATCGTGTGGTACGTGGCGCTGACGGAGTAGAGCGCGATGAGACTGGCAGCGAAGACTGCACCACCGACGTAAGCCGTCGGCGAATCCGCGAGCAGGATCAGCCCGACACAACCGAAAACGGCCGCAATCGCCGCGACCAGGTGGAAGTACCCGCGAAGCAGCGGCCTGTCGTTGGAGAACGTCACGTCTTCGCCTCAGCGCGGCGCATGAAGTCGCGAAGGACGGCAGCGTACTTCTCCGCTTCCTCAGTGTGGGCGGAGTGCGCGCTGTCCTCGAAGATCACCAGCTCGGAGCCTTTGATTCGTTTGTGCATGGCTTCGGAAATCGATGGCACGATCTCATCGTAGCGCCCGACGGTGATCAGCGTCGGCACGTCGATTTCGTCCAGTACGTTGCGACGGTCCCAGCCTTCCAGCGTCCCAGTCAGCGTGAACTCGCTCGGGCCCCACATGTGATGGTAGACGGGCGTGTTCTGGATGTTGACGCCCGTGCGCAACATCGACTCCGGCCAGACTGGCATGCGGCAAAGGAACTTCTGGTAGAAGGCGAAGGTCGCGGCTATGTACTCCGGCGACGTCGTCGTGCCGTCAGCCTCGCAGCGGGTGATCGTGTCCTGCGCATCCTGAGGCAGCTGCGCAAGCAACCCCGGCACCGCATCGAGGAACGATTGGATGTCTGCCGATGTGCTGGCCAGCGTCAGGCTGACGATGCCGTCCGGCTTGGCCGCCATGTACTCGAGCAACAGCCAACCGCCCCACGACTGGCCGAGCAGATGGATCCGGTCCAGCCGCAGTACGTCGCGGACGACCTGAACCTCGCGGGCGAAGTGCTCCGGCGTGAAAAGCGACGTATCGCTCGGGATGTCGGACTTGCCGCAGCCCAACTGGTCGTAGAAGACAACCGGTCGCTCGTCGCCGAGCACCTGCAACGGCTCGAGGTAATCGTGGCCGGCGCCCGGTCCGCCGTGCAGGACAAGCAGCGGAACACCCGGCCCATCGCCAGCGACCCGGTACCAGATCCGCCCTCCAGGGGCATCGATAAGGCCTTCGCGCTCCTTCGTTATCGCCATGGTCCGCCCTCCGTTCTGGTTCGAATTGTACGGGGGATTCGTGTCTGCGGTGAACAGCCGGTGAAGCCGATTCGTGTCTGTAACAGCGGTCAAGTGCTGGCGTCTTAGGTATTGGTCCCAAACCCTCCCTTTTGGGCTCGTCACAGGAAAGCCTCCGGCAAGGTTTTCCTGTGATGCTTTAAAAGCAAACCGCTCCGTCAGCAATGGCGGGGCGGTTTCTTGTTAGGCGTCTAGCGTAGCTAGAAACTGAGCGGCAGCGACTTCACGCCGCGGATGATGAACGTCCCGCCCCACTCCGGATCGTCCGTCTCCAGGCGGAGTTTGGGGAAACGGCGGATCAAGCTGCCGATGGCGATCTGCGCCTCCGCCCGTGCAAGTGGCGCGCCGAGGCAGAAGTGGATGCCATCGCCAAGGCCGACATGGTCCATCGGGTTGCGGGTGACGTCCAGCTTGTCGGCGGTGTCGCCCCACTTTGCGGGATCGTGGTTGGCGGCGCCCAGCAGCGTCATCGCGATCTGACCTTCCTTCAGCTCGTGGCCGCCGATGACGGTGTCTTCCTTGACGACGCGCGCGGTCGCCTGCACCGGCCCGATGAAGCGCAGCAGCTCCTCTGTTGCCGAGGGCATGAGGCTCGGGTCGTTGCGCAGCTTCTCGAGCTGATCCGGGTTGCGCAGGAGCGCGTACGTCCCGTTGTCGATGAGGTGCGTCGTCGTCTCGTTGCCGGCGATCAGGAGGAGGATCGTCGTTGTGAAGATTTCGTCCTCGCTCAGCACCTGGCCCTGCTCTTCCGCCGCTACCAATCGCGAGATCAGGTCCTCGCGCGGGTGGCTTCGGCGGTCGTGGATGATCGGGATGAGGTAGTCCGCCAGCGACTCGATGGCGACTTTCGCTCGCCCCAGCACGTCCGGCGGCGTGAACGGCCCGCCGAGAGTGGCGACGACTTCGTCGGACCAGTGCTTGAATCGGGCGCGGTCTTCAGACGGTACGCCAAGCATCTCGGCGATGACGATGACCGGCAGCGGGTAGCCGAGCGCGGTCACTAAGTCCATCGTGCCGCCGGCCGCTTCCACCTCGTCAAGCAACCCGTCCACGATCTCCTGGATGCGCGGCTTGAGGTTATCGACGGCGCGCGGGGTAAACGCCTTGCTGACGAGCTTGCGCAGGCGCGTGTGCTGGGGCGGGTCGCTTGTCAGCATCGTCGCGGCGCGGCTGAACGGCCCAAAGTTTTTCTGCTGCTCCTCCACCATCTGCGCGAAGCGGTTGCGGGCCTTCGCCCGGTCGGCAGACATGCCGGGGTGGGTGAGGATTGCGTCGACGTCGGCGTAGCGAGTGAACACCCAGGACTCCATCACTGCTTGCCAGGACGTGGGATTATTGGCGAGGAGAGCGCGGTACATCGGGTAGGGGTCTTTGAGCGCGTCCGGCGTGAAGGGGTTGAACTCGGCGGTGACCATGCGCGGCCTCCTCAGGCGATATGTGACTGACTGGTCAGTATGATGGCGTCCGCAACGGCGGATTGTCAACGTGTGCACAGGGCAGCAAGACTTTGTGGAAGGGATACAAGCCGTACCCAACTGCATACTTGTCGAGTGCCAGCTCAAGGCGTTCTATGGCCACAGGCTCGTTTGGATTTAGACCCCCTTAGCCCGCGAGCCCTCCCTGCCAGGAGGCCGGTCAGCCGCAATTTGACCGGCCTTCTTTCTTGCCCGCCAGTCGTCTTCCAGCGTGAGCTTCGGTACCAGCTCGAACGGTTCGCGGAGCCGGCAGCCAACCGACCGATAAGCGGTCAAAATATTTGGCCAAAAGCTTGGCCATGGACAACTTGTCGCCGACTTCCCACTGGCGTCTCATGTCGGCAAGGCTCAAGAAGGACGCACCCCCTGGTCCGAGCCCTTTCCCCCGCCGAGGAGGCCGGTCATCGCAAAGTGGCCGGCCTCTTCCACCCTCAGCTGTCGCCGAGCGTGCGCCAGGCGTACTCGTTGAGCGCCATCAGGCCGCCTGCCATGAGCGAGTGCCCGCCCAGCAACACCGGCATCGGCGCGGCGAGGGCGGCGCGCGTAAAGTCGCGCAAGAAGTCATCGCGGATGTCCTCCGGGCGCCCGAGGTCTGACAGAAAGCGGTCCTCGCGGCTCGCGTCGATTTGCTTGTGCGCGAGCAAGACCCGCGTGTCGATGAACGCCGCGTCGCCAAGTTCGCCTAGCGTCTCGAAAAAGCGATCGAAGCCGACGGCGTCGAGGTAGTAGCCCAGCAATGAGCGCACTTTGCCTGGTGCCACGCGGCCGTCCGCCTCCATTCCCCGCTCCTCCGCGAACAAGCGGACACGGCACGCCGTCTCCCGCTCAAGGTACGACCACGCCTGCGTGCCAACGCGGCCAGCTACGACGACCTGGTTCTTCTGTTCGAGAAAGAGCGGCAGAACAGCTTGATATCGCTCGATGCTGATCCCGCGCGAGCCGATCCACTCGCGCAGCGATGGCCCGCCCTCTCCCGTCACCGCCAAGATCGCGACGTCGGTTGGCGTGTCGATGTCGAACTGCGTTGTGACCGTGCGCGATAGCGCGATCATCTCCAGTCCGCCAACTTCCTTCAGCGCGCGGGCCAGCGAGTTGTCTCGCACCAACGGTTCAATGGCGGCGAGCACAGCGTCGTTCACCGGAAACACGGACATATCGGACGAGTAGAAGTTGTTGGTGACGCCAACTCGATCAGTGAGTTGCGCGACAACGCCGGCCAGCTCCTCCGCTCCGAAGAGCGGGACGCTCCCCGCGCCCATGTACACGGCGGCCTCGACGTCGTACTTGCGAAGTACCCCTGCAAGTCTTCTCCCGAAGTGGTATTCGCCGAAGTCGACATCAACTGTGACGTTGTGCTTCAACTCAACCGCCAACGGCATGTCGGAGGCGACGATGACGCGACCGTCCGGAACGCCTCCAGACCAAAAGCTGATCGCGTCAAGGGTGGTCATCAACCGGGCGTCATCAACCAACGACTCTACGTCCGAAGTGCCGAAGCCGCCGAGAAAAACGATGAGGGCTGGCGCGCGGGCCATCAGGCGCGGACTGGCACGGGGACGCTGACGGCGATCTCCTGCACTTTCACGCGCGGCAGGAGGATGTCTACTTCGCGGCGGCGGCAGACTTCGGTTCCCTGCGTGAGCACGGTGGCCGTGCCGCAGGCGATGCCGAGGCGCATCGCTTCGTCCATCGTGCCGCCGCGGCTCAGCGTCAGCACGACGCCGGCCAGGAATGCGTCGCCGGACCCGACCGCGCTGACAGCACGTACTCGCGGCGCGACGCCGCGCAAGCAACGCGCGTCAGACATTGCGACGGCACCTTCACGGCCGCGCGTAACTACGACGTTTCGCACGCCCGTCTTCTGGATCTCGTCCGCAGCGGCGAGTGTGGATTGCTCATCGTCCAGGTGCCGGCCGACCAGTCGCTCCAGTTCGCGGCGGTTGCCCTTTACGATCTCCGGGTGTG
>JBDTOK010000020.1:0-21361 GCA_039933275.1 Chloroflexota bacterium | reverse complement strand
GCAAGCTGGACGTCGATCGCCGCACCGGCCTCGTCCGCTACGCCATCGCCAGCGGAATCGCGCCTCTGGGCTAGCTGCCGTGCCTGTTGCACTGCTTCCAGAGGTCACAGCCCTTTGCCCACGGGCCCGTTGTGCTTCGCAGGAAACGGCTTCTCACCGCAAACGTTGCAAGCGGGCAAAGACCTCGTCAACGAGCTCCACCTATGCCACTCCACCGTCCAGATCTCGTGCTCGCCCGACAAGCCCTTAAGCGCCACCATCCGTGACTCTCCCCAAGGCACCGCCAGCGTGCTGCCCCTTCGCGCCCCAACTTTAGTCGCACCAAGATACCCCCGTCCGGCGGTTATGCGTTGTACAATTCGCGAATCTTACTTCGTCCCCGAAACAGCGAAATTACCAAACGAAATGCCGTGACGCGTCTACTGGCTTACTTCATGTTTGGGTGGGACACTATCCCAGATGGTTCTCTCCAGGGTCGCCGAGCAGGCGCGGGAACAGGCGCCGCGCGTCCTTCTCGTCGATGACGATGAGGCGCTGCTGGCCGCGCTCGACCTTGCGCTGACCCGGCGTGGCTTCAGAGTCGTCACCGCGAGGGAAGCCGGGGAGGCGTTTGGCCGCCTGGAGGACTCGGGCGAGGTCGACCTGATCGTGCTCGACGTGATGATGCCGGGCATGGACGGCGTAACCCTCTGCCGCCTCCTGCGCGACCGCACATCCACGCCGCTGCTCATGCTAACCGCCCGAGACGCCGTCGCTGACCGCATCGCCGGCCTCGAGGCGGGCGCGGACGACTACCTGCAGAAGCCCTTCGACCTGGACGAGCTGGTGGCACGCCTTCTTGCCCTCCGACGGCGGGCGCGCCAGAGCCAGGGCCCGGAGCAGGCCGAGCGCGCCTACCAGGACCTGACGCTGGACTCGCGGACATGGTCCGTGAAGCGCGGCAAGCGCAACCTCGGCCTCACGCCGACTGAGTTCCGCATCCTGGAGCTGCTGCTGCAGTCGCCCGAGACGGTCCGCAAGCGCGAAGACCTGATGCGCACGATCTGGGGGGAGAACTGGGTGGAGGCGGACTCCGGCACGCTGGAAGTGCACATAGCCAACCTGCGGCAGAAGCTGGAGCGCGGCGGCGAGGCGCGGCTCATCCACACGATCCGCGGCGTGGGCTACGTGCTCAAGGCGTAGCGATGTCGCTTCGGCTCAGGCTCACGTTCCTCTGCGTAGGACTGGTCGCGCTTGTGCTAGCTGGCTTTGCGCTGACGACGTACTTCCTCGCCAAGCGCAACATCTACAACAGCTTCGATGACAGCCTCGTCGCACAGGCGGACGCAATTCTGCCACTGCTACCAACGCAACTGACGGACGAATCGGTTCGAGCGCAACGGCCGCAACTCGATACGCAGGCGGCGGCGGGCCTCCTCTTCCAGGTGCGCAGTCCCGACGGCCTGGTGCTGTACTCGTCCTTCCGCGGCGGTCAGGAACTGCTGCCGTCAGGCCGGTCACTGGGGGCGCAGGCCTTCTTCGACGCCAACGTCGCGCAGGAGAAGCTGCGCATTTTGCATCAACCGATCGAATCGGGCGGCAGCATCGAGGTTGGCCGCTCCACCTCGGAGACCGCGGAGAACGTGACGGAGATCCGCTATGCACTCTTTGGTGGCGGCTTGCTGGCGCTGTTCCTGACAATGATCCCGGCGTACTTCATCGCCGGCCGGGGACTGCGTCCGATCCGCGACGTCTCCCGCGTCGCCCGCCGCATCGAGCGCACCGGCGACTTCAGCCAGCGCCTGGAACAGCGCAAGTCGCGCGACGAGACGGGCGAGCTGATCGCCACCTTCAATGAGATGATCGAGCGCGTGGACCAGACGATGGCCGCGCAGACGGAGTTCCTCGCTGAGTCGTCGCACGAGTTGCGGCGGCCCCTGACCATTCTGCGCACGAACCTCGACATCCTCCGCGACCCCAGCCTGCCCGCCGCTGATCGTATGGCCTGCCTTGAGCGCATGTCGCGCGAGGCGCGGGCGATGACGTCGCTGGTTGGCGACTTGCTACTGCTTACGCGCGATAAGGCGCAGTCGCTGTTGCAGGCGCACGTCGACTTTTCGGCGCTGTGCGCGGACGAAGTCTCCCGCATCGGCTACGGGGACGACCAGCCGACGCTAACGTCCAACATTCAGCCGGGCCTTGTCGTCGTGGGCGACGAAGAGCGGCTGCGACAGATGGTGAAGAACTTGCTCGAGAACGCCGTCACCTACACGCCGAAGGGCGGCCGCGTCGGCCTATCGCTCCAGAGCGAAGGCGAAAACGTGCGCCTGGTGGTGCAGGACACCGGCATCGGTATCCCGGAGGCGGAGCGCTCGAAGGTGTTCGAGCGCTTCTACCGCGGCGATCAGGCCAGGTCGATGCGCGGCGAGGGCGTTGGGCTAGGACTGGCGATCGTGAAGTACGTTGTCGAAGGCCACGGCGGTGAAATCGAAGCGACGGAGACGCTTAGCGGCGGCACCAGCTTCACCGTAACGCTGCCGCGCTCGACTACAGTCGCCGAGCCCCTTACGGAAACGTTGGCGGTCTCTTAAGCCTTCGTTAAGGTTCGTTAACAGGCGCAATCGTAACCTTCCCTTAGCAATTCATTGGCTCATTTAGGGAAGGGCAAGCGATCATGAAGGTACCCCCGGCGGCCGTCTACTTTCCGGAGGAAGACAGAGCCCAGATAGCAGCACGCATCATCGAATGCCTGGACAGCGGAGCGCTCACGCTCGGCAAGTACGGCAAGCAGTTGGAAGAAGAGTTCGCGCAACTGTGCGACGTGCCCTACGCGATCGCCGTCAACAGCGGCACCAGCGCGCTGGAGATCATCCTCCGCGCGGTCGGCGTCGAAGGGCGCGAGGTTATCGTTCCGAGCAACACGTTCTTCGCGACGGCGGCGGCCGTGCAGCACGCAGGCGGCATCCCCCGTTTCGCAGACTGCGACCCGGACACGTTCGCGCTGGACGTCCAGAGCTTGCGCAAGAGCCTCAACGCCAACACCGCCGCCGTCGTTCTCGTACACATCGGCGGCATCATCACCCCGCACATCCGCGAGATCGAGAAGATCTGCGACCAGGTCGGCGTCCCGCTGATCGAGGACGCGGCGCACGCTCACGGCTCGACACTGGACGGGCGACCGGCCGGCAGCTTCGGGCTGGCGGCGGCGTTCTCCTTCTACCCAACGAAGGTCATGACCAGCGGCGAGGGCGGCATCATCACCACCCGCGACGAGAACATCAAGAAAGAAGCGCTGATCTACCGCGACCAGGGCAAAGAAGGCTTTACCACCAACTACCACGTCCGCCTTGGCTACAACTGGCGCATGAGCGAGCCCCACGCCGTCATCGGCCTGGCCCAGATGGCCCGCCTGCGCGAGTTCATCGAGCGACGGCAGGAGATCGCCGCGGAGTACGACGCGGGAATCGCCGCGCTCGGCCCGTCGATCAAGCCGCTGCGCCCGATGCGCGGCGTTGTCAGCAACTACTATAAATACATCGCGATGATCGACGGCATCGACCGCGCCGAGTTGAAGAAGACGATGCGCGAGAAGTTCGACGTCGGCCTCAGCGGCGAGGTGTACGACACGCCGTGCCACCTGCAGCCGGTGTTCGCCCAGTTTGCAGACGGTCCGCTTCCGCAGGCCGAGCGTATTTGCGCGCAGCACATCTGCTTGCCGGTCTCGGCCAAGATGACGCGCGAAGACGCACGGTACGTGCTCCAGTCGCTCGAGCAGGTCGTCGGCAAGAAGACCGCCGAACCCGTTAAGGCTGGTGGCTAGCATGAAGGTTGGAGTAACAGGCGCCTCTGGCTTCATCGGCTCGCACGTCGTCGACGCTCTCGTCGATGCCGGCCACGAAGTCGCCGTGATCGACCTGCGCGCGCCGCATCGGCCTGACGTTGAACACCGCGAGGCTAGCATCCTCGACTCCGCGCAGATGGACGCTGCCGCCGCCGGTCTCGATGCGCTCTTCCACCTGGCGGCCGTCGCCGACGTAAACGACGTCGTCGCTGACCCGGCCGCGGCGATCGAGCTGAACGTAACCGGCACCGTGCGCGCCCTTGAGGCTGCACGCAAGAACAACGTTAAGCGATTCATCCTGGCGAGCACCGTCTGGGTCTACTCCTCGATTCCGCCGATGGACGGCGATACGGTCGACGAGACCGCGGACTTCGACGCGGACGCCGTGCGCCACGTCTACACGACATCCAAGGTCGCGGCGGAGTTTCTCTGCCACGACTACTTCAACATGCACAAGCTTCCCTTCACGATCCTCCGCTACGGCATCCCCTACGGCCCGCGCATGCGGTTCTCGCTTGTGGTGCCGGTATTCGTGCGGAAGGCGCTCAAGGGCGAGCCGCTCACCCTCACCGGCGACGGCAGCCAGCACCGCAAGTTCGTCTACGTCGAGGACCTGGCGCGGGCGCATGTGCTTGCACTGAAGGACGAGGCGGAGAACCAGACGTACAACTTGGACGGCGCGGAGAAGGTGACGATCAAGCGCATCGCAGAGACGGTGCTCCGCCTAACCAACGCCGACCGCCCGATCGAGTTCATCCCGGCGCGCGCCGGTGACTATGCCGGCAAGGACGTCCTCAGCGACAAAGCCGCGAAAGAGCTGGGCTGGGTCCCGCAGGTCGATTTCGAAGAAGGTATGAAACGCACAGTGCCATGGTTGATCGAGCGGATCCGGGCGGAGGAGGAGACGGCCGCGGCGACAGCGCGATGACGATCATCGAAGGGGCGACGGAAGCGCGCCCAAAGAAGACAAAGCCTCGCCGAATTGCGGTCGTTCCGGTCTTCAACGAAGAGCCGACGGTCGTCGCTGTCCTCGAGGAGCTGACGCATCTCGTCGATGAGATCGTCGTCGTCGATGACGGATCAACGGACCGTTCGCGAGAAGTCATTCTCGAGTGGTCGCTTGGGCGGCAGGGCGTGCACACGATCCTGTTCGACAAGAACGCGGGCCTCTCCGCCGCCTACTACGCCGCTTTCCGCGAGATCGGGACGCGGCTCAGCGCCAGTGAGATCGATGCCGAAGACCTCGTGATCACCGTCGACGCCGACGGCCAGCACGACCCAGGCGACCTCGACCGATTGACCGCACGCGTGACAGAAGATGGCTTCGACGCGGCCGTTGCGCGCCGCGATATGTCCGACTACAGCTTCGTCAAGCGATTTGGCAACGCCTCGCTCTCGTGGTGGGCTAGTCTCTGGGCAGGCACACGCCTCTACGACGTCGAGTCCGGCTTCCGGGTGTTCCGCGCCGGTCCGCTGGTCGAGGCGCTGCGCTACTACCACGGCTATCGCTACAGCGAGACGGTGGAAGTGGCCGTGGTTCTGCCGCGGCTGGGTTACACGCTGGCCAACGACGTCAGCGTGCCGGTGCCGGTGCAGCGCTCCCGCACGCGGATCATGGACGGCGTCATCGATGCGCTGGCGATGATCGGCGCCTGGTGGCGCGTCTTCGCTGGGCGGCACAAGCCCGCGGACATGCCCAAATGGTCGATCTACGTCGTGCCGGTGCTGGCGATGCTGGCGCTAGGTTTCATCCTCGGCGATATCCTCGTGCATCGCCTGTACCTTGCCTCTGATTCGATGCACAACTATGCGCACGTCTGGTACCTCAGCGACGAAATCTTCCACCATGCCACGATCCCCTTACGCATCTCACTGTTAGATGACGGCAAGGCGGTGACCTTCCCCTACGCGATAGCGCCGTACCTCGCTGGCGCGATCGCCTATCCGGTGCTCGGCAACTGGGCAGTGAGCCTACTGATGGGCGTCGCCATCATCGGCACGATTTGGGCCGGCGGTGTTGTGCGCCCGACGATGCGCGATCCGTGGATGATCGCGCTGTTTGTGCTCAACCCGTTCTTCCTCGACGCCGTATTCGCGTTCCAGTTCGCATCGCTCTGGTCGGCGGCCTTCTTCTTCCTCTTCATCGCGGCCTTCGAGCGCGAGAAGAACATCCCCGCCGGCGTGCTGATGTGGCTCAGCGTTAGCAGCCAGCCGCTGATCGGCTCGCTGGCAGTCGCGGTATACGGTGTCGGAACTCTTGTACTGCACCGCGAGCGATTCACCCGCTTGCTCGCCGTCGGCATCCCGACTGGTGTCGCACTGCTTCCGATCTACTACATGACATCGCTTACGCCATCGCTGACTGACAACGCCACCGGATTCATCCGCACCACTCTCTCCTCCATCGCTGAACGCAGCACATACTTCGCGGCGCCGTTCATCCTGAGCGCGGCCGCGCCACTCCTTCGGCGCTACTACCGCCCGGCGCTTTCGTTCGGGGTTGTGGTTGCGGTGCTCGGCATTCTGTTCCTCGGCGGTGTCGTGCGCTTCTATCGCTCGCCGGGCGGGTACTACGGAGTGCTCCACACCAGTAGCGACGTCTACGCCGAGTATTTCGCGTCACCGTCGTTCCAGCCGGGCGCGACCTATCGCGTGCTGGAGCCCAGCGAGCGCGAAGACGGGATGTACCGCTTTATCCAGCACCGCGCGGTGCTCTCAAACGAGTTCTTCACGGAGAGCACGATGCACCGCAGCTGGAGCACGCAGCAGTATGGCTGCTATGCCGCTTACAAATCGATTCAGTACGTCGTAGTCGAGAGCGCGTGGGAGCAGCGCACCGGTCAGAACGAAGGCGACCTCGTCCGCTCCCTGGTTAGCGACGGCAAGGCGAGCGTGGCCTACACCGATCCCTCCGGCCGCTTCGCCGTCTACAACATCGAGCCGTTTGTCGCCGGTCAGACGAAGCCGTCGTCGCTGTCGGAGTGCTCCCTCTAGTGTTCAACCTCTTCGGCACCGTGCTCGAGCTGATCCGGCTGTTGCGCTCACCGCGCGTCCGCCGCTATCTCGCGCTTGTGTTCTTTATCGACGCCGGCCTCGTCTTCGTGCTGCTGGTGGCGATCCAGACGTACCTGCCGGAGCAGTACGGCGCCAGCGAATCGCTTGCCGGCTACGTGCTTGCCGCTTACGGCGCTTCGAAGCTCGCGGGCCAACTCGGCGCTGGCTGGGTGATCGACCGCACCGGGCCGCGGCGCGGGCTGATCGCGGGCCTGGTGCTGGCGGCGTTCGGACAAGCAACCATGCTGCTCGGCGTCGTGCAGTCGGAAGCTGTCATCCCCGGCGCGCTGTTGTACGGACTTGGCGGCGCGCTGATCTGGCCCGCCGCCTACTCGCTAGCCGCGGCCGAGTTCAAGGAGGGCGAGCGCGCTCGCCTGACCGCCGCGATGACGATGACGACGGGCGCCTCGCTAGCCACGGCGATGGTGTTGGGCCTGGCGCTGCCAGAGAGCTTCCCGTTTGCCGCGGCCGTGGTGATCTGCGTTGCCTTCACGCTGTGCGCACTCGCCGCCGCGCGGTCGTTCCCGAAGGTCACTGGCCCAATTGAAGAACCCGCCGGTGATGCGCGGCGGGTGCTCCAATCGCTCCGCGACGTCATCTCTGCGAGGCGTCTCGCGTTTTCGCTGATCATTCTCTTGCAGGCGGCGATCCTTGGCGCGCTGCTGTCGATCTTCCGCAGCTTCGGCCGCGACACCCTTAGCCTTTCGATGCGAGAGGAGATGCTGCTCTTCGCGCCGGCTGGTCTCGTTGGCGCGGGCGCCGTCGTCCTGGGCGGATCGCTCGCCGACAAGGTCGGGCGCATCCCGGTGCTCGGAGCCGGCTACCTGGTCGCCACGTTCGCCGTGTGGGGTCTGTCGACGACAACCGATCACGGCGCCGTCGCGACGATTGCTTGCTTCTGCGCTGCTGGGCTCGGCCTGGCCCTGCCGTGCACGAGCGCGCTCTCGCTCGACCTGTCGCGAACGACCAGCGCTGGCGCAATGCTCGGCTGGTTCCTGACGATGGAAGGCGTGGGCCACGCGTTGGGGCCGCTGACGGGCGCTTACATCAACCAGAAGGGCGGCTCCGCGCCCGTGTTCTGGCTAGTCGGTGGTCTCGCCGCCGGCATCGCAGTTCTCGCGCTTGTGCCGCCGATCTGGGCGCGCCACCAGGACGTCCAGCGCGAGCGCAACCGCGCGCGCGGCGTCTTCGCCGGCACAGCCAAGGGCGTGCTGGTGCTTGGCGTTGGAGTTCCGATCATCGCGGCGTACCTGGCGATGAGCCCAGGTTCGAACATGTACGGGCACATCGTGAGTCACGGCCCGCGCGACAAGATGGAAGTGTCGCTCACCTTTGACGACGGCCCGAACGATCCGTACACGCTGCGCATCGCGGACCTTCTACAGAGTTACGACGTCACCGGCACGTTCTTCGAGATCGGCCAGAACGTCGACGCCAAGCCGGAGATCGCCCGCGAACTCGTTGCGCGTGGCGAGATCATAGGCAACCACTCGTACCGCCACCACAAGGCGGATGCCGTTCTCGACCTCAACTACAGCGAGCTCGGTAAGGCAGAGCACGCGATCTCGCAGGCGGCGGGTGTGTGCCCGGCGTTCTTCCGGCCGCCCAACGGCTTCCACACGCCGTGGCAGCTGCGGGCGGTGCATAACGCCGGCATGACGGCCGTCACGTGGGACGTCATCCCCGGCGACTGGAAAGACCCGCCGGTCGACGTACTCGTGCAGCGTGTGCTGGACGACGCGAAAGCTGGCTCGATCATCCTTCTACACGACGGATATAACACAACCCAGGGCACCGACCGCTCGGTGCTCATCGACGCGCTGCCGCGCATCATCGACGGACTGCGATCGCGCGGCTACGACATCGTTGGACTCGACAAACTTCTCGGCAAGCCGGCATACCTGCCGACCTGCGACGGCCTGAAGGAGGCGGTGCACTCATGACAAAGAGGGTTCTGGTAACGGGGGGCGCCGGCTTCATTGGCTCGCACGCGGCGCAGCGATTGCAATCGCTCGGCTGGGAGACGCACGTTCTCGACAGCCTGGCGACTGGCGAAGAGTCGAACGTTCCGGCCGGCGCGCAACTGCACGTCGCCGACATCCGCGCGGACGGTGAGGTGCGCCGCGTGCTCAGTGAAACGACGTTCGATGCGGTGGTGCACTGCGCCGCGCAGACCAGCGTTGAGAGATCGATGAAGAGCCCAGACCTGGACCGGGACGTCAACGTCACAGGCACTCGCCACCTGCTGGCCGCCGCGAAGGAGTCCGGTGTGAAGCGCTTCGTCTTCATCTCCTCGGGCGGCGCGATCTACGGCGAAACCGAAGCGCCTGCCACTGAGACGACCGTTCCGGCGCCGCGCAGCTTCTACGGCATGCACAAGTACGTCGCCGAGGAGTTCGTGCGCGCGTCCGGCTTACCGTTCGCGATTCTGCGCCCGTCCAACGTGTACGGTGCGCGACAGCGCTCGGACGCGGAAGGTGGCGTGCTCTCGATCTTCCGCGAGCGCCTTCTCGCCGGGCTGCCGCTCGACATTCATGGCGATGGCAAGCAAGAACGCGACTTCGTTTACGTCGGAGACGTGGTTGATGCAGTCGTGCTCGGCATCGAGACGGAAGCTGACGTCACCTGGAACGTCTGCAGCGGTTACGCATCGACCGTGCAAGACTGCGCGCGGCAGCTCGCTGCAGAGATCGGTTGCGAGCTCAAGCTGGTGGAGCGGGCCGAGCGCGCCGGAGACATCCGAAAGTCGCTGCTCAGCCCGGCACTCATAATGGCGACGAAGGTTTGGGGGCCGCCGCTGCGTCTTGACGCCGGCTTGCGCCGCCTGACCGCTGACGCCGCCGCTGTTAGCTAGGCGGCAGCGAGCGCAGCCAGTCCGCCGCAAGCGCGATCACGGCGAGCATGATGCCCAGCCAGTGCACGCGTCCAATCCCCGCGCGGTCCCCGACGATCGCCGTTGCCAGGAGCAGGACAGAGACGCCGAACAGCACGCCCGGTGATCCGGCTGACGGCCACAGCAACAGCGCGATCGCATAACCGATCGCGACGCCGGCCCAGCAGAGTATCCGCGCCCGCGTTTGCCCGAGCCACGACCCAAACCCGCCGACTTCGTTCTCACGGTCGCTTTCGATGTCGATCATCTGGTCCGCCAGGTAGATCGAGATCACCAGCGGCAAACCGAGCACGTACGTCAGTAGCAGCCGTGACTGGTACTCGCCCGCCAGCTCGAACGACGCGATGACCAGCGCCGGCAGCGCGATGTAGAACGGCACCCAGGCGAGCGGTGTGCCTTTCAGCCGCGCGTTGTACACGAACCCGGCGCCTGTCCCCACCGCGCCGAGTGCGACGATGCGTGTCCCGAGCGGCAACGCCAGCGCCAGCCCGAGCCCCGTCAGTAGCACGACGATTTCGATCACCAGGCGCGGGCTAACGACGCCAAGTGGTAGCGCGCGCCACGGTTTAGCGGAGACGTCGAGGCTGCGGTCGCAGTAGTCGTTGTGCGCGCCGATCGCCATCTGCGTGAAGAGCACGGCGAGAAGATACGGCACGAGCCGCGATGCCGGTGGCACACCGCCCGCCGCAATCGTCGCGAAGGCGGTCGTGGCGAAGAGCACCATCAGGATCGGCGGGAAGTGGAACAGCTCCACGTAGGCGCGAAGCGCGGCAATCGTCGATTTACCGGTGGCGGGTGTGCCTTCAGCGGAGTGCATGGCAGTCCTGACTGATTCTACGCTGGAAACAGATAAATGAACTCCCGGCGCCGGGGGCGGAGACCGGGCGTCCTACTTTGAGTCGTGTTATGGGATCGCCACCTGCCCCGCCTTTCGTATGTTTTTTCGTGTCGGCATCTCATCCTCCTCCAATACCCCTAAACCGAGTCGTGGCGAACTCCCCCGATCCTCACACGTGGCCCGCCCGTAAGGTAATTGCCCAGAAGTTTTTTTGTCTGGCAAAGCCGCGTCATTCGAACATTAACGCAGCTATCGACGCAGCCTATAAGTGCTCCGATACTCGATACATAGGTACGAAAGGAGCAGCCGTGTCACTACACCCAGTTAACGTCGCTTTGCATGACCGTCGCACGTTCGGACAGCGGGCGGCAGACAATTTCACCAACTACTTCGGGACATGGACCTACATCATTGTTCAGTCCGTGATCATCGTCGTCTGGATGGCGATCAATGCGATTGGCATCATCTACCAGTGGGACGAATACCCGTTCATCCTGCTGAACCTGGCGTTTAGCGCTCAGGCCTCGTACGCAGCGCCTCTGATCCTCATGGCATCCAACCGTAGCTCTCAGCGAGACCGGTTGACGCTGGAGAACGACGCCAAGGAGACGGAGCTGATCCTCCAGATCCAGAACACCCAGCTCGAGCTGCTGAAGGCGATCAAGGAAGAGACCGCGATGCTCGCGTCCCAAAGGCGTCCGGGGTAAATGTGCCCGAGGCGACATAAAACAAGCGTCCGTTTGACAGCGCTTCCCGGGATATCTACGTTCGCCATAGCGAAATGAGTGATCCGCCCGCTTCGACTGCCCGAAGTAGCTATCAAGATGACGACGCTATCGCCGCCGGCCTGCGCCGGAAAGACCCCGTTGCTATGGAAGCGCTGTACGACCGCCTGAGCCGCCAGGCGTTCGGGCTTGCCTACCGGATGCTTGGCGACTCGCACGCGGCGGAGGATGTCGTACAGGAGACGTTTCTCTCCGTGTGGCGCGCCTCTGACCGTATCGATACGACTCGCGGCAAACTCAGTTCGTATCTACTAACGGTGGTCCATCGCCGGGCGATCGACGCGCTGCGCTCACGGAAAGCAACGGTCGATACTGACAGCGCACCGGACATCAAGGACGAGAGGGCGGACGTGCCCCGCACCGTCGAGATGGTGATGGACGCTGAAGCAGTACGGACGGCCCTGACCGGATTGCCGGAGGAACAGCGGGCGGTGGTGGACATGGCGTACTACAAAGGAATGACCCACGTTGAAATAGCGGAGAAGCTCAGCCTGCCGCTGGGCACCGTCAAGAGCCGCATGAGGCTCGCGCTCGACAAGATCCGGATCGCCCTTGCAGGACAAGCGACATGAATTGCGACGAGATCGAAGAACTCGCCGGCGCTTACGCGCTCGGTGCGCTGCCTGACGACGAGCGCGCCGCGGTCTCCGCGCATCTCGAAACCTGCGACAAGCACCCGGAGATGGCGGGCCTTCTCGCGACAGCAGCCAGCCTCGCGCTGGCGGTGGACGAAGTCGAGCCACCGGCAGCCCTGAAGTCGCGCCTGATGGGCATCGTCGAGGCGGAGGCGCCGCCCCAGCGCACCGTCCCCGCGCGTGCGCGCCGGGGTTTCGGTGAGACCGTTCGCGGCTGGTTCGCAAGCCCACGCCTCGGCTACGGCCTTGCCAGCGCCATGGCCGTGTTGGTCGTCGGGCTGCTCGCCTGGAACGTCAGCCTTCAAGGCGGGGGCTCCGACCAACAAGTCGTCAACGTCTCCGGCAACGCCGCCGGGCGGGTGATCTACCTCTCGGACGAGAAGCTGGCTGTGATGGACGTGCACAACCTCAGTCCGCTGCCCGAAGGCAAGGTATATGAAGTCTGGGGCTTCTACGACTCGGCCAACATCGCTTCGCCGCTGGGGTTGCTGCAAGTCACGACCGCCGGCACTGGCACCGGTACGATGGCCATCGGCGACGGCTTGAACCAGATCGCCGTGACCATTGAGGACGCGCCGGGAGCGGTGTCGCCTACGTTGCCGCCCGTCCTTACCGCGAAGTTCTCGTAACAGTCTCGCCTTCTCCCAAAATTCCTTCACTTCGCGGTGATCCGCGCCCCCACCTCCCGCGAAGTAACCACTGAACCACGCGGCCACGGGAGTTGACCCCGGAGCGCCGGCAATCAGTTGGAGGAGGGAAACCCCAAATGACCTTACTCAGCCGCAACACTCGCGCCTTGACCTCGGCGCTGTTGCTGTCCCTGGCAGTGCTCATTGGTAGCGCGGGCCTTTGGGCAGTGAACAACGCCAGCGGCGCGGACCACCGGGATGGCCCGGCGGCGACCGGATCGGCGCCGTTGGACATCACGGACCTGTACGCATTCCGTAGCGCCACCAACGCTGACGACCTTGTCGTCGCGCTTGGTGTTAACGGCTTGACGACGCCGGACCAGAACGGCAACGCCAAGTTCAGCACCACTGGCAGCTACCTGATCCACGTGGACAACAACGGTGACCTGGCAGACGACGCCACCGCTAAGGTGACGTTCGATAACAGCTCACCGCAGAAGTACACGGTAAGCGGTCTGCCGGGCGGCGACATCCACGGCACAGTCACCGCCGCAGGCGCGACCCCGAACATCACCGACGCCGGCGGCATCAAGACGTTCGCTGGCCTTCGCGACGACGCGTTCTTCTTCGACCTCACGGCCTACAAGCACTTCGTTGCTGGTCCGTACGTCCCGGCCGCCGGTCTCCGCGCAGCCGCTGACGGCGCACCCGCCGACACCTTCGCCGGCACGAACGTCGACTACATCGTGCTGGAGCTGCCGATCAAGGCCCTTACCGGCGCCGCCGACTCCCACACAGGCACGATCAAGGCCTGGGCTTCGACGACAACGGACGGCACAACGCAGCTTGACCGCATCGCCATCCCGGCGCTGAACACGGTCTTCAGCCACGACGACGCGGCCAAAAACGCCTACAACCTGGGCAACCCGTCCACGGACGTAGCCAACAACCTGGCCAACGTCACAACGACGACGCAGGGCCTGCGCGACGCGGTCGACGCGGTTCTCAATGCCCCAGTCGGCGCTGAGGACAACGGTCCGCTCGGCGCTCTTACAGCGGCCCAGGTGGCCGGTGCGCTGACCCCGGACATCGTGACGATCGACTTCTCGAAGACCGTTGCGTTCCCGAACGGCCGTCAGCTCACGGACGACGTGATCGACACGGCGCTGCAGCTCGTGCTCAACCGCACAGCCGGCATCACCGACGCCATCAACGCGAACGACAAGAGCTTCTCTAGCACCTTCCCGTTCGTGGCTGACGCTTTCATGCCAGCGGGCGCCACGCCGGGCACCTTGCCGCAGACCGGTGGCACGCCGGGCAGCGACAGCACCAGCAGCCTGCTCTTGATCGCGATGATCGCGGCCGGCGCAGTCCTGATGGTCTCCGGTGGCAGCCTCGTCCTCGCACGCCGCGAGAGCAAGAACTAATAAGACAACCAGCACAGAAGAAGTAGAAGGAGCAAGCGATGAGAGTAGCGACGGCCAGGCCCGGGCCTAACCTTGGTGGCTTCGCGCTGTTAATCAGCGGCGCAGCACTGGTCGCCCTTTCCCTCGCTCTCCTCCTCACTACCGGCGGCGGGTCCTCCACACCCGCCGCCGGGCCTTCTGTGGCTGATCCACTCACCTCAACCAACGCCAGCGTTTCGTTCTGGGAGACGCGACTGCACAACGACCCGGCCGACTTCACTGCTGCGAACCGCCTGGCCAGCGCTTACATCCAGCGCGGCCGCGAGACCGGCGACATCAGCGACTACACCCGTGCGCAGTCCGCCGTCGACGCGTCGCTCAAGTCGCTGCCCGGCCAGAACTACACTGGCTACGCGCTCAAGGCCTACCTCGAGAACGTGCGCCACGACTTCGCGACGTCGCTCACGTCAGCACAGTTCGCGGCGACGCAAAACACGATCGATGAGTACGCACCGTCCGTGATTGGCGACGACTACATCGCGCTCGGCCGCTACGATGATGCGTTCCGGACGTACTCCAGCCTTGTTCAGCAGTTCCCGGACCTTTCGACTTTCAGCCGGATGGCGCAGATCTATGAGATTCGCGGCGACCTGCCGAACGCCGAAGGTGCCTGGAAGAATGCCCTCAGCCTTGATCTTGGGACGAACCCTGAGACGACGGCGTGGGCGCACACCAACTACGGCACGTTCCTCTTCAACCAGAATCGCCTCAGCGACGCCAGTGCCCAATACGCCGAAGCGCTCGTCGCGTACCCCGGCTACATTCACGCGCTGGCCGGGCAGGCCAACGTCGCCGCCGCGACCAGCAACTACGACGACTCGATTGCGCTCTACGAGCAGGTGACGACGCGCCAGCCGCTTCCGCAGTACGTGGCGGCGCTCGGCGACGTGTACTCTGTCGCCGGCCAGGCTGACCAGGCCACTCGCCAGTACGCCCTCATCGCGGCGATAGAGCAGCTGTACCAGGCGAACGGCGTCAACGTCGATATGCAGGAGGCGCTCTTCCTCGCCGACCACGACCAGAACCCCGCCGACGCCGTTCGGCAGGCGCAGGCTGTGCGCCTGGTCCAACCGGACAGCATCTACACAGCCGATGCGCTGGCGTGGTCGCTGTACAAGGCCGGACGAGCTACCGAGGCTCTCCCGTACGCCCAGGCGGCTCTCGCGCAGGGGACACGCGACGCGAGCCTCTTTTACCATGCCGGTCTGATCGAGAAGGCTCTCGGCAACACAGACGCTGCCCGCCTGGACTTGCAGACGGCAGTCACTATCAACCCGCACTTCTCGCCGCTGCAGGCGCCGATTGCGCAGCAGGCCCTCACGGAGCTGGGCGGATGACGACGACGCTAATCTCGAGGCCACTGTTGTTCGCGTCAGGGATTGTCGTCGTGCTGGCGGCCGCCTTCTTCGCGCTCGCGCCGCAGAAGGCGTTGGCGCACCCGCTGGGTAACTTCACGATCAACCACTACAGCCGTATCGAGGTGTACAACGATGTCCTGCGCGTCGAGTACGTAGTCGACATGGCGGAGATCCCAACGTTCCAGGCGGCCTCTGACGTAGATACGAACGGCGACGGCGCGATCTCCGACGCAGAAGCGCAGACGTATGCGCAAGCGAAGGCCAGCGAGCTCGGGCAGAACCTTGGACTCGTCATAAACGGCGAGTCGAGGCAACTGGCACTGGACGGGGCGTTCGCGTCGTTCCCGGAAGGGCAGGGCGGGCTGCAGACGACGCGCCTTGTCGCCTCCTACGAAACGTCCGCACCAAGCGGTGTCACGTCAATCGCTTACTCCGACGGCAACTTTACCGGCCAGGTTGGCTGGAAAGAGATCGTCGTCCTGCCGACAACGGGTGCGACGCTGACCGGCGAATACCCGACGCAGGACGTCAGTAATGCGCTGACGTCCTACCCCGGCGACAAGATCTCGAGCCCGCTCGACACGACAGCGGTCGCCTTCTCGTTTGACGCATCGACGGCGATCAAGGCTGCGCCCGTCTCCGATGTTCCGCTCACCGCGAAGCCACCGGAGCGCTCAGGCAACGCCTTCGCCTCGCTGATCAACGCCGACGCGCTCACGCTGCAAGTCGTACTTCTTGCGCTGCTCGCGGCGTTCGGTTTCGGGGCGCTGCATGCCGTCGAGCCCGGCCACGGCAAGACGATGGTGGCGGCGTACTTCGTCGGCGTGAAGGGAACGGCACGCCAGGCGCTGAGCCTCGGGATGATCGTCGCCGTCACGCACACGATCGGCGTTATCGCGATCGGATTAATCGCTATCTTCGGCTCGGAGTACATCTTGCCGGAGCGACTCTATCCCTGGCTGAGCCTCGCCTCAGGGCTGATGGTCCTGGCCCTGGGACTGCGTCTCATCGCGCAGCGCAGCGGTGGCAAGATCATGCACAAGATCACGCACGCCCTTCCCTTCGGGCACCACCATCACCACGACCACGAGCACACGGCGGCGGCGTCCAACAACGGCGTCCCGCCCTGGAAGACGCTCATCGCCGTTGGCCTGGCTGATGGCCTTACGCCGAGCCCATCGGCACTCGTGGTGCTGCTGGCAGCGGTTTCATTGCACCGCGTAACGCTTGGCCTCGCGCTGATCATCTCGTTCAGCGTTGGTCTTGCGACCGTGCTGGCTGGCATCTCGCTGGGGTTGCTGTTCTTCCGTGGCGCGATGGAGCGCCTGAGCAGCCGCACGTCCGTATCGCGCTTTCCGCTGGTGTCGCGCCTCGCCCCGTCGCTCTCCGCTGACGGCGCCCTGGTGCGCGCGCTGCCGATGGCTGGCGCCGTCGCGCTGGTCGTGGTTGGCTCGCTGCTGACGCTGGCCGCCCTGGGCCAGCCGATCATCACGATCTAGACGCCTGTGGGCCATCCATCCGGTCATAAATGCCGTTTTTACTCTTTCTAGGCAACATAACCCGTAACGCCTTCGGGTGACCGGTGTCTCTCCCCCTGACCATCTCGGAGGAGGACAATAGATGTTGCAACTTGTTTACGTGCGGAAGCATGCCCTACGCGCTCTGATCGCCACTGGCGTTTTGGCTGGCGTAATCATGGCGCTGAGCCTGACAGGCCGAACGTCGTCAGCGGACGTGCAAGGCACCACTGCCGGTTACGCGTTCTCTTACGACGGATCGGTTGGCGGCTTTGCCGAAACACCGGTCAACCGGATTGATGCGCCGCCCAGTATCAGCACCGGTGGGGCGGTGAATGTGAGCAGTCCTCCGCTCGTCGTTACATCTGACGCTGCCGCGACAAATTGCGCCGTAACGGAATCCGGCGCCTCCGTCGAGTCGATATGCACAGCGACGATTGACAACCTCGCTGTCTCCGTCGATGGAGTCACAATCATCCTGGCGGACGCCATGACCATTACGTCGACCTCGTCCGACGACGGAAGCGGTGGCGTGAACAGCTCTGTTGGAACGAGCTTTACAAATCTTTGCATCTACGAGACCGTCAACCTTTGCAGCACGGGTACGGGCAGCCACCCGATCAGCAACGGATCAGTATCCGGTGACGTCATCGTGCAGCAAGAAGTGCCAACCACAACTTTTGGAGAGTCCACCGGCACCGGGCAGACGATAACGGGTCTGCGCGTGACGGTGACATCAAATGCAGTGGCGGTTGATATCAGCCTTGCGGCAGTGTTTAGCTTCGTCGGCGATGTGGTCACCGTCACGCCATCGCCATCACCGACACCAGGTGCGCCCGACTTTGGAAATGCCGCGAGCTTTGGGGTCCTGGCAAACACCGCGATCAACCTCACGGGGACCAGCGCTGTCTCCACGGATGTGGGCATCGCCAGCAGCTCCACCTACACCGGAGCCGGCTCCATCAACGTTGGTGGCACCGAGCATCTTGGTGACCAGGCCGCAGCTGATGCTGAGGCCGACGCGGCTGGCGTGTTCTCAGACCTCGGCAGTCGAGCTTGTGATGTCGACTTGACCGGGCAGGATCTCGGCGTACTAGCTCCACTCACGCCGGGCGTCTACTGCTTCGATACATCTGCGCAGCTAACGGGTGCGCTCAGCCTTGACGCCACTTCGGATCCGAATGGCCTGTTCATCTTTCAGATCGGCACAACGCTCACGACGGCGGCTGCATCGAGCGCGGTGGTGACGGGAGGATCCGACTGCAACGTCTTCTGGCAGGTCGGGACATCTGCAACTCTTGGCGCAAATACAACGCTGGCCGGAAGCATCATCGCCGATCAGAGCATCACCCTGGGGAATTCCGCCAATCTGAATCGAGTTCTCGCAATAAACGGCTTCGTAACAATGGACGCCAACGCCATCAGCGGTTGCGCCATCGCCGCGACCGACACGCCGTCGCCGACCCCAACAGACTCGCCGACGCCGACGCCGACACCAACACCGACGCCCACGCCGACACCAACCCCGACTCCGGTGCCGACGGACACGCCGACGCCGGTCCCGACGGACACGCCGACGCCGGTCCCAACCGACACACCAACAGAAGTGCCGACGGACTCGCCGACGCCGGTCCCAACCGACACGCCGTCACCGGCGCCGACCGACTCGCCGACGCCGACGCCAACAGCGACGCCAACGATCGCGCCGACAGACTCACCGTCACCGACGCCCACAGTGGTTCCGACTGACTCGCCGACTTCGACGTTCACGCCGACGCCTACCCCAACGGCAACTCCGTCACTGACGCCCACAGTGGCGCCGACTGACTCGCCGACGCCAACGCCAACAGCGACCGCGTCTCCGACGCCAGCGCCAACGGTCACGCCGACGGCCACCGGAACGCCGGTGACAACGGACAGCCCGACCCCGGCGCCGACGGCCTCGCCGACGCCGACCGTGGCGCCGACTGATTCAGCGGTGCCAACGGCCGAACCGACAGTCGAACCGACAGTCGAGCCGACAAACCCGCCAACAACGCAACCGACACCTGAGCCGACGGTCGTGCCGACAACGGAGCCGACGAACACGCCGGCGCCGACTCCAACGTTCGGGCCGACCGCATCTCCGGAGCCGACCGAGACCGTTGCGCCGACGCCGACGCCGACTGCCACCCCGCAGCCGACCTCAACGCCAGTGCGCACGCCGACGGCCACGCCGACACCGGTCGTCGCCGAGGGCGATGCAAGTACCGTTGACGGCGTTGTCTTCGGGGTCTCGATCGATCCGTTCAACCAGGTCAACGATGACGGTACGCAGTCAACTGACTTCGATCTGACCATCGGAGCGCTGACCATCACCTCGGATGGCGCGACTACGACCTGCACCAACGCCGCGACCGCCCAGACTTGCGTCTCGACCCTGCATAACTTCTCGATGACGCTGAATGGCATCGAGATCTTTCACGCCGACACGCTCATCGCGCAGTCCAACAGCCAGATCGAAAACGGTGAGCCGACCAGCAACGACTTCGGGACGATGTTCGCAGGCGTCTGCATCCAGCAGAGCCTGGGCGTCCCCTGCACGCAGGTGCCTGACGCCAGCAGCCAATCGTTCGCAAGCGCCTCTCACGGGACCTTCGACATCAACATCGAGGGTGTCGCGCAGGGCACGATTACGCTGCAAGCCGAAGACGGTTCGACGGACGAGAACGGCCTCACCGGCAGCGGCCTGACGGTCACGATGCTCGTGATCGACCTGACGACGCCGGACGGCCCGATCAACCTCGATCTCGTGAAGGCGCACAGCTTCATCGGTCTGCAGAGCGACAACCTGAACCCGCCGCAGGCTCCGACGGCGACGCCGGCCCAGCTCCCGATCACGGGCGGCCCGTCTGCGGGCGGATCGTCAGCGGACGGCCTCTACATCGCGCTGGCCGGGCTGGCGCTCTTCTTAGGCGCCGTGGCCACGCTGACGGCACTGCCGCAGCGACGCCGGGCAAAGGCAAGCAATACGAACGACTAATACGCCCGTCTTCCTTGGTGCGAGAGCGGCCGGTAAACCCGGCCGCTTTCGTGCGTTCGGGCTACTCGCCCTTGCGGCGCATCATCTCCTGGCGTACGAAGGGGTTCATCTCCTTCTCGACGCCGATGCGCGTTTCGTTCATGTGCCCCGGCAGCACAACCGTGTCGTCCGGCAGCACCAGCAGCTTATCGATGATGCTGGCCATCTCCTGGTCGTAGTCACCGCCGGGCAAGTCGGTCCGCCCAATCGATCCGGCGAAGAGAGTATCGCCGCTGAAGAGCAAACCTTCCGTGTAGTACGAGAGGCTGCCCGGTGTGTGTCCGGGCGTGTGAATCACGCGCAGCTTCAGGCCCTCGACTTCGATCTCGTCGCCGTCTTCGGGGAAGTGGTCCGGCTCCGGCGGGTTCTCCGCTGCCTGGCCGGTTAGCCGCAGCGAAAGCTCGGCTGCACCGGCAGCGATCGCACGCTCACCCTGGTGCATGTAAAATTTCGCGCCCGTCTGTCGCTGCACCTCGCCCACGCCGAGGATGTGATCGATGTGCGCGTGCGAGTTGGCGATCGCCTTGATGTTCACGCCCATGTCGCGCGCCATCGCCATGATGTCGTCTGCTTGATCGCCCGGGTCGATGCAGATCGCCTCGCCGGTGCGGCGGTTGCCCAGCACCCAGCAGTTCTCCTGGAACACGCCGACAACGATGCCCTTGATGATAAGCTCTGTGACTTGCGGCTCTTGCGTCATACGTTCCTTATACAGGAGTCGGAGCGTCTGGCTCTACCCCGCGATCAGCTGCACCGCCAGCAGCGTCACCATCGCTGCGATGCAGATGAGGTGATCGCGGAAGATGCTGCGGGCCATCGTGCTCTGCACCTCGCGCGGATCACCTTTCGCGCCCAGTCTTTGCGCCCGAGGTACAACTCGCACTCCGGCCAGCCCGAACCCGGTCAGCGCCGCCAGAATCGAGACAACTGTCACCCACACGTCCACATCCCCTCGCGCCGCCTGCACGATGACCGCGACGAGCACAACCAGCATCACCAGGGCAACCAGCCGTCCCATCGGCGAGGCCGTCGTCGTCACGCGCCGGTAGTACGCTGCGATCGAGTCCAGCGCCTCGTCCGGCACGCGTGGCTCAGCGCGGTGGCGAAACACCTGCACGTCGAACATTAAGTCGAACCACAGCACAGCGATCAGAAAGCCGGCGCCGGCGGGGATGATCTGCGAGAGAAGCACGGCGCCAATCATACGACGCCCGATTCACACGGCCGCCAATGCAGCACACAACAAAACGCCCGCCCGATTTACACCGGGCGGCGCGCCCCACGGCGGGTACCGTCGCAGCGCAG
>JBDTOK010000019.1:0-21924 GCA_039933275.1 Chloroflexota bacterium | reverse complement strand
ACGAGGTTCTCGGTGCCTTCAGCGTCGATCTTCTCGAACGTGTAGCCCTTCCCAGGGTTTTCGATCGGAGAGTTGGGGAACTGCTGGCAGCCAACGACCGCGTCGATGCCCTGCATGACCGCCGTGAGTGTCTCAGGCTGGGTGACGTCGCCCTGGCGGAATTCGACGTTGAGACCGGGGAAGCGCGTTGGATCGGGGTGGCGGCTGAGAACAGCGACCTGCTTGCCGCGCCTGGCCAGCTCCCGCACGATGCCCGCTCCCACAAAACCGGTCCCGCCAGCGACAAGAATCATCACGGCTACCCTCCAGCTTCCATTATGCCCGCTTGTGATGGATTACACAAAGGCCACTCGGCCAATCGAAGAATTACTCGATCGGCGCGTCGATTGCGGGACAACCGCCCAGCTGCGCTTTTCCGACGGCGCCGGAAAACGCCAGCAGACGCAGGCCGTCCGCAGTGTCCACGTCACCGTCGCAGTCGATGTCGCCGAACTGCTTGTCGCCGACCAGCTCGCCGGGGAGCGGACAACCGGCCGCTCGCGAGATGAGCGGAGTAAGTGCGATGAACTGGAACGCGACCAGTGCATCGCGTGCGTTCACGGCACCGCTGCAGTCGAGGTCACCCTTCAGGCGGGTGACCGGCGTCGCTGTTGGCGTGGGAGACGGCGATGGGCTCGGCGTTGGGCTGTCGGTTGGTTCCGGCGTTGGGGTTGGACAAGGCGCGCTGGTCGCAGTCACGGCAAAGTTCGCGGAGAACTCGGACGTCTCGCCGACGCCGTCGGTCGCGGTCGCGGTGACGAGCGAGCCGGGCGTCTGGCCGCAGACCGAGACGGAGAAGAAGCCGCCGCCGTCGGCCGTCGCGCTGCCCAGGAACTGATCGCCCTCACCAAATCCCGTGGGATCGCCGTCAGACGTGAAGAGCTCGATCGCGCAACTGGCACAGGCCTGGCCACTCACGAACTGCGTGCTGTCGGACGAGAGGACCGGGAAATTGAGCAGGCTGTTCACGCCGGTGTCCCCGTCGCCGGCGTCGTTCGGCGTCACGCCGGAAGAACCGTCGGTCTGCGCGTACAGGTCGATGCCGAGCTTGCCGTTGCCGCGCGTGGAGTTCACCGAGATCGTGACGCGCGGGAACGTCAACACGCCGTCCGGGCTCACGTTGATGCCGATCTGCCCGTTAAACAGCACAGTGTTGTTGACGATCTGGCTGGCCGGGATCACGTCCGGCTTGGAGCCGCCCGCCTGAAGGCGAATGCCGTCCACGCTGCTGGAGGTGATGAGGTTGCCGCGAATAATGTTATTGCTGAACTGCTGGCCGGAGATGAAGATGCCGTTGCCGCCAGAAACGTCGATTACGTTCGTCTCGATGAGGTTGTCCTGCACCTCGTCCACGCCGCCGAGGTGAATCCCGTCGCCCGTTGCGTTCTCGATGATGTTGGCCTGGAGGTGGTTCGAGGCGTCGTCCTCCGTGCTGTCAATCGTAATGCCACCGGCACCGGCGTGCCGCACCTGGTTGCGGTTGATCTCGCTGCCGAATGGCGAGCCCTTGAGGATAATCCCGTCGCTGCCCGTGCGCTCGATGATGTTGTCTTCTATCTCTGCGAAGGAGGCGCCGTCCTGGATGCCGATGCCGACGAACGATTCGTCGTGGATCGAGCTGTTGTGCACGGTCACGAACGTGGGACTCTGCGCAATCACTGCGATTCCTGTCGTGCCCTGCGAGACGGTCGCGCGCAGCACATCAAGAAAGTCGATGTCGTTCTCGCTGATGAACGCGTCGCCTACGCGGTCCTTGATGCTGATGTGGTCCGTGTCGCTGACGAAGCTCATATCGACATCTGCGCCTTGCGCGATCACGCTGAGGCCGTCCATCGTGTTGTTTTCGGTATCGAGGCTCGTCGCATGCACGTCCTCGACGTTCTCACCGATCGCCTGCACACCAAACTGCGAGTTGCCCTGCGACGACACGTGGTCCACCGTCGCGCCGTCAATATCGCCGTTGACACAGTTCGCCGTGAGGGTGCCGCCGCAGATGACAAGACCTGACCCATCGAAGCCAACGAAGTTCATCTTGCGCACGGTGACATTCTGCAGCGGCAGTCCAGCGGCCGATTGAACGACCAGCCCATCGAACCCCGTCGCGCCCGAGTGCGTGAACGTCACCGGCGCATCCGTGCCCTCAATCGTCACGCCGTCGATGCCGGATAGCTCTGGCAGCGCCACCGTGAGCGTGAAGTTGGTCAGGCCCGGTGAGAAGTGGATCGTGTCGACGCCCGCGTTGGCGTTGGCCGCGGCGATGGCGTCTGCGACCGTGCAGCCGCCCGGGTTAGGATCGCAGGAGGCGTCCGACGTCTCCGCCGTCGTGTTCACGACGAAGGTCTGCGCGTCTGCCGCAGCGTCGTGGTACAGCAGGCAAAAGAGCGCCAGCACAGCGGCGGCGATCAACAGGCGGGGCGACATTCCGAGTAGCGGCATGCGGGTGAGCGGAGCTTACGAGACGCCCGAAGCGTCGTCAACGTTTAGCGCATGCGATACTCGGGCCGATGGCAAGAGAACAAGCGACGCTGGTCGACGAGCGCATCCGCAACGGCTGGCTGCGCGCGACTGACGCCGAGCTGCTACGGGACTGCCGCGAAGAGCGCTACAAATCGAGCGGGCCGGGCGGGCAGCACCGCAACAAGGTGGAGACGGCGGTGCGCGTGCATCACACGCCGAGCGGCGTCAGCGGCCAGGGCGAAGAAACGCGCTCACAGGAAGAGAACCGCCGCCACGCACTCAGCCGGCTGCGCGAGCGCATCGCCTTCACCGTACGCGCTCCGTTCGACCTGGAGGCGCCAGACGTGCCGCCCGAGTTCACCAGGCAACGCCGCGGTAGCTCAATCGCGGCGAACGCGAAGAATCCGAAGTTCCCGCTGATCGTTGCTACAGCGCTCGATGCATTGTTAGCAGCGGACGGCGGCTACGCTATCGCAGCGCGCGCCCTCGGCCTGACGACGAGCCAGCTACGCAAGTTCCTGCAATCGGACCGCGAACTCTGGCGCGCCGTCAGCGAGCGCTTCGCCTAGGGGAAGAAAATGGACGCCCCGGACTGCGTGACTCTCTTTAGAGGGCAGTACGGGGCGATTTGGCTAATGAGCTAGGTTAGCGAGCGTTTGCGTTCTGAAGGCGCCAGCTGCGGGCGAGTGGACGCTCGTTGCTGGAAGACGCGCGGGCGGAAACTGCCCTGCGCGATCCGCACTGCAGGCAGACTAGATCGGCGCCGTCTAGATTCCGCTCGATGTAGACGTCACCCTGGCACTTGGCGCAGCCTCTGAAAACAATCATCTCTTTTTCCTCCACGAAGCAATTTAGCGATCGGCCGCTAACGAGCGCGTAAAAGGAAGCGCCCAGCGCGCAACGAACTCGTATCAGGCACTGAGAGCCTTTGATCCGGTTAGTTCGGGCGTCTCGCCGAGTGCGGCCTCAACGTCGTCGCGGTAGAGCACGCCGAACGGGCGGCCGTCGGGCGTTGTGACGATGAACGCATCGACCTTCCGCTTCCCGAACCACTTGGCCATGTCCTTCACCGGAACGTCCGGGCGGAACGTGCTCGGGCCGGGGTGCAGCAACTCGGCTGCGGTGGCGCCTGGCTTCGCCTCGAGGTCTTTGCGGAGCAGTCGTCCCAGCAGCACCCCTTCGTCGTCAACGACCGCGCAGATCGTATGCTCACCCAGCTTCTCGAGGACGTCGGAGGCGGTCTCGTTCTGGCCGCACATCGGGAACTCGCGGCGCGCGACGTCACAGTTTCGCGGGATGTCCGCTTCCTCGCCTTCGATGGGCAGGCCGTACGCTACCCAGTCGGCCAGACTCGCGGCGTACTCGTACACCTGCGAGAACTTTTCGGTGACCAGGCGCGCGGCGAGGCGAGCGCTGAGGTCGCATTGGTTGTCGAAGCAGTACGTGATAGTCGGCTTGTTGGGATCGAGGTCACGGATCAGGTCCTGCGAGAACTTCTCCAGCGGGACGTTGATTGCTCCGGCGATGTGTTGCTTCGCGTAGTCGTCCGCCGGCAGCGCGTCGAGAATCTGCGCGCCCTGCTCGATCAGCTTCTGGACTTCCTTGTGGCCGACGCGAGCTGCTTCCGTCATCGCGCCGCCGCCAGTGCTCGTTCGCGGGAGAGGTCGAGCTTGGGCACGACCTTTTCCTCGTTGAAGCGGAAGAACGACTCCTGGTCGGGCCCGCACTGCCCGACAGCGATGTGATCGAAGCCGGCCTTCGCGTACTCGTTCATCGCGTCGATGTGCTTCTGCGGATCGGGGCCACAGACGATCGCCTTCTTGATCTGCTCGTCGGTCACAAGCTCGCCCAGCTCCTGGAAGTGCGCGGGCAGCGGGAGCTCGCGGTTGCTTTCGCCGGGGATGGCGCTCGTCGGCCAATACTTGAGCGCGGTCTTGGCGGCCTCCGCCTCCGTAGGCGCGTAGCAGACCTTCAGTTGCCCGATCTTCGGCTTGCCCTGCCCGCCGGCGGCGTTGAAGGCGTCAATCGTCTCCTTGTTTGGTTGTGTGCTGATCAAACCATCGCCGATGCGTCCCGCCAGCTCCGCCGACTTCTTGCCACCGGCGGCGAACATGATCGGCGGCAGCTCATCGGGCAGCGTATAGATGCGCGCCGTCTCGACGGTGAAGTAGTCGCCGTAGAACGTGAAGTACTCGCCCTTCCAGAGTTCACGGATGATGTGCACCGCCTCTTCCAGCATCTCGATTCGGGTCGATGCGGGTGGCCACTGATCGCCAAGAACATGCTCGTTCAGCGCCTCGCCGGATCCGACGCCCAACATGAAGCGCCCGGGCATCATCGCGGCGCTGGTGGCCGCCGCCTGCGCAATGATCGCCGGATGCGTGCGCATGATCGGGCACGTCACGGTCGTTACCAGGCCGGACGACTGCGTTACCTGCGCGATGCCACCGATGATGCTCCAGACGAACGGGCTCTGACCCTGGGCGTCTGTCCATGGGTGGAAGTGGTCCGATATGGAGGAGAACGTGAAGCCGGTCTCTTCGGCCTGGCGCGCGTAGCGCACAAGCTCCTCCGGCGTTCTCTCTTCCGACGATTGCGCGTAGCCGACTTTGAACGTCATCCGTAACCCTTTCCGTTTGGCGTGTTGTTTCCAAGAGCGAGCGCAAGGCGAGTCGCCCCGCGCCGAGCTTCGCTAGTTACTCCGGAGGCGGACGCCACCGAGTAGCGCGAGAATGATCACCACCAGCAGGGCAATGAAGAACGCCTTCGCGACGAAGACGGGCCAGCCCCGTGAACAGGATGATGAAGAGCAGTGCGAACAGTAGTAGAAGCAACATCAGACAAGTACTCCTTTCGTTTGAGATTGCAGTTCAGGCATTGGTTGGTCTGTGACATCCCAGAGCACCCACTTACCGGTGAGCCAGCGCTCCGGCGTTATCGAATAGCGTCCGAACCACCAACGTCGGCGCTCGGCGAGTGCGCGCTGTCGGTCGCGCGGAAGGTCTTCGTAGCGGGCGGGCACGCGCTGTCGGCTCTTGCCCTCGCGGTCCATCTCTCGCTGAAGCGCGCGCATCACGACGGATACGTGCTCATCCGGCACGTCAACATCGGGGACGCCGGGGTAGTAGGAAGCCGAGAAAGCCAGCGACGCTTCGTCCGCGAGAATATCCGCGAGGTCCTGCAACATCGGCACAAGCTCCGGGTCACTCAGCGATGACCGCGCCGGACGCGTGATCGGGAGCATCGCCAGCGCGTCGCGGGCCCAGGTGTTCGCGGAGCAGGCGTAGAGCAGGCCGTCCGGACTGGCATCCATCGGGTGGATCTGGAACGAATCGGGGGTGTGCGAGAACGAGATCGAGTCGTGGTTGAGGCTGCTCACTGCACGCGCGAAGGCTCGCTCGCGCAGCGTCCTTGCCTGCCCGATCAGCATCCAGCCTGCAAGCGACAACTCAGGGTCACGCATGTCTACGGGCTAACGTCCGGGGATGCCATCTCCCGCTTCTGCTGCGGGCAGATCTCCGCCGGGAAAAGCTTTGGTGACGGAAGACCAGAGGGCGCTTCAAGCGGAGTTCTTACCGGTGTCGATGTCTCTCGTTGAGGCATGTCCAGTCACCTCCATAAAAGTTCGGTCGTCGCCAGTGTGCTCAAGTATGTGGTCCGCCAGCTCTTTGCGCGCGCGGAACGCCTTCAGCAAAACCCTCTTACCGCTCGCGCCTTCCGGCGTCTTGTGATCGCGGCGGATGAAGTAGTCGATCGTCAGCAAGTCGCCGCGAGACAGCATCAGCGTGTACTCCGTCAGCGAGTGCGTTTCGCAGCAATCGATTGCGAAAGCGATCTCGTCGTTCAGGTCTTCGCAGGCCGGCGGATAGCGCCAAGCTTTGGCGTCAGGAGACTCGTGCCGGACGAAGTCGTGGAGCAACCAGAGCTCACCAATCGCGAAAATTACCGGGACTCGCTCCACCGTCAGTTCTGTGTTTGCCATGAGTCGCCTCCAATCCGTCCACGCCCATCATTTAGCGCAGCGGGGGCAGGGGGCATAAAGGCTGGTGTCACAACCCTATCAAGCGCGTTGCAGCCGCGAACAACTACGGTTTTGCAATCGATGCTTAACCTCCCATTTATCACGGCGCAAGCATTTGGCCCCTATGCTGCGCTCAGTCACAAACAGAAAGGGGCAAGATCGATGATCAGACTGCTATTCGGAATCCTGGTTGGAGCCGGCCTCATGTACTTCTTCGAGCCACGTAACGGCTCTGAGAGGAGGGAGGCGGTCGCCTCGAAATTTCGCGCAGGGCGGGAAGACCCGGGACAGTTCGTCGACGCCGGCAAAGAGACGGTCGCGGAAGCCAAAGATCGCGCGCAAACCGTCGTCTCGCACACGAAAGACCGCTTCGGCCAAACACTCGACCAAGCACGAGAAGGCGCCCGCGACACGGTAACCGAGGTCAAGGACCAGACGCGCGAGATGGCCGAGTCCACGAAGGAGCGCGCCAGCAGCACGCTCTCAACCGACAACGGCAAGGCGTAAGCCGAACCGCACTCAGCGCAAACAAACCCTGGGCGTCAGTGGCCGCGAGCGAGCAGCCACTTGGCGTTCAGGGCTTTTCCATATCCAGACCACACCTCGAAGTCGATCACGAGCAGCCCTTCGTCTTCTGCTGTGAGATGGGGGCGCAGGTGATCGCGGAGCGCGTCCGCGCTGAGCGGCGCGTGCACGACGAAAGCATCATCGCCGAGCCGGTGGACTTCCGCATCACCGGCAAGCCCGCGCAGGTCGTCACCGATCATCGAGCAGAGGTTCCGCCGGTCAGACCACGCCACGACGAGCCGCAGGCCGGGGAGCGCTTCGCTCACTTGCGGAGGTGGCGATTGAACCAGTCGACGGCGCGCTTCCAGGCATCGGCGGACGCTTCCGGTCGGTAGCTCGGCCGCGTCTCGCTCATGAAAGCGTGGCCGGCGCCCGTATAGCGGTGAAACACGTGCTCTTTACCTAGGCGCGTCATCTCAGCGTCGATCTTGGCGACGTCTGCCGGGTTCGGGTTCGGGTCGTCTTCGCCGAAGAGGCCGAGCACGGGACAGTTGATCTGGTCGGTCATCTCGAACGGCGCCCGCCCTTGCCCCCACGGCTGCATGATGTTCCCGCCCCAGAACACGACTGAAGCGCTGAAATCGTCGCTGGCCGCCGCCATCAGGTAAGCGACGCGGCCTCCCATGCAGAACCCGGTCACTCCTAGCTTCTGCCCCGCGACCTCCGGCAGACCCTTTGCGTGAGCGACAGCAGCATTAACGTCGGCGATGATCTTCTGGTCGCGTAGGCGAGACATGCGGGTCATCGGGTCGTCCTTGGAGTCGGGCTCCTCGCGGTGGTAGAGGTCCGGCGTTACTGCGACGAAGCCGTCCGCGGCGAAGCGATCAGCCATGCCCCGCACGAAGTCATCGACGCCGCCAGCGTGCTGCGCGACGATGACCGCAGGTGCAGGCGTCGACTCCGGCATCGCGACATAGCACTTCATCTTGCCTTCATCAAATTCAATCTCATCCCAACGTGTGGACACGGGCGGCCTCCTCGTTGACTGTATATAGGCAACTTGGGACAATTGCTTCGTCCCGCCTGGCCATTCGGCCGATATTGCCCCTGAGGTAAGTCTATGCGTTCACCGTGGCTGATCATATCGCTGGCTATATTTGCGCTACTTGGCCTTCTGGCTGCTTGCGGCGGGGGAGACGACGCCAAGACCAGCGCGACGCCCGCCCCTAGCGCCACGGCTGCGGCGACGGCGAAACCGGTCGGCGTGTCAGACCTGGCGCACGCCGTGGTGCAAATCCAGGCGGTCAAGTCCGGCGATCTCGTCTGGCACGGCTCCGGGACGCTAATCTCCAAGGACGGCTACATCCTGACAAACGGCCACGTTGTCGATGACCGCTCCGGCGAGTACGACACCCTTCAAATCGCGATTACGGACCGCACGGACCAGGCGCCAGTCGTCAAGTACATCGCCGAGATCAAGACTGTGGACTACGCCATCGACCTCGCCGTAATCAAGATCACGAAGACGATCGGCGGAGACGACGTCACCGACCAGTTCCCGTTCGTCACTGTCGGCGACTCCGACAAAGTGGACATCGGCCAGGACGTGCAGATTCTCGGCTACCCGGGCATCGGTGGCGAGACGATCACGTTCACGCGCGGCAGCGTCAGCGGCTTCACGTCAGAACATTCCGTCGGCGACCGGGCCTGGATCAAGACCGACGCCACGATCGCCGGCGGCAACAGCGGCGGCCTTGCGGTTGACGACGCGGGCCAACTCATCGGTGTACCATCAATCGCTGGCTCTGGTTCGGAAGGATCGGCCGTGGACTGCCGGCGCCTAACAGACACTAACGGCGACGGCTACATCGACGACAGCGACACGTGCGTGCCGGTGGGCGGTTTCATCAACGGACTGCGGCCGGTGAACCTGGCGCAGAACCTGATCGACGACGCGGAGAACGGCAAGGAGTACGTCTCGCCGTACCAGCAGGACAATGGCGCGCAGGCCACACCCGTTGGTGGTAGCTTCGACACCTCACTGGTTGACGTCAGCTACATCACCTTCGCGCCAGACGTGACGGCGGACGACCAGCCAACAGAAACGATCGTGGCGCTGCCGTCTAACCCGCAAAACGTCTGCGCCTTCTGGGACTACACCGGCATGCAGGACGGCATGAGCTGGGACGCGAACTGGTACGTGGACGGCACGCTCGACGAAAAGGGCAGCATCATCGGCAACACCTGGTCCGGCGGCGAAAGCGGCAACTGGTGGGTCTGCGTGACCGACCCCAGCGGCCTGAAGGACGGCACCTACGAAGTCCAGATCCAGGTCGAAGGGGAGCCGCAGGGCGCTTCCTCCCTTTATGTTGGCGACGCGCACAAAGTGGTCAGCCTGGACATCGTCAACGAGGGTACGAACGAGGTCTGTTCGCTGGCGATTTCGCCGACGAACGCCCAGAACTGGGGCGGCGACAAGCTTGGGAAGGGCATCACAGTCCCAGCGGGCGGCGAGCACACGATTAAGGTCGGCGCCGGAGTTTACGACATCCTCGTGCTTGATTGCGATGACAATATCATCGTCCAGGACAGCGATATCGAAATCACTGACGACGGAACGTATACAATTACGGATAGCCCCTGATTGGGTGTTAAATCCGCTGTAAAATAGGCAAGTAGCAGCCAATTTCGAGTGCAGATAGAATAGGGCTGGAAGAGAGCGAATGGTAACAAAAGATACGGTCAACGCGGAACGCGTCTACTACAACTACAAGGGCGCCATCCCGCCGATCAAGCTAGAAGAACAACCTGCCACAGTCCCGCCCGGACAGCCGGAACCCAAGTACATCACGGACACCACCCTCCGTGACGGCGCGCAGGACTCGCGGTTCCCCTTCTTCCCAAACGAAGACCGAGTGCGTTACGTCGACCTGCTTCACCGGCTGGACAACGGCACCGGCCGCATCTGGGCTATCGAGACGTTCATCTACCACAAGCGCGACGCCTGGGTGCTGGACCAACTCCTGAGCAAGGACTACGAGTTCCCGCAGATCACAACGTGGATCCGCGCCAACCCGAAGGACGTCAAGGAGCTGTACGCGCTGAGCCAGGGCCGCGTCAAAGAGACGGGCATGCTCGCTTCTTCCAGCGACCACCACATCTTCGACAAGCTCGGCTACCACTCCAAAGAAGAGGCGATCGACAAATACCTCAAACCGATTCTCACCACGCTGGAGTACGGCATCACGCCGCGCATCCACCTCGAGGACTGCACCCGCGCCGACATCTACGGCTGGGTCATCCCCTTCATGCGCACTGTCCTCGACCAGACGGAAGGCAAGGCGAAGTTCCGCGTCTGCGACACGATTGGTTGGGGTTCCCCCGACCCATACGCCGCTCTGCCATTCGGTATCCCGCGATTGATTTCCACGCTACTGAACGAGACCGGCGCTGAACTCGAGTTCCATGGCCACAACGACTTCGGCCTGGCCACCGCCAACTCCATCGCCGCCTGGCGCTGGGGCTGCCGCAAGGTCAACGTCGCGTTCGGCGGGCTTGGCGAGCGCACAGGTAACACTTCGCTCGAGCAGATGGTGGCCAGCTCGATTCGTCTCTACGGCGACCCGGGCTTCGATCTGACGGTCCTCAAAGAGATGAAGGAGATGATGAACCGGCACGTCCCGATCGCAACAAACTCCCCGTTCCTGGGCGACGTGTTCACAACGCAGGCGGGCATCCATCAGGCCGGTGTCGCCCGCCAGGACGACGCCCCCGGCGGCCTCATCTACCTCGCATACGACCCGGCAATTGTCGGCCGCAGCGCCGGAGAGCGTACCGTCATCGGCGCTATGTCCGGCTCTGAAGGCATCGTTGCGATCCTGAACGAAGAGGCGACAAAGCGCGGCAAGGAAGCTCACTACACGACGATGAGCCGTGTGGTGAAGGAGATCTACGACAAGGTGCAGGACGCCTACGACGGACAGTGGGACGAAAAGACGGAACACTTCCTCGGATTTAAGACTTCGTTCTTCACACCCGAGGAGATCTGGGCGATGGCAATTGCTTCTGAGAATGCAAAACAGCCGGACGCCAAGTAGTCCGCCGGCATTAAGGACAACATGAGTCTCAACGGAGACCATCGCCGGGCGGAGGTCGTCGCGGCGCCCCGAAAATACGCACAGATCATCGGTTGGGGCATGTACGTGCCCAACCGCGTCGTCCCTAACGAGACGTTCGTGAAGATGGGCCTCGATACCACCAATGAGTGGATATCGTCCCGCACCGGCATCGAGAAACGCCACATCGTCGGCCGAGACGAGGCGACGTCGGACATGGCCGTCCGCGCTGCGAAGGACGCGCTCCACACCGCTGAGATGCACGCGAACGAGCTCGACCTTGTGCTCGTCGCGACGTGTACGCCGGACCACATCATGCCTTCGACGGCATCGCTGGTGCAGGACCGCATCGGCGCGAAAGGCGCCGGGGCGATGGACCTGAACGCAGCGTGCGCGGGCTTCGTCTACGCGCTCAACACGGGCGCCGCTTTTATCGAAGCTGGGCGAGCGACCAACGTTCTCGTTGTCGGCGCCGATGAGCTCTCCAACCACCTCGACTGGAAGGACCGCTCCACGTGCGTGCTCTTCGGCGACGGCGCAGGGGCAGTCGTCCTCCGCGCTTCGGACGAGCCTGGCATCATGGCCACAACGATGGGCTCAGACGGCGCAGGCGCGAACCTGCTGACTATCCGCGCGGGGTCACGCCGCCGGCACGCCAACGCCGGCTCCAATGGCCACGCCGCCAAGGAAGACGACTACTACCTGCGCATGAACGGCCCGCAGATCTTCCGCTGGGCCACGCAAATGATGGCCAAAGCCTCGGAGAAGGTGATCACCGCTTCCGGGCTGAAGACGTCGCAGGTCGACCTGTTCATCCCGCACCAGGCCAACTTCCGCATCATCGACGCCGGTGCCCGACGCCTGGGCCTCCCGATCGAGAAGGTCTTCTCCAACGTCGCGGAGTACGGCAACACCAGCGCCGCCTCGATCCCAATCGCGCTCTGCGAAGCGATCCAGGAGGGGCGCGTAAAGGTCGGCGACAACGTTATCCTCGCTAGCTTTGGCGCTGGCCTTTCGTGGGCTGCGTCCGCGGTCCGCTGGGGCGTGCCGGTCAAGCCGCAGTCATCTCGCTGGAAGGCGATCAGCTACCCCGTCGAGGACCGGCTGGCCGTCTGGCGCTCGACACTCCGCCGCGAACAGTGGCGGGTGCGCAGCGAAGTCGGCAAGCGGCTCCGCAAAGACAAAGAGTAGCGCCGGTTAAAGGGCTAGCGGGGCGCGCGTGATGATCAGCTTCGTCGTATAGCTGCACAGCGCATCGATCGCGTCGTCCCAATCCGCCGTCTCCGACGTGACCTGCTCGGGCGCGAACTTGCCTGCCTGTACCAGCGCAAGGATCGGCTCAATCGCAGCACGAGCATGCACGCGGCCGGTAACAAACGTGACGCCGCGCGTGTACATTTCGAGGAGTGGCATCGGCACGCCGGCGCCGAAGTAGATCGAGGTACTGGTGCAAACGCCGCCCGGCTCCGTCGAGCGAATCGCGCAGTGCAAGCCATCGACGTTGTTGCAAGAGTCGACGGTGATCGGCCACTTCCCGAAGCGCTTCGGGTACTCGCCCTGCTTGATCTCCACCGGGTTCGCGCCAATAGACTTCGCGATCTCCAGCCGCTTGGCATCGAAGTCGACGTAGTCCACCTGGCTCGAACCAAGCGCTATAGCGATGGCAGCTGCGTACAACGGGATGCTGCTCGGTCCAGCGCCGCCGAGTATAAGCACCGGCGCACCCGGCCGCGCCGCAAGGTGCGCCGCAACTGTGCGCCGGCCATCCGGCACGTTGTCCGCCAGGCTGGCCAGCCGCTCCGAGCCAGCGTCCACCTTCACGAGCATGGCGTCGGCGTAGGGGACGAGCGCATAGTCAGAGAGCGTGCCGCCCCACGTTATGCCACCGAGTGGCCCAAGCCCATACGACGAGCCAGCCTTCACTGACTCGCAGCTGCCGGTCAGGCCGCGCTTGCAGAAGTCGCACGCGCCGCAGTTGATCTGGAACGGACAGATGACCGTGTCCCCCACGATTGACACTGGAGACATCCCCGCCGACCTGAATCACCTGCGCGACGCACTCGTGACCGAAGGCGTACGGCCCTGCCAGAGGAACGATGCCATGAATCGCGCCACCGTCGATGTCGCATGTGGCGACGGAGATCGGGCGGATGATCGCCTCGCGCGGCGCGGTGATTGTCGGCTCGGGGACTTCGCGCCACTCAAGCTGCTTCGGCGCGAGGAACGTCAGTTGCTTCATCGAGACGCGACCGGCCCGGCGGTCAGCAGTTCGGGGTGCTTCTCCCACTTGCGCAGGAACCGGTAGAAGTTGCGCTTGCTCAGGCGGTCGCGCTCCTCCGGCTGCGTCGCTTCCCAGTCGACGTGCTCGTGGCGCTTCGCGGGCAGCGTCGTGTCGATGATGGCGCGATAGCCGCGGTTGCGCACCGCAAAGCTGAAGTCGAGGTCCAGGTGACGGTAGAAGCGATACTTCTCATCGAGTAGACCGGCTTCGCGCAGCACGGAGCGACGGAACGCCATCAGGTAACCTTCGACGGCGTGGACGTCGCCAGACGTCTTCGCCTCGGTGAACGTGCGGAGGTCATCGGTCACAGCACCCCAGCGCCCGACGATGCCGACGGTCTGGTCCTCAAGCATCGCGCGCAGCCTCGAGAAGATGTCTCCGCGCAGCTCAACGCTCGTATCGATGAAGACGACGTAGCGGCCACGCGCCTGCCTCAGGCTTACGTTGCGCGCCGCGGCCTGACCGAGGAAGTGGTCGGCGTGGAACAAGCGAAATCGCTCGTCACCGGATGCCACTTCGTCCACGAAAACGTGGCACTCCTCGTCGAAGCCGTTGTCTACGACGATGATCTCGGCAGGCGTGTCCTTGAGCCACGTCTTGACGGAGGTGACGCAGCGCTCCAGCTCCGCGCAACCCTGCCGCGCGACGATGCTCACGGTGAACTCCAGCGCCGGCTCCCGCGAAAGCAGCGAGTCAACGTCGTCGCTGGAGGAGATCTGCGGCTCCGCGCGACGCCACTCCGACTTCGGCGTGACGACGGTAGTGGCACCGCGGTCCTGCACTTCGTAGCCTGCGTCGATCAGTTGCGCGCGCAATGCGTCGGCCTCGGCGTACTGCTTCGATTTGCGAAGACCACTCCGCGCACGGACGATCTCCGCAACCTCGCTCCCGAGCGACTCTGGTCGCGCCGGCTGCCGGCCAAGGTCGAGGCCGAGCAGGCGGTCAAAGTCCAGCAGCAGTTCCCGTTTGATCGAGCCGGGCAGCCTGGAGCGCGCGACACTCCAGGCGACGGCCAGCGCTGCCGGTACGTTCAGGTTCTTGGAGACGGCCGCCCAGAACTTCTTGCGGACCACTTCGGCGTCTGCGCTTGCCTTCTTGGTGAGCCTGCCCTCTGGCTCATGTAGCTTGGCGCGCAGGCGATCGAGGCCGACTTGCGCGGCACGCAGCGACGCGAGAGTGAAGTTGAGCCGCGAGCGGAACTGCGCGGTGGCGCAGAGGTAGCGGAAGGCCAGCGGATCTAAGCCGCGGTCTTCCAGGTCGGAGACGAGATAGACGTTGCCCGTGGACTTCGCCATCTTCAGCCAATCGACTAGCAGGTGCTGTCCGTGCACCCACGCCTGCACGTGCTTGTGGCCGAGCGCCGCTTCGCTCTGCGCGATCTCGTCTTCGTGGTGCGGAAAGATGTTGTCGACGCCGCCGGTGTGAAAATCGATCCGCTCACCCAGAAAGCGCGACACGATCGCCGAGCATTCGATGTGCCAGCCCGGGAAGCCATCGCCCCAGGGGCTCGTCCACTTCAGCGCGCGCCCCGGCTCAGCGGCCTTCCACAGCGCAAAGTCACGCTGGTCGCGCTTGCCCGGGTCCGGGGCCACGCGCCCGCTCTCTTCGAGGCCCTCAGCCTGCTGGCCGGACAACTTGCCGTAGTCCGGGAACGAAGCGACATCGAAGTAGACGTTACCGCCCGATTCGTATGCATGGCCCTTCTCCACCAGCCGCTCGATGATGGCAACCATCTCGACCACGGATTCGGAGGCTCGCGGGTAGTTGCTCGCTGGCAGGATGCCAAGCTTCGACTCGTCGCGGAGGAACGCTTCGGTGTAGTGCGCGGCGATCTCCTGCGGCGACGTGCCGGCGGCGCGTGCGGCAGCGATCACGCGGTCTTCGCCGCGGTCCAGCACCTCTTCGCGCATATGGCCGACGTCCGTGATGTTCTTGACGTGCGAAACGCTGTAGCCCTGCGTCTCCAGGAAGCGGCGGAGCCAGTCCGCCATCAGGTACGACCGCATGTTCCCGATGTGAGCGTCGCGGTAGACGGTTGGGCCGCAGCTATACATCTTGACGCGGCCGCGCTCCAGCGGGAGGAACTCCTCCACGCGCCGGGACAGCGTATTGTAGACGCTAAATTGGGGCAGAGCCGGAGCGGCTGCTTTTGGCATCTTAGCTCGTGGCGTCAGGTAATCTCGCAGCCGTGGTCGCCGTCCCAACCAATCTCGATGTCGCCATTCTCCCAGATGATCACGGGCACAGTAATCGAGTAGTTGAGGGCTTCGTTCCACCAGTCGACGTTGTGATCGACGCGGCGCTCTTCAAAGGCGACGCCACGCGCGGTCAGCGCTTTCAAGGCGGCCTCGCTGGCGCCACAGGGGTGCACGGTATAGATGATTACCAAGGATGGGCTTCCTCCTCACCCTATTCTATCAGCCGAGGGCGTCGCCTCAGACGCGTATGTGCTTCCACTTTCCTTGCCGGAAGCGCCAGGCCATCAGCAGCGCCCGCACGCTGATATCGGCCACGGCAGCGAGCCATGCGCCCTGCGCACCCAGACCAAAGTGGAGCGCCAGCAAATACGCCGGGATCAGACGCACAATCCACGTCGAGCCGGCCATGACGTAGAGGACCGATCGCGTGTCTCCGGCGCCGCGGAGCGCACCCCCCAGCGATAAGCTCACGGCGAGCCCAGGCATTGCGAAAGCGAAGATAAACAACAGTTGACCGCCAAGATGGATCACCTGGTCAGCGTCTTGGCCACCAACGAACAGCGATGTGATCTGCTCACCGAAGATCGCGAGGATGAAGGCGTTCGCGATCATGAAGACGAGCGAGTATCGCATCGTCAGGTAGGCCGAGCGCTCGGCGAGGTCGGGTCGGCCAGCCCCCAGGCTCTGCCCGACGAGCGCGGTCGCGGCGATACCCAGTCCGAAGCCGATGTTGAACGTTAGGCTCTGGATGCCAAGCGTCACCCCGTGCGCGGCCAGCTGTACGGTGCCAAGACTGGCCACGATCGAGGTGTAGATCATGAAGGCGATGTTGAACTGCAGTTGCTCCAGTCCGGCCGGGCCGCCGATGTTAGCGATCCGCTTCGCCACGCCGACATCGAAGGTGCGCATCTCGCGCGGGTGCCAGCTGAGCCGGCGCCTTCCGCTGGACAGCACGGCAATCACCAGGAAGCAGCCGACAATTTCCGTCACAGCGAACCCAATCCCTGACCCAACCACGCCCAGCTTGGGAGCAATCCCAGTGCCGTTGATCAGCGAGTACGCCACCACGATGTTGACGATGTTGATGACCACGCCGATCACCATCGGGGTGCGTGTATCACCTGCCCCTTGCTGGGCGGAGTTCGCCGCATATAACAGTGCGAGGAACGGCATCCCGAAGGCCGCCGCCCTCAGCCAGTCGCCGCCCGCCTTCTGCGCCTCAGGCTCCGCTCCGAGGACGCCCAGCCACCAGCCACCGGCGAAGAACATCAAGATACCCATGACGATTCCCAGCGCCAGGGCGAGAACGAACGCCGTCTGCAGAATGCTCGACGCCTTCTTCGTGTCGCCTGCGCCGACTGTGCGTGCGACGATCGCCGTCGCGCCTACGCCCGTCGCGATAATGCCGGCCTGCGAGAACCATAGGATCTGCCCCGCCAACCGAACGCCCGCCAGTGAATCGTCGCCGAGGTGACCAACGAGAGCCGTGTCGACAAGCTGTACCATCGAGAAGCTGATCTGCTGGGCGACGACAGGCCACGACAGCCGGATGATCGACCGCAGCAGATTCTTTTCGTCGATTAGGGCCGGAGACGCAACGACAACATCTTCGGCGATCTCGGTGGACACGCGCTTCCTTTCGGGGAATCGGGGATACTTCCGGCATTATGGCAGGCGCGCACATCGGCGCGAAAGTGACGTATCGCACAGTTACCGGACGGCACTCGCTTCCCAACCTGATAGATCGCTGCAACGAGACGGGCCGCGCATTTATGAGGATGTAGCGGGACGAACGATACGTTATCCACATCGAACGGCAGCTCAGGAGGAGGAAACGATATGTGCCTATCATGCGGATGCGACGCCCCGGAGGACGACCACGGCGACAAAAGAAACATCACCACGAAGTCGCTGGAGGAAGCTGCTCAGGCCGGTGACGTCGGTTCGACGCAAGAGGTCGTGAAGAACATCCAGAAGGGCTTCGAGACAGCCGGCAAGAAGTAGCGGTCGCCCCGGCTGACCGGTTTGGGAGCGGTAGCGGAAACGCTGCCGCTCCTTCGTTTTTGCCAAAAATAGGGCAATATTGCTATCTCGAAGGCGAAACAGGGCCCCCACTGATGCGTCCTATTTGATGTACTAACGAGGAGGCGGCTGCGTGCGCTTTGTAAAAACCGCTGACGAAATCGACAACATCCAGCGCATCTACTCGCGCTGTCATCAGCTCGGCGTGAAGACGCTCACCGTCCACTTCGAGACGGAGCCGGACGCCGTTCGTGCGCTGCTTCCGCCACCGCTCGAGCCTGCCCCGGCGCACGTTGGCGTCGCCTGGGTTACTGAAGTCGCCGACTCGACTTGCGTTGGTCCGTACAGCGCCAGCGGTCTCGCCATTCGCGCGAAGTACGGCGACATCACCGGCAACTACGTCCTCTCCTCCGCCATCACGACGACCGAAGCGGTCACGTTCGGCCGCGAGCTTTACGGCGACCCGCGCAAGCTAGCGAAGGTCGCATTCGAGCAGCAGGGTGACCACGTCTGGGGCCACGCCGACCGCCACGACATTCGTTACCTGAGCATGCGCGGCCGCTGCGACAGTCCTGCGCCCGCGGGCCGCCAGGAAGACACGTTCTTCTTCTTCAAGTTCCTCCCACGCGCAGATGGCAGCGGCTTCGACAGCGCGCCGGTGCTAGTGCAGGTGACGAACGACATCACAGTGATGGAAGCGCGACGCGGACGGGGCGAGCTCGTCTTCCGCGACTCGCCGCACGACCCCGTCTCCGACATTCCAGTGCACCAGGTGCTGGACGCTATCTATACAGAGGGCCACGCCTATACGTCCGGCCGCATCCTCTGCGAAGTCGACCCGGGGGCATTCCTGCCCTACGCCTTCAGCAAGAACGACGCCTACGAAGTCATCGCTGAGGGCACGGTCATGCGCGCCCAGGCCTCCCGCCGCACCAGCGAGGGCAAGGGCCACTGGCGCAAGACGGCGTAGCCAGCTCTAACCTTCGCCTTCCACTTTCGGCTATGCTCCCCGCGTAATGGCCGACTATGTCACGCTCCCTGAATCGCGCGTCCCCATCGTTGCGCGGCCGGATGTGCTGGTCGTGGGCGGTGGGTCCGCAGGCGTGGCGGCAGCGGTCGCCGCGGCGCGGAACGGCTCGGACACGCTGCTGGTCGAGCGCTTCTCGTACACCGGCGGTCTCGCCACCGGCGGGATGATCCTCCTACTCCTGACGATGGATGATGGCGCCGGCAAGCGCGCCATCGGTGGCCTCTGCCAGGAGATCGTCGATCGGATGGAGATCCGCGGCGGAGTCTACTACCCGCCGGAGCACGAGTGGAACGATCCGCACTCAAAGCTCGTCGAGCACTACCGGCGCTGGGGGCTGGTCTGGGGCGCGGGGCCGCACCGCGTGCGCTACTCCGTCGCCTTCGAGCCGGCAGAATTCGTCTTCGCGGCCGACCGGATGCTAGCGGAGGCCAAGGTGCGCATTCTGTACCAAACCTGGGCATGCGAGCCGCTGGTCGAAGACGGGCGCATCACGGCCGTCATCGTGCAGAACAAGGCCGGCCGCCAGGCGATCGCGCCGTCCGTCGTCATCGACGCCACGGGAGACGGCGACATCTTCGCCGGCGCGGGCGAGCCGTTCGAGCTGGAGCGCGTGCATCCGTGGCTCTGGTTCGAGCTCGGCGGCGTCGACGTTGAGCGCGCGTTCGCCGATGCGCGTGGGCTGTTCTTCCGCACCGTCGGCCACGATCGCGTGCTCGTGCCGTGGGGCGGCGAGGCATCGGTGCGCCGAAAGATCGACGCCACCAACCCAACGGAGGTGTCCGGATCGCTAGTCGAGTGCCGAGAGTTGGTGATGGAGGAGGCCGCGCGCCTCAAGTCCACGGCGCCGGGGTTCGAAGACAGCTACGTCTCGCTCGTAGCCGATCAGCTCGGCATCACCGAGTCGCGCCGACTGCTCGGACGTTACGTGATGGCTCGCGATGACCTCAACCAGCCGTTCGAGGACACGATCGCCCGCACCGGCCACTGGACGAAATACGACTGCACGTACAGCATCCCCTATCGCAGCCTGCTGCCAGCCGGCGCGACCAACCTGCTGGTCGCCGGACGCTGCATCTCCGTCGACCACCGCGTGCACCACGCCACGAAGGAGATCCCGCCGTGCATGGCGACAGGTCAGGCTGCGGGCACAGCGGCAGCGATGGCCGCAGCTAAGGGAACTTCTGCGGCAAGTGTGGACGTCAGCGCACTGCAAGTGAAACTACGGGAGCAGGGCGCGATTCTAGGATAGAGACTGGCTACTGAGCGTGTGACGCAGTCCAAGCGGCGAGCCCAGCGGCGTCCATTGCGTTAACGATCGATTCGGTAGGGACCTCGCACTCGGCGGCTCGGTCGCACCCGTTCTGCTGCCACTCAAGTTGCCCGGGCGCGTGCGCGTCTGTGTCGATGCTCACCTTACACCCCATCTCGACCGCGAGGCGCAACAAACGCTTTGGCGGGTCAAGCCGTTCCGGGCGGCTGTTGATCTCAACCGCCTTGTCGAGCATCGCGGCCGCCGCGAAGACCAACTCGGCGTCGAAACTCGATTCCGGACGGCCCTTGCCCACAACAATGCGCCCGGTGCAGTGGCCGAGGATGTCCATGTGCGGATTGGCCAGCGCGCCGATCATGCGACGGGTCATCTCTTCGCCGCCCATCCGCAGCTTCGAGTGCACGCTGGCGACAACGACGTCCAAGCGTGCCAGAAGATCCGTCTCCTGGTCCAGGCTACCGTCGTCGAGTATGTCGACCTCGATCCCGGTGAAAATCCGGAATGGCGCCAACTTTTCGTTGAGCGCTTCGACGAGCTTGAGCTGCTCACGCAACCGCTCGGGGCTGAGTCCGTTTGCAATCTTCAATCGCGGCGAGTGGTCGGTGAGGGCGATGTATTCATGACCTAGATCCCGCGCCGCCGCGGCCATCACCTCGATGGGGCTACCGCCATCCGACCAGTCCGAGTGAGTATGGCAATCGCCCTTCAACAGCGCCCGTATCTCCGCGCCGGGGCCTTCGTCGGGAACTGGCGTGAGCGTCTCGAGGCTCGCGAGGTACGACGGCCGCTCGCCGGCGAGTGCCTCCAGGATCACGCGCTCGGTTTTCTCGCCGACCCCGGGCAGGTTACGTAAACGACCGGACGCGGCTAGCTCGCGCAGCTCGTCATCGGATAGCCCGCGGATGGCATCTGCCGCGTTCCGAAACGCCTTGACGCGATACGCTGGCTCGCGCGTTCTCTCGAGGATGTAGCCAATCCGGTCAAGTGCGGCGACTGGATGAATGGCGTCGCTCACTTGCGACCCCTTCTCGTGCGTAAGCCTACCGCCGGCGTTTACTCCGCCAGCTTGGCGTCTGCTTCGCGCAACCGGCGCACCAGCACCGGCAGCATCCCGACGGCGATCTCCGGGTGGTTCTTCAGCTCAGCCATGAAGTCCCAGCGTGTCATCGCCAGCAGCTCGCTGTCCTCGACCGCGCGCACGGTCGCGGAGCGCGGGAAGCCCTCGAAGAGCGCCATCTCACCGAAGAAGTCGCCGGGGCCAAACGTCGCCAGCGGCGTCGGGTTCGACGTCTCGAGGCCGCGAACCGCCTCGGTCTTGCCCTTCTCCACCACGAAGAATCCCGCAGCCTGGTCGTTTTCCTTGATGACGGTTTCGCCGGCCTTAACGCTGCGGGGGACCATGAGCTTGGCCAGTCGCTCAAGGTCGCGCTTGCCCAGCTCCTCAAAGAGCGGCACTTTCTTCAGAAGGTCTTCGCGGCCCATGGTTACCTCACAATTGTTATAAGCGGTTGCTCAACGCACTTGTAGCAGAGCCTCCGCGCGCAGTCAAATAGGCCGCCGCTTCGCCTATCCGCGGCGCGGAAGGACCACCGTCGCGTCTCCCGGCGTCGCCACGCCCTCCCGCTCGTTCTCCAGCCACACCTCCAGCTGGACAGCCGCAGCCGCTTCATCCAGCCCAACGACACGCCCGCGACAGACCACCGTGTCACCCGGCCGGTGTTGGCGCCGCATCTCGAACTTCAGCCGCCGCAGGAACCCCTCGTCGCCCATCCAGTCCGTGATCACGCGAACCAGCGCGGCCTGCAGCCAGCCCGTGTTCATGAAGACGTCCGGGTGGCCCGCCTTCTCCGCAAACGCCCGGTCAAAGTGCACCGGGTACCAGTCCTGCGATCCGCTCGTCTGCAGCGCCAGCCGCTTCGCGTTTATGTCGAGTTCGATTCCCGGCAACTCGTCGCCCACGCTGACGTCTTCAAAGTACGGCTGC
>JBDTOK010000018.1:0-21957 GCA_039933275.1 Chloroflexota bacterium | reverse complement strand
CTATTACTGCAAGAGCGGCTGGACCAGCGTCTGCGCCACGCAGCAGACGTTCGGCTTCGTCACGCTGCCCGGCGGCCAGGCCGAGTACCTCCGCGTCCCCAACGGCCACTTCACGCTCGAGAAAGTGCCGGACGGCCTCAGCGACGAGAAGGCTGTCTTTATCGGCGATATCTTCTCCACAGGCTACTTCTGCGCGGATCGCGGCGACATCAAGCCCGGCGATGTCGTAGCTGTCGTCGGCTCCGGCCCGGTCGGGCTGTTCACGCAGATGGCCGCCCTCACCTTCAACCCGAAGATGGTGCTGGCTATCGATTCGATGCCGGAGCGCCTCGAGATGTCAAAGAAGATCGGCGCCGTTCCTGTCGACATGTCGAAGGAAGACCCGATCGAAGTCGTGAAAAGCCACACCGAAGGCCGTGGCGCAGACGTCGTCCTCGAAGCCGTCGGCATCGAGGCGTCGCTCAAGTCGACGTTCCGCTACGTGCGGCCCGCCGGCACGATCAGCGCCGTCGGCATGTACACGGAGCCGGAGTTCCCCTTCCCGATGTTCATGTCGTTCCTGCGCGACATCACCTTCAAGATCGGCGTCGCGCCCGTGCGGCGCTACATGGCGCAGATGCTGCAACTCGTAAACGAAGGCAAGGCTGACCCCTCAGCGATCATCACCCACACGATGAGTCTCGACGACGCGCCGCGCGGATACGACATCTTCACGAACCGCAAAGAGAACTGCATCAAGGTGCTGCTCAAGCCGCACGGCTAACAGGCGCCGGGCGAGCTATGCGAGCCGTAGGTCAGGCCCCATCCTGACTCCAGCGGCGAGCGAGGCGCGTGAGTTTTTCTCTAAGAAGGATTCGGCGCCAGCGGCCCCACCGGCGAGACCGTCGGTGACGGAACCTGCGTCAGTGTCCAGCCGGCCACGATCTTGTCGAGCGTCGGCTTGAACTCATCCCGCCGCGCCGCCAACGAATCGCGGAAGAGGACGTAGATGTTCGATCCGTCCTCGACGGTGCAAAGGCTCGTCACGTAGTCGCCCGTGTCTTCCGGGATCGTCACGTCAGTGCAAAGCGCAGGATCCCCGAAGACCGTCTCGTTGGTGATTGGGCCGGCGGTGCGGCCGCCGTTGGTCTCTGTCATCAGCACCTGGTTGAGGTGATCTGCCATCGACTCGCAGCGGGTGCCCGCCACATACAGCTCGATCGATGCCGGCGCTGGGATCGGCGTTGGTATTGGCGCAGGTGTGTCGCTTCCCGCCGGAGTCGTCGACGGCGTTGGCGCAGGCGTAGATCCGCCCGGCGCGGTGACCTGCACGAGCGCCAGGTTCTCGTCGACCGTGGCCGCGTTGCATGGCGCCACTTTGCTCTGTGCCTTCGTTCCACCTGGGCAGAACGCCCCGGAGCTCGTCAGGCCAACTGGCGCCTGTGCTTTCCAGTCCGCCGGGTACGTGAACTTGATGCAGTCGTTCTTCGCTGCGAACGTCGCCCACTCGCCCGGAGCAAGCGTCGGCGTTTCGCTTGCCGCTGTCGGTGATGGACTGGGCGTCTTGGTCGAGATGTCGTCCCCGGCTTTGCACCCCACGAACGCCATCGCGCCAAGGACGATCAGCATCAGGCCAACGAGACGTAACACCCGCCAATTGTAGGGCGGGCCGCGGCCTACTGCATCTGCGCGATGATCACGGCCTGCAGCGTCCCGTGGTCCTGCACGGACACGAACCCGCCAATGCTGGGCGGATCGATCCCGAAATCCGAGAAGTTGAAGTCCAGGTTGGCGATCGCGCTCATCACGTTCGATTGGCGGGTCGCTTCGACCGTCCAGGTGACGTCCTTTGTCACGCCGTGCAGCTCGAGCGTCCCGTTTAGCTGGAACGTCATCTTGTTGTCGTCCGAAATCTGGGATGTGTCCAGCCCGGAAATGCCGGTGGCCGTGAACGTGGCCGTCGGGAACTGGCCCGTCTCCAGTGCGTTCTGTACGCGCGTGTCGCGCCGGTCCTGGTCGCTCTGCAGCGTCGTCACGTCCACTGTGAAGGACGACGTCTGTGTAGTGTCCAGCGCCGTTCCGTCGGCGGTGAGGAAGAACGTCCCGCTGATGTCTGAAGTCTTTCCGTTGGCGGTGGACGGCACGCCCAGCGAGGCCAGCGTCTCCCCGACGTAGTAGTCCGCCTCCGATTGCCCCGCCACGATCGCCCACGTCTGGCCGGAGCCGCTGGCGGTGATCGTCGTGGGTGCGGCTGTCTCGCCGGCCTGCGTCACGCGCGGCGTCGGCGTGGCCGTAGCACTCGTGTTGAGCAGCGACGTTGGGATCGGTAGCGGGTCGCTCAGCGGTGAGGCGTCGTCACGGATGACGAAATACCAGACCGCCGCCGCAGCAACGATCAGGACGATAAGGGTGATTGGGGCGGCGATCAGTGCTTTTCTCATGTTGCCCACTCTGGCCAGCCTCTATTAAGACACGATTGGAGCCCCGTTAGGAAAGCTTGAGGCAGTGCGACTCAGCGTTACCATTCGGCCAATCCAATGCGAAGCGTCTACCTGAAGCTCGTGCCCATTCTGCTGCTAGCGCTTGCGGCAACCGTCGCGGCGTGCGGCGGCAGCGACGACAACCCGACGGCAACGCCCAACGTCATCGGCTCAACCGGCGCGTCCACGACGCCCTCAGGCAGCGCAGCGGCCAGCGAGAACTGGGCGATCAATGGCCAGGTCTCCGGCACCGCCGTCATGACAAAGGTCACCTGCGACGTCGTCGCCGGCTCGTACCAGGTGGCCGTCTTCGGCAAGCTGCTCGACGCCGACTTCGAGGTCAATCCCGTATTCCCGACAACCGCATCCGGCACGCTGACGTACGGCGTGGATCCGAGCGTGTTCGTCAACGTAACCTATGGCTCCGGCTCGAGCTTCCGTCACTGGAACGACGGCAGTGGCGTCGTCGGCTCCGGCACCGTCACCGTCGGCGCAAACGGCAGCGGCAGCATGCAGGTAGTCGTGCCAGTATCGAGAAACTCCCCCGGTGCGGCAACCACGCAGGTGACAGCCGCCGGCAAGTGGACCTGCCCTTAGCGTTTTTCGCGTCTGCGGATCATCTCGCGAACCCGCAGATCGCAGGCCCGATGATCTTGCTACTTGCTACTCCCTCAGTAGTAGTCCGGCGAGTACGGCGCGCTCTTCACCGCGAACACCTGCATCATCTCGGCGATCGCGTCCGGGCGGTTCACCTTCACGAACCCCGTGTTGGCGGCAACGTCCGACCGCATGTAGCCGGAGTACAGCGGCGCCAGCGTATTCACGCTCATCTCAACGTCGGGCTCCGCGTCTGTCTTTTCCGCGTGCAGGTGGCCGTTCGCCGACTCGATGCGCCAGGTGCCGTCGTTCCAGGCCAGCCGAGGGTCTTCGATGCGAGCCGTGAACCCCGCCGATCCATTGCCGACGTACGGCCGCTGGGCCAACGCCTTCTCCACGTCGACGATGCGCAACATCGCACCCATCCCGACTTCGCTCTTCACCTTGTGCGGGTTTTCGCACATCTCGCGAAACATGTCGTCGGACGGCAGCTCAACCGAAATCGTGTCGGCCAGGTCGTGCGTTAGCATGTGCTCCCACAACCCAACGTAAGCATCCGAGTCGAGCGCCTGGAAGTCGCGAATCCAGACCGCCTGCCGCGACCAGCCACCCTCGGAGCCGACGCTGCGGTTTACGTACACGGCGTACCCCTTGTCGTTGCCCTGAGCGTCCACCCAGACGACCCCGTCCGCATCGACCAGCTTGCCGTTGTCCCACGCTTTCAGTACCGCGTTCGTCCACCACATCTCCGGCCGCACGAACGGCCCGTTCGCGTCGTGCGTCTTCTCGCGGAAGATCTTGTCGAGCCGCTGCCACTCCGCAATGCCCGTCGGTTCGGTCCGTCCGCCGGTGCTCTTCAGGCGAAACCCAACATCCTTCGGCGCGAACTCGTAGCCCTTCTTCGCCTCCGCCCGTTCCCAGCCGTAGCGCTGGTAAAGCGCATCGTGCGGAGTGTGCAGGCCGGAGAGCCACTGCCCGCGGTCGCGCATGCGCTCCATCGCCAGCACCAGCAACTTGCCCACGAGCCCGCGCCGGCGGTACGGCGCCGCGCAAGCCACCGGCCCAACCGCGCCGAACGCAGTCGTTGTGCCGTGAAAGCGCCGCATCATCGGGATCGCCCGGGTGTCAGCCACAAGCGTCCCGTCGATGAAGGCGCCCACCGTCCACTCCGGCGAGTAGAACTTGCGCATCCGCTCCACGAACTCCGAGTCCGGGCGGTTATAAAACGCCCGCTGCTCGACGATCGCCGCCTGCTCGTAATCGTCCAGTGTCAGGTCGCGAAATTCAGTAGTCACGGCGGGTATTGTACGACGCGCGCGCGGACAGTGTGCTGCGGCGGCGATGTAGGGCGCGGGCAAGGAAGCAACGGCGCAAGGAGCAATTAAGCGGGGGCATTTGACCATTAGGTATTAGACTTTCCAGTGCCACCGTTCGTGCGCGGCCAACCAAACAATGGAACAATACAAACGATGGCCACGACCAACCAAGTTTCCCCCAGGTGCTCTATTGCTCTATTGCCCCATTGCTCCACGCAGCCCCAACTTCACGCCTACCGCCGAGGCCGGCGTGCGTAGCAGCCCCCGCCGCACCGCCGCGATCGTCGCCGCCAAGACCGTCGCCCAGCTGAGCCGCCGTCTCGGCGTTGGCGGTGGTACTGCGCTGCCGGGGCTCGTCGCTGAGCGGCTCGATCCCGGGATTGTCCCCGCGCTGGCGTCGCGGCTGGGGCAGGGCAGCGTCATCGTCACCGGCACCAACGGCAAGACCACCACCGCCCGGCTCCTGCGCAGCATCGTCGAGGCGGGCGAGCTGATCGCCGTCGCGAACCGCGAAGGCTCCAATATGATGCGCGGTGTCGCCGCGGCGCTCGCCGACGTTTCGTCGTGGGACGGGCGCGTCCGCAAGCGCAAGAAGATGGTCGGCGTCTTTGAAGTCGATGAAGCGACGATGCCCAAAGTCGCCGCCGCCGTTTGTCCGCGCGCCGTTACCTTCACCAACCTCTTCCGCGACCAGCTCGACCGCTACGGTGAAGTCGAGACGGTCGCCGCCATCTGGCGCGAAGCCGTCGCCGCGTTCCCCGAAAACGTGACGCTCGTCCTCAACGCCGACGACCCAGTCGTCGCCTCGCTACGAGACCACGCGCGCGGGCCGGTCGTTCTCTTCGGGATCGATGACGACTCGCTCGCCACGGACGAAATCGATCACGCCTCCGACGCCCGCTGGTGCACCCGCTGCGGCGCCGAGTTGCAGTACGACGCCGTCCTCTACGGTCACATCGGTCACTGGCGCTGCTCAAGTTGCGGCAACGCGCGCCCCACGCCCAACGTGCGAATCACCGGCACCGAGATGACCGGCCACGGCCCGCGCATCAGCTTCGAAGGGCCGGACTTCAAGTTCGGCGTACACCTGGCGATGGGCGGGACGTACAACATGTACAACGCGCTCGCCGCCGCGGCCACGGCGTCCGTCATCGGCCTCGGCACGAAAGCCATCGGCCCGGGGCTGCTCAACGCCACCGCCGCCTTCGGGCGCCAGGAGATGTTCGAGATCGACGGCCGCGCCGTGCACGTCATCCTTGCGAAGAACCCCGCTGGTCTGAACCAGGTGATCCGTACGCTGCCAGAAGGCGAGCTCGACCTCGCGTTCTTCCTGAATGACGACATCGCCGACGGCAAAGACATCTCGTGGATCTGGGACGTCGACTTCGAGTTGCTGGCCGGTCGTGTGCGATCGCTGACGGCGTCGGGGCGGCGTGCATGGGACATGGCGCTGCGCCTGAAGTACGCCGGCCTCGCCGAGTCACCGCCGGTCGAACACGACTCGGCCGTCGCCTTGCGCAACGCAATCCGCCACACCCCCGAAGACGGCGAGCTCTACGTCATTCCCACCTACACGGCGATGCTGCAGGTGCGCGCTTTGCTCGCGAAGTGGGCTGGCCGCGGAAAGTTCTGGGAGGGCCAAAAATGAAGCTGCGCCTCGCGCACCTCTACCCCAAGCTGATGAACATCTACGGCGATCGCGGGAACATCATCTCCCTCCGCCGTCGCTGTGAAGCGCGCGGTATCGAGTTCGAAGTTACCGACCTCGACGTCGGCGCCGCCTTCGATCCAACCGCCTTCGATATGGCGTTCATCGGCGGCGCGCAAGACCGCGAGCAACGCCGCGTCGCAGATGACCTCCGCGACCAGAAAGGCGCCCCGCTCCGCGAAGCCGTCGAGCGAAGCCTCGTCGTGCTGGCGGTGTGTGGCGGCTACCAGCTCGCCGGGCACTTCTACCGCGGAGCGGACGGCGACGAGCTGCCCGGCCTCGGCATCCTCGACTTGCATACGGTCCACCCCGGCCCCGATGCTGAGCGTTTCATCGGTAACGTCGTCGTCGAATGGCAGAAGCAGACTCTCGTCGGCTTCGAGAACCACGGTGGCCGCACGCACCTCGGCCCCAACGCGAAGCCACTCGCGCGAGTGGTCCGCGGCTTCGGCAACAACGGCGAAGACGGCTTCGAGGGCGCGGTCTACCGTAACGTCTTCGGGACGTACCTGCACGGCTCGCTCCTCCCGAAGAACCCCGCCTTCGCTGACCACTTGATCGCCCTCGCGCTGGGGCAAGAGTCGCTCCCGCCAACGGACGACACCGTAGAGAACGCCGCCCACATGGAGGCGGTGCGGCTGGCCACGCAGCGTCGTATCATGCGGCTTGGAGGCCGATAACGTGGAAACCCGCACCCTCGAAGCGCCCGACATCTCCTGCGAGCACTGCCTGCAGAAGATCCAGGAAACGGTCGAGAAACTGCCCGGCGTGAAGTTCGTCTCCGGCGACACGGTGACCAGGATCGTCGTCGTGGAGTACGACGATTCGAAGGCAGACGTCGACCTCATCGAGCGTGCAATGGAGGACGAAGGCTATCCAGTCAAGAAGTAACGCAGTTCGGCGCGGCATCCCGGCAGTGGCGGTCTTCGCGACCGCCCTTTTGCTGTTGGGCGCATGCGGGGGCGGCTCCGCAGAAGTCACCTCGACGCCGAAGCAGACCGTGGCCGGCGTGTCGGTGACGCCCGTGCGAACGGCAATCGCTGACGCCGTGACCGTAAGTCCCTCGCCTACGAACTTCGTCTACACCGTGAAGGACGGCGACGTGCTCGGCGCTATCGCCGACCAATTCGGCGTCTCCGTCGACTCGCTGATGCAGGCCAACAACATCACCGACCCGGCGTCACTCTACGTCGGCCAGAAGCTGGACATCCCCGGCGCGCAGGCCACGCCGCGCCCGACGCCCCCTCCATCCACAACCAACGCCGACAGCCCCATCGGTATCGTTCTGCAAATGCCCGTCGGTGGCGCCTGCCTGACGCCAGACGACGACCAGATGCCCAACGCCCCCCGCGAATACCGCGCCGGCGTCCACGAAGGCATCGACTTCTTCACTGACTACGCTTGCGTCCCCGTCCCGATCAACCTCCCTGCGCTCGCCGCCGCCGATGGCACAATCATCCGTATGGACAAGGAGTACCGCCCGCTCTCGCAGAAGGAGATCGATGACCTCGAGGCGAAGTCCGCCGTTCAGGGCTTCACCGACGAAGGCACCCTCGACAAGTTCCGCGGCCGCCAGGTCTGGATCGACCACGGGAACGGCATCATCACGCGCTACTGCCACCTCAACGCCGTCCCGCAGGCACTCGGCGTCGGCAGCCACGTTAAAGCCGGCGACACCATTGGCTACATCGGCGATACCGGTACGCCGGAGTCAGCCAGCCAGCCCGAGTTCGAGATCCACCTCCACTTCGAGGTCAGGGTCGCCGACTCGTATCTCGCCGCCGGCGATGGCCCGCAGGACACCCGCAACGCCTACGAGCGGGCGTTCGGGTTGCCTCTAACCCAGTACACCCCCGCCCCTTAATCCCCCTAACGGCGGGCGAGCGTATCCTATGTGTTGCTCATGAGCGAAGACACTGGCACCTTGCCCACGCCGCGGCCCACCCGCAGCTTTGTGCGCCGCGTCGTCTACCCCGTGCTCGTGATCCTGGCGATCGTGGCCGTAATCTGGTTTATCGAGCGCCAGAACAGCGACAACACCAACGCCGGCGGCCAGGAGTTTGGCATCCGCGATATGAATGCCCACCTCAACCCCAACAACCTCGACGTCGCCGCTGACGTCGGCAACCTGGCACCGGACTTCGAGCTCGAGACCGTCGCCGCGTCCGGCACCCCGGCCATCAACGGCGAGGCCTGGCTCAGCGATTACCGTGGCCACCCCGTCGTGCTCAACTTCTGGGCCACGTGGTGCCGCCCCTGTCGCCAGGAGATCCCTGAGTTCGTCTCCGCCTACGATACGTACAAATCGAAGGGGCTCGTCGTAATCGGGCTGAACCTGCAGGAGCCGGGGCTGATTCAGCCGTTCGCGCAGCAGTACGGCATGGACTACCCGATCCTCGTCGATCGCGACGGTGAGGTCGGCGATAAGTACCGCCTTCTCGGCCTGCCGACTACCGTCTTCATCGACGCGAACGGGGTCATCCAGACGATCTACCGCGGCGAGCTGCAGCAGAACATGAGCGGCGTCGCCGAAGGCGCCATCGATTCGTCGCAGCTCGACGCGGGTCTCGCTTCCATCATGCCGGGCGTCATACCAACAGGAGCAGCCAGTGGAAGCGGGTAAGACCATCCGCGAGCCGGCGCGGCGCGGCAGTTGGTCCCGCACGCTGAACTTCATCAACCCGCTGCGCGCGGTCTGGTGGCTAGTTACCAACGTCCGCTTCGCGATCATCCTGCTGGTACTGCTCGTTGTCGTCGCGCTGATGGGCGTGCTCATCCCGCAGATGCCGGACAATGTGCGCGGCGACGCTGTGCTCGAAGCGAACTGGCTCTCCTTCGAGCACGGGCGCTTCGGCTTCATGACGTCGCCGATGCACGACGCCGGCCTCTTCGACGTCTTCCACCAGCGCTGGTTCGGGCTGATGCTCGCGGTGACCGTCGTCTCCGCTGGCGCCTACGTCGTCAGCCGCTTCCCCGGCATCTGGACCAGCATTCGCCGTCCCCGCAAGCGCGTCCCGGACCGCTACCTGGAGATGGCGCCGCACCGTCTGCAGCTCGATGCTCCCGTTGACGCCGATCGCCTCGAAGCGCTGCTGCGAGGCAAGCGCTACAAAGTCGAGCGTACGCAAGAGGCCGGTGCGACGTACCTCTTCGCCGATCGCTTTCAGATCGCCCAGCTCGGCACGCTGCTCACGCACGTCGCGATCATCGTCTTCGTACTGTCCGCTGTCGTCCGCCGCGTCGACGCCTACTCCGCGCCGCTCTTCTTCGCGGAAGGCGATTCGCTGCCGGTGTACCCGGTCAGCAACCCGAACCAGATCCAAGTCCAGCTCTCCAACTCCTACGCCAACTTCTCCGCCGATGGCGCGCCGCTCGACTACCGCTCCGATCTCGTCATCTACGACCGCGGCGTCGAAGCCCTGCGCTGCTCCTCTACGGTCAACTCGCCGTGCACCTACAAAGGCTTCAAGTTCTACGAAGTCGCCTACTTCGGCTACGGCGCGCAGGTCAGCGTCCGCGATACCGCCACCGGCAAGCTCGTCTACAATGAGACGCTCGCGCTCTCCGAGCAAACACCCTCACCGCGAGTGAAGATCGCCGACGCCAACGGTGCGACACTGCTCGACACGGCCGTCGTCATGACCGACACTGCGACAACGCCCGACGGCTCGACGTACCAGGCCGCGCTCGTCTCACTGTCCGATGGCCGGCCGCTCACCTTCTGGCTGCCGAAAGACGCCAAGGACGGCGACAAACTCGTCGTCTTCGGCCCGGACGAAGGCGGCAACACCGTGCAGACCGCCCTCACCGCCGGCCAGACGCAGCAGTCCGGCGGCCTCACGATCAGCTACAACGGCCTCGAAGCTGTTCCAACGCAAGACCTCGACGATTTCCCGCTTCCCGCAGACGTCGGGAGCGGCGCCAACGGCCCGGCACGGTTGCAACTGAGCAACGTGAACCTGGGTACGGGCACCGCCTCCTCCGGCGACTACGTGAGCGAAGGCGGGGCCGCCGCTGGCACGCCGCAACTGACGATCACCGGCGTCAAGGCGCAGGCGGTCGCGCTCAAGTCCGGCGAAACAGCAACCATAGGCGGACTGCAGTACACCTTCGAAGGTCAGCGCGAATTCTCCGGCATCGAGGCGCGCCGGGACCGCAGCGACATGCTCGTCTGGATCGGCGCCGCCGCGATTGTGCTTGGGCTCGCCATAACTTTCTGGGTGCCCAGACGCAGGCTATGGGCTAAGATAACCTCGGCCCGAACGGCAATGGCCGGACAGGCCCCAAGTCACGCAAACTTCACGCAGGAGCTGCGCAACCTCGCCCGGCAGGCAGGCGCAGACCTCCCACCGGAGCCAGACGACGATGACTAGCATCCTACTGACCATCAAGATCGGCCTTGACCCGACGATCGTGAGCATCGCCGGGCTGGACATCACCTGGCACGGGCTCTTCACTGCGGTCGGCGTCATCGTTGGCGTCGCGATCTCCGCCTATCTCGCGCGCAAGTTGAACTATCCCGAGGATATGATCTACAACGTCGCGCTGGCGTTGGTCATCGGCGGCATCATCGGCGCGCGCGGCCTCTATGTGATGGAACACTGGCACCTCTTCTCGCATGACCTCGGCCAGATTTTTGCGATCAACACGGGCGGCATCTCCATCTATGGCGCCCTACTTGGCGGGACCATAGCCGGTGGGGGATACGCCTTCATCACCAAGGTACCCAACATCCCTCGCGGAATGGACATCGCCGCGATTGGCGGCATCGTCGGTATGGCGGTTGGCCGCATCGGTGACGTCATCAACGGCGAGCACTTCGCCAAGACCAGCGACCTGCCGTGGGCCGTCACCTACACGCACATCAACAGCCCCAGCTTCGGCCTCGCCCCGCAGCACCCGGCCGTCGGCTACGAGCTGATCGGCGACATGATCATCTTCTTGATGCTCCTCGTCATCTACTTCAAGATCCCGCGCGCCGGCGTCACCTTCTGCGCCTGGGTCGTCCTTTACGGACTGCTGCGCTTCTTCGTGAGCTTCCTCCGCCTCGATACAGAAGTCCTCCTCGGCCTGCGGATGGCGCAGGTGATCAGCCTGCTTACTATGCCGCCCGCTTTCGTCACGCTCATCTACTTGCTTCGCACGCCGCCGGCCTCCGAGCGACAGCACCGCAGCCAGCGCCGCCGCGAAGAAGTGTCGGACGAAACGCCGCCTGCAACCGGCCCGAGCGAAGAGCCGTCAGCCGGCTAACCCCGCCCGGAGCAAGCGCGTGGAAGAGAAGCAGCGACGCCCTCGATTCGGTTCGCGACGCTCTGACCGGCTGCTGATCGCCGTCACCATCATCTCCGTCCTGGTGCTCGCCGGCGGCATCTACGGTGTCCTCCAGGCGGGCGGCTCCAGCGACAAGCCGGCGATCATCCCCTTCCGCCTCTCCTTCGAGGCCTCGACCGGAAAGGCTGGCCAGATCCAGCAGGTGAATCTCGATGGCAGCATCGATGGTCTAACCGACGGCAACTCCCTTGATCAGGACCCGAGCTGGTCGCCCGACGGCCGGCACATGGCCTTCACGCGCAACGGGGCCGTCTACATTCGCGACGGCAACGGCACCCGCGCGCTCGTCGACAGCACCACGGCTTCGTCGCCGCAGTGGTCGCCGGACGGTACGCAGATCGCCTATTCAGACCAGACGCCAAACACCGCGACCGAAGGCTTCATCTGGATCATCGACGCCAACGCCGCCAACAAGCACCTGGTCTTCGACCCGAACACCGGCCACCCTCCCCCAACGAACTGTTTCGGTGGCTTCGTTGCCAGCTGGTACCCCGGCGGCGATCGCATCCTCTACCGCGGCAACTATCCGGACGGCTCGCTCGCCGTCTGCTCGGTCAAGACGGACGGAACTGATGTGCAAACGCTTGTCCACGACCCCGCTGGGAAGGCGCTGAACTACTCGCCGGCCCTCTCACCCGATGGCACCCTACTGGCCTTCGTCTCCAACCGCGACGGCAACAGCCTCATCTACATCGCCAACGCTGACGGCACGAACCCGATCGCACTCTTCACCGATACCGGCAACGAAGACTCTCCGGCCTGGTCGCCGGACGGGCAGTGGCTCGCCTTCTCCTCCAATATCGCGGGCGCCATGCAGGTGTACGCCGGCCATTCCGACGGTACCGGCGTCACGCGCCTGACCACGGACGCGCAGGACATCAACCCGGCCTGGGTCCCCAACGAAAAATGAGGGTGACGCTCCACTCCTCGCCGGAGTGCGGCCTCTGTCGAGAAGCTGAAGCGATGCTCCGCCGAATAAGTGGTAAAATCCTATTCGAGCTAGAGATCGTAGATATAAACGCAGACGATTCTGCTCACACGAAGTACTGGGCTCGCATTCCAGTCATCGCCGTGGACGGTGAGGAGGTGGCGGCGGCGCCGCTAAACGAACGGCGGTTGGCCTCAGCCTTAAGACGCTAGAGGGCGAATTCCAACACTGAGATGTAACGGAAGTTGGGCGCGTCCTGTTTGAATAGGTAGCGAACCGAACAACCCTCCAAATGGTAGTATACAAATACGGATATTAGAGAACGGGAATTGAATCCCCAGAAAGCTACGGCCGCTTTTGGACTCTAACGGAACAACCAAGCATATATCGAACCACTGGTATCTCGTCTCCAGTCACGGCTCTGTCCTCTTCTACATCGCCGTGCATCCTGACTGCACGATCCGGGAGATCGCAGACGACATGGCACTCACCCAGCGAACGGTCTGGGGCCTGATCGGCGACCTCCGCCGCGCCGAGATGCTGAACGTCCGCCGCGAAGGCCGGCGCCACCACTACACAGTGAACCTGGCCGCCACCTTCAAGCACCCAACGCTTACAGGCCTGCCCCTCAAGATGATCATGGGCGAACTCGTCCAGAAGCACGCCCGCACCCGTGACAACGCCTTCGCGTAGGTGCGCGTTGACAGCGTTTCGTATCGGCAGCACCATTAGTCCATGGCTATTCGCCACCACCGTGAAGTAACCCCCGCAATTGAGCGCGTTGCGGACATCCGCAACGGTGCCCCCGTCATTGCTGGCACCGGCATTCGCGTGTCCGATGTAATCCACTACAAGCGCCTCTATGACGCTGACGGCAAGGACTGGATTGCGGAGACGATCCGCGCTGTGCCCCAGGTGACTCGCGAGCAGCTAGAAGCGGCCATCACCTACTACCAGGTCAACACGACCGAAATCGACTCGTATCTCGCCAAAGAGCGATCGATCGACGAAGAGATGCAGTCACGGCAGAGCTCTACCTAGACGAAAACGTCAACGTAGAGCTCGCACCCACACTCCGCCTGCGCGGGTTCGATGTGGTGACAGCTCAGGCCGCCCGGATGCTGGCCAAGCCGGACGAAGAACATCTGGAATTCGCGGTCTCCCAAGGTCGAGTCTTGTTCACGCACGATCGGGACTTTCAGGCTATTTCGAGGACGTGGTCCGCTCAGTCACGAGTCCACCACGGCATCTTCATCGCCGGCCATCACGACATCGGCGAGCTGTCCCGCTGGATCGAGGACGCATTTGCCATCTACCCTGATCCGGCGAACCTGACCCTGCAGCTCCCATTGGCTAGCTGACCTTCCGTCCTTGACCAGCCCTTCTTTTGGGTGATAGCATCCTGCTCAACTGAATAGACCTTATCCAGAGAGGTGGAGGGCGACGGCCCTGTGAAGCCCGGCAACCAGTCCCCCAGCGGACCCGGTGCCAATGCCGTCCCGCAACAGCGGGGACGATAAGGAGGCCACAACCCTCTTCTGGACGACGCTCCCGAAGGGGTTTTTTTATGCCCAGCCAAACCGAATACGGATCTCAACCGTCGGAACAGGAAAACGCACCCATCCCCAATTTCCAATTTCCAATTTCCTCCCCGTCGTCGATGGCTATGGCACGGGCCTCCGCTCACTCAAGCGGGAGGCCCAGCCAGATCATTCCGACTTCACACCGGAGGTAAGCCATCGTGCCTGTTCTCGATCCCGGCGAAGGGACTTTCGCCAACAACCTCAGATGCCGCGAGTGCGGCCGCCTCTATGAGCTCACGCCCTCCAACGTCTGCGAGTTCTGCTTCGGCCCGCTGGAGGTCTTCTACGATTACGAAGCGCTCAAGGGTCACCTCACCCGCGCCCGCATCGAAGGCGGTCCGCCAACCATGTGGCGCTACGCCGATCTCCTCCCCACTCCCGCCGAGACCGCCGTCGACATCGGCACCGGCTACACTCCGCTCATCCAGGCCAAGAACCTCGGGCGGATGCTGGGGCTCAGCCGGTTGTACATCAAGAATGACTGCCAGAACCCGACGTGGTCGTTCAAAGACCGCGTCGTCTCCGTCGCCAGCAGCGTCGCCCGCTCGTTCGAGTTCGATACGCTCGCCTGCGCGTCCACCGGCAACCTCGCGAACAGCGTCGCCGCTCACGCCGCCCGCGCCGGCATGCGGTCCTGCGTCTTCATCCCATCCAACCTGGAGCAGGGCAAGATCATCGGCTCCGCCATCTACAACCCCACGCTCGTCGCCGTTGACGGCGGCTACGACGACGTCAACCGTCTCTGCAGCGAGCTCGGCGACAAGTACCCGTGGGCGTTCGTGAACATCAACGTCCGCCCTTACTACGCCGAGGGCAGCAAGACGCTCGGCTATGAAGTGTGCGAGCAGCTCGGCTGGCGCGCCCCCGACCATTGCGTCGCGCCAATGGCGAGTGGTTCGCTCTACACCAAGATCTACAAGGGCATCAAAGAGTTGGCTTGGCTCGGCCTGATCGAGTGGACGGGCACGCGCATGAGCGGTGCCCAGGCGCTGGGCTGCTCACCCATCGCCGAGGCCTACGGCCGCAACAGCATGAACATCCGCCCGCAGAAGCCGAACACGATCGCCAAGTCGCTGGCCATCGGCAACCCCGCCGACGGATACTACGCACTGAAGACGATGAAAGACACAAACGGATGCGCCGTCGCCGTCACCGACGATGAAGTCGTCGATGGCATCAAGCTCCTCGCTGAGACCGAGGGCATTTTCGCCGAGACTGCCGGCGGCGTCGTCATCTCCGGCCTGCGCCAGCTCGTCAACGAAGGCAAGGTCGGCGCGGACGAAGTCGTCGTCGCCTTCATTACCGGCGCCGGCCTGAAGACGCAGGAAGCGGTCGCGCCGCACCTCCAGCCGCCACTCCAAGTCGCGGCAAGTATCGAGTCGTTCGAGCATGAGTTGGAGGCCCGTGACGGTGCTCTCCCGCTCGCAAAGGCGGTGTAGCAATGGACAGACACCGAGTTAAGTTCACCTTCGTCGAGCAGCTAATCAAAGAGCCGATCATCTGGAAAATGTCCAAACAGTTCGACGTCGTCACCAACATCCGTCGCGCCGACGTCACCGACGAGCGCGGCTGGGTCGTCCTCGAAATCGACGGCGACCACGATGAAGTCGATCGCGCCCTTGATTGGGTGCGCGAGAACGGCGTGCGCGTCGACCCCGTGTACGAAGACGTTGTAGAAGGATAACGAAATGGCAATCAAGGTACGCATCCCCACGCCCTTGCGAAAGCTCACGAAAGAGCAGGACATCGTGCAGGGCAGCGGCGGAACTCTCGCCGAGATGATCGACAAGCTCGAGGGCGAGTTCCCCGGCCTGAAGGACCGCCTTTGCGACGAGACCGGCGAACTCCGGCGCTTCGTCAACGTCTACGTGAACGGCGAAGACGTCCGCTTCCAGGACGGCCTCGGCACGCAACTAGGCGGTGACGACGAGGTCAGCATCGTCCCCGCCGTCGCAGGCGGCTAGCCGTGGACAAGCGGCTCGACTACTGGAAGGTCGCACCACAGGGCTACCACGCGCTCACTGCCATCGATCGCTACATCAACGACAGCAGCATCGAGACGTCGCTCCTCGAACTCGTGAAGCTGCGCGCGTCGCAGGTTAACCACTGCGCGTTCTGCATCGACATGCACTGGAAGGACGCCCGCGCCGCCGGCGAAAGTGAGCAGCGCCTGTACTCGCTGGATGGCTGGCGCGAGGCCCCGTTCTACACAGACCGCGAATGCGCTGCCCTCGCCTGGACGGAGTCGCTGACGCTCGTCTCGGAGACCGGCGCCCCGGACAGCGTCTACGAGGACGTGCGCGCCATCTTCACGGACAAAGAGATCGTAGACCTAACGCTGGCTATCTCGATGATCAACGCCTGGAACCGCCTCTCGATCAGCATGCGCGCGCCAGTCCCGGGCACCTACGACCCAAGCCTCCGCCACAAACTAGCCCCAAAGCCCGCGGAGCCCGCGAAGTCCGACTAGGCCATGACGCAGGAGACTGAGATGACCAAAGACAACATCGATGATCTCGCGGAGGGATTCGTGCAATGGATGGAGACGGGTACGCCGCCCGAAGGCTTCTTCACGTCCGACGTCCTCTGCGACTTCACAATGCCGCACTGGCGTCTGCAGGCCAAAGGCGTACCGGATGTGCTCGCCTTGCGAAGGCAAGGCCATCCCGGCCTGGGCAAAGTCCCGCGCTGGCGGCTCGACAAAACTGAGCGCGGCTTCGTCATCGAGTTCGAAGAGCGGCGGGAGTGGGGCGGCGAAGAGTGGACTGCCCGCGAGATGGCTCGCGCGGACGTAACCGGCGGGGCGATCTCGAAGCTCTCCGTATACTGCACCGGAGATTGGGACGCCGCCTTGCGCGCCCGCCACGCTAGTGAAATCACGCTGATCGAACCGTAGCCCGATTCGCTAACCTAGACGCGTGAAACCCCGCGACATCGCCCGCACACGTCTACGCGCCCAGCACCTCTCCTCGCCGATGCCCGGCAGGCCCGCCGACATCGTCCGCCACCTCGGCGCGGTGCAATCGCAGGACTACCCGAACGCCAAGTGGGCCATCGCCCAGCGCCTGACCAACTGCACCGACGCCGACGTTGAAGAAGCGTTCGCGCGCGGCGACATTCTGCGCACCCACGTCCTGCGCCCAACCTGGCACTTCGTTGCGCGAGACGACATTCGTTGGATGCTCGCGCTCACCGCGCCGTCCGTGCACCAGGCAATGGCCTCGCGCCACCGCATGCTTGAAATAGACGCTAAGCTCGCCGAACGCAGCCACGTCCTTTTAGCGAAATCACTGGAAGGCGGCCATCACCTCACTCGTGCTGAACTCGTCGCCGCACTCCGCCGCCCGCGCCTGGTCCGCGACACCGATGACCCACAACGCGCAGTCCACCTGATTACCCGTGCAGAGCTCGACGCGGTCATCATTAGCGGCGCCCCGCGCGGCAAGCAGCAGACGTACACCCTCTTCGACGAACGCGTGCCGCTAAGCAAACCGCTGGCGAGGGACGAAGCGCTGGCGGAGCTAGCCCTGCGCTATTTCGCGAGCCACGGCCCGGCAACACTGCAAGACTTTCGCTGGTGGTCCGGCCTCAAGATTAGCGACGCCCGCGCCGCGCTCGAGATGGTGCAGGGAGAGTTGGCGGAGGAAGTCGTCGACGGCAAGACGTACTGGCTCGCCGAACAGCTCAAACGCACGCGCCCGGTGTCCGTCGTGCAGCTACTTCCCAACTTCGATGAGTACGTTGTCGGCTACACGGACCGCAGCGCCATCTTCGATCCCGCGCACGCAGCAAGCCTCGGCGCGCGCGAGAACCCACTCTTCCAGCACAACATCATCGCCGACGGCCAGATCATCGGCACCTGGCGCCGGTCGACTGTGCGCGGCACAAACGTCGTCTCCGTCCAGACGTTCATCGCGCTGTCGGCGGCGCAGCGGCGTGATCTCGCGACGGCGATAAAGAACTACGCGAAGTATCTCGGTGAGTCAGTCACACTGCGCGAAGACTAGAGCGAACGTTGCCCAAATTTGTCGCCGCAAATCTTGACGCGCCCCACAGCCCGCGCATAATGAGGCCAGTCACAGCGCAATCGCATCGCAGGGAGACCGAGCCCAATGGAAGACTCCGCGGCACTGTCCTTCGTCCTTGAAGAGGCACTGTCTCTCCTCGACGCCGGCGAATCACCGGAGTCCATCATCGAGCGCTTCCCTGACGTCGCCGCGCGCCTGCTCCCCCTGCTGAGCCTCGCGTCCACGCTGAGAGAGACCGCCGAAGATGCCGTCGAAGTGCCCTTCGAGGCGCTCGACAACATCGGCGAGTTCCTGCAGGAAAGGTTCGACGACCTGATCGATCGCCGCGCCGACTGATCCTCGCCTAGAATGGGTGCATGGACCGAGCCACCATCGAGGAGTTATTCGACTACACGGGCTGGGCCTGGGAGCAAATCGGTGCCGCGCTGGCCCCACGCGGCCCGGAGATCATCACCACGGACGGCCCGACCTCCGGCTGGCCTGCCCTCTGGGATTGTCTCCGTCACGTCTCCATTGGCTACGACTTCTGGGCGTCCAGCATGGACGGGCGTCCCGCAATCGAATTTGATAAGGCGCCGCCGGACTGGTCCGCCCTGAATGACTACCACCAGCGCGCCCGCAAGCGCTTGCACGAGCGGCTGATATTGCTGGACGACGTGGCGCTGGCCACCCCGCGGGAAGTGGAGACGATCACCGGGCCAGGCGCCTACACGCCCGCACAGCTCTTCTTCAACGCGCTCTGGCACGACCGCGGTCACCACGGCGACATCAACACCCTCCTCTACCAGCACGGCATCCCGGACGACAACTGGCCGTGGATCGAGTTCAGGGCGTTCATCAACAACAAGCGCGGCTACAACGAATGAACCGCGCCGCCATCGAAGAGCTGTACGACTACGACGGCTGGGCCTGGGAGCGCCTCGCTGAGTCCGTGCAACTCCTGCCGCAGGGAACGTTCGAGCGGCCAGCCAAAGGCTCCGGCTGGCCTTCCCTGCGCAACGTCCTCGGCCACATCGCCCACGGCTACCACATCTGGCTTTCCCGGGTAGACGCCGCCGGGCCCCCAACCTTCGACTCTGCGGATGCGGACTGGGCGGCCATCGACGACTATTACGCCGACGTCAGGACCCGCTTCCGCGCCTACCTGGAATCGCTTTCAGACGCTGAGCTGCAGGCGGACCGGGACGTCCCGACTTGGGAGGGGCAGGTCCTCCGCTACACGCCGGCAGAAGTGCTCTCGCACATCCTCGTCCACGCCCGCGCCCACCACGGCGACCTGTATACGCTGTACCACCAGTTAGAGCTTGACGTGGACATGCCTTTGCTCGACTATCGCTACTACGTCGACTCCAGGCGTTGACGCGCGAGGTCTATTCCACATATAATCCTGACTATCCAGAGCGACAATCTCGACTTCGGGGAGCACTGCCCATGACAATACAAGAATTCGCACCCGTTTCCCACCCGAAAGTCCCCCATAACCTGAAGCCTGGCTGCATCTTCGTCACCCTCGACGAAGAGATCGATAACTACGAACTCGAGGCGGATCGCTACCGCGCCAACCGCGAAGAGCTCGAGGGTGAATTCACCCCCTTCCGTCTGCGCATGGGCACCTACGGCCAGCGCCAGATGGACCAGCAGATGATGCGCATCAAGCTCCCCTATGGCGGAATCAATTCGGAGCAGATGGAAGTGATGGCCCAGATCGCGGAGAAGTACTCCGGCCTGCGCCGCGGCCACATCACCACACGAGAGAACATCCAGTTCCACTTCGTCGACCTCGTCGCCGCCGGCGACGTCATGCGCATGCTCGCCGACGTCGGCCTCACCACCCGCGAGGCCTGTGGCCACACCGTCCGAAACATCACCGCCTGCCCCCTTGCCGGCGTCTCCAACCACGAGCTCTTCGACATCACGCCTTACCTCGCCGCTTACGGCCGCAACATGCTGCGCAACCCGATCTGCCAGAACATGCCGCGTAAGTGGAAGACGTCGTTCTCCTGCGGCCCCACGGACTGCGCCGGCAGCCTCTTCCACGACATGGGCTTCATCGCCGTCACGAAGGAAGAGAACGGCAAGCAGGTGCGCGGTTTCAAGATGGTGGTTGGTGGCGGCACGTCAACGTTCCCGCGTCCGGCGTCCACCCTCTACGACTTCGTTTCCGCTGACGACGGACGCTACATTCGCGTCGCCGAAGCCGCCCTCAAAGTGTTCGACAAGGAAGGCGGCCTGCCAAACTTCCTGCGCAAGAACATGAACAAAGCCCGCGTGAAGTTCCTCGTCCAGAAGCTGGGGATCGAAGAGTTCCGTCGCCAGGTCGAAGAAGAGCTCGCCGAGCCGTGGGCCTACGAGCCGCTGGACATGCCTACGCTGATGCAGATCGCGCCGGAAGGCCCGACCCCCGGCGAAGCGCCGAACGGCAAGCAGCCAGACGCCGACTTCAACCGCTGGGTAAAGACCAACGTCATCAAGCAGCGCCAGCCCGGCTACACCGCAGTCACCATCACCGTCCCGATGGGTAACCTCAGCCCCGAGCAGTTCCGCAGCCTCGGCGAAGTCATGAAGCGCTTCTCCGGCGGCAACGCCCGTACGCAGCAGGCCCAGAACCTGGTCCTTCGCTGGGTGCATGAGGCCTCGTTGCCGCTACTCCACTCCGAACTCAAGAAGATCGGCCTCGGCGACCCGGACGCGGGCCTGCTGGCAGACGTCGTCGCCTGCCCGGGCACCGACTCCTGCAAGATGGGTATCACCTCATCGCAGGGCGTCGGCTACGCGATCCGCGAAGAGTCCCTCGCCTGGGGCTACGACGACGACGCGGCCGTCCAGCGCATCTACGTGAAGGCAAGCGGTTGCCCCAACGGTTGCGGCCAGCACCACCTCGCCGCGATCGGTCTGCAGGGCTCATCGTTCACCGCCAACGGCGCCACCATCCCCTGCTTCGACATCTCGCTTGGCGGCGGCAACTACGACCAGCACGGCGGCGGCAAGTTCGGCGTGCGAGTCGCGCGTGTGCCTTCGAGGCGCGTACCACAGGCCATCAAAAAGATCATCGACCACTACGTCGCCAACCGTGACCAGGGCGAAGAGTTCGTCGCTTTCGTCGACCGCGTCGGAGCCAAGACGTTCGACCCGCTGCTGGACGAGTTCAAGGAAGTCGGCCCCGTGCACCAGGACATCCAGATGTACATGGACTGGGGCAAGGAAGAGCTCTTCCAGGTAATCCGCGGCGAAGGCGAGTGTTCTGTATAACGGCCGAATCGGCCACTAACAACGTAATCAAAATCGGGAGGAAGAACAGGCAATGCAAGAGCTAGTTAAGTACAGCGCGGCGGACGTCGACCGGCTGAACGCAGAACTCGGCGGCAAGTCAGCCGAAGAGATTGTGCGCTGGGCCGGCGAAGCGTTCGGACGCGAGATCAAGTTCGCGAACAGCTTCGGGGCGGAAGACGTCGTGATGATGGACATCATCGCTCGCATCTCCCCGAACATCCGCGTGTTCACGCTGGACACCGGCCGTCTCAACGACGAGACGTACGAGGTGATGGAGGCCACGCGCTTCAAGTACCCCGACATCGCGATCGAAGTGATGTTCCCGGAGGCGAGCAAGGTCGAAGCGCTCACCCGCGAAAAAGGCTTCTTCTCCTTCCGAGATAGCGTTGAGCTGCGCAAGGAATGCTGCGCCATCCGCAAGGTGCAGCCCCTGAAGCGCGCACTCTCCGACGCCAGCGCCTGGATGACCGGCCTCCGCCGCGACCAGTCCGTTACCCGCACCGACACCCCCGCCATCGAGTGGGACGAGGGAAACGGCATGGTTAAGGTGAACCCGATCATCGAATGGTCCAACGACGACGTCTGGGCCTACATCAAAGAGAACAAGATTCCCTACAACAAGCTCCACGACAGGGGCTTCCCCAGCATCGGCTGCGCGCCCTGCACACGGGGCATCAAGCCAGGCGAGGACATCCGCGCCGGCCGCTGGTGGTGGGAGAACCCCGAGTTCAAGGAGT
>JBDTOK010000017.1:0-22345 GCA_039933275.1 Chloroflexota bacterium | reverse complement strand
GGTACGCGCGCCGACAGGCGGAGCGGAGCCACCCCAGGGAGACCTCGGGTGGCTTCACTGCTTTCGGAGCTCGATTGCCTCGGGTCACCGAGAATGCCATTCGTGTGTTCTGTGACAGCGGAATAGTTTGCGACGGGGAGCGTGTGCCAGCGCTCCCGTTTTCATAGCGACACCATCCGCATCGAGCACAGAGTGCGCGCCGATGTCAGCAGCTTCGCGGATCAGGTCGGCGTAGATCTCGCCTGTCAGCGGCGGCGGGATGCTGCCGGCCAGTACGAGCCAGTCGCCCGGCCGCAAACGTCGCTTGATGCGCTTGCGTAAAGAGACGATCGAGTCCTTGTTGATGACCGGACCCGGGTCGCTGAGGATCGTGTGGATGTGGCGTGATTCGTCGAGAAGCGTGATGTTGGTGCGCGTCTCCCCGCGCGTGTGCACGAAGTCCGTGTCGATGCCCTGGCTCTCCAGCGTCTGCTCGATGTAGCGGCCGAGACCGCCGGGCGCGAAGCCCATCGCGATGCTCTCACCGCCGAGTTCGCTGACGACGCGCGAGACGTTGATGCCCTTGCCGCCCGGATCGAACCGGCTGGACTTCACGCGGATCGTGTCACCCGCGACGAACTTTGGCACGACCAACGTCTGGTCGATCGCCGGGTTGAGCGTGACCGTGATGATCATGCGTTTTCCTGAAGGATCATTCCGTAGTCGCCGTCTTCGCGGCGATAGAGCAGCGCCACTTCGTCGCGGTCTGCATCACGGAAGAGGAAGAAGTCGTGGCCGAGCAACTCCATCTGATCAATCGCCTCCGCCTCGCCCATCGGCTTCAGCGGGAAGCGCTTCATCCGCACGACGCGGCCTTCGATGATCTCGGCGTCGTCCGGCAGTCGCGGCTCTATTGACTCGTCCGACTTACTGTTGTTGGGGATGCGTTCTTCCTTGGCGACTCGGCGTCCACTGCGCATGAGCTTGCGTTCTTTGTAACGCTTCGCCTGGCGGTCCAGCACAGCGCTCGCGGACTCGATGGCGGTGAGGAGTTGCTTGTTGCGCTCTTCGGCGCGGAGGAAGGTGCCGTTGGCGCTGATCGTCACCTGCACGACGTAGCGGCCGTCGTCGCCCTTGGCCTCGCGCCGCACATCGACGATGGCGTGGTCCGCTGTCTTGAGATGACGCTCTAGCTTTTGGAGATGCGTCTCGGCCTGGGTTCGGAATTCGTCCGTGAGCGTGACGTGTTGGCCGCGAAAGATGATGTCCATTTGTGCCTGCAGTCGAGTCTAGTCCTCGCTGCCCTTTAATTCTAACCTCATTCTGGAAGGATGTTACGGACGCGTCTCAGTCCTCCCGCGCAAAGGTCAGGGCGTAGACAGCGTCCGCCCCTCTAGCAAGAAGGACGCCGGCACAGGCATCGAGCGTTGCGCCCGTAGTGGCCACATCGTCTATCAACAAAACAGCCCCAGACACGGCATGCCGTCCCGGAGCGAAGGCGGAGGCCACGTTACGTCTCCTGGCCTCCTCGGAGGGCTGCAGGGACTGGGGAGCGGTCTGACGGGCCCTGCGCAGCACCCCGGCGTCCAATCGGAGGCCAGTGGCCCGGCAAACCTCCCGGGCCAGCAGCTCTGCCTGGTTGTAGCCGCGAGACCGCCGCCGTCCCCAGGCGAGCGGCACCGGCACGACCACATCGACCGGCGGCGACCAGCGATTGAGGACGTCCACCATCGGCTCGGCCATCGCGGGCGCCAGTGCTGAGACGCTGTCGAACTTGAATGCGTGGACGGTGTCGAGGGCGATCCCTTCGTAGGAGAACGCAGAGCGCAACGCCGTGATCCGCAGGTCAAACCGTGCGCAGCTTGCACACCGAAGAGCACTGTTTGAATTCCAGCATTTCAGGCACCGGTTTGCTGGCAAGGCGTGCGGCGCTTCGGCGAAACAGTCTTCGCAGATGAACACGCCGCTGTCGCCGCAACCGAGGCAGCGCGGCGGGAACGCGATGTCCAGCGCGAACGTCGACGCGCGACGCAGGATGCTCACACGCGCCTGTCTTCGACCTGCGTGATCTTCTCGAGCGTGCCGATGACGGCGTCGCGGATCGGGCCGCGCTCCACCATCTTGTCGAGCGCGCCGTAGACCGCTGCGCCACGGCCGGGCGCCTGCTCGCCGTCGACGACTTTGCGCACGGACTCGCGCAGGTCCGCGAGGAACGGCTCCACGATGTGCTTGTGCGCGGGCGTCACCATGAAATGCAATGCGGGCGGCTTCTGCTGGCGGTCAGGGTGCCAGCCGAACGTCTCCAGTGCGTCACCTACGGTGTGGATGTCGATCGTGTCGGAGCCAATCGCGAACACGCTCATGTCGGGCTGGCCCACCACGTGCACGCCGTCGATGGCGTTGATGCCGTCCATCAGCGCGCGAGTCGTGTCCATGATCACCTTCGCGAGGTGCATGTAGCCCTCCTGGCCCAGGTACGTCATCACTGCCCAGGCTGCCGCCACCGCGCCGCCCGGCCGCGAGCCGGTCATCGTCGGCGAGCCGTAGAGGCCGCCAGGCCAGTCCGTCTGCGTGAAGAACTGGTGCCGGCGGTACGCGTTGTCGCGGTACATGATCGTCGAGGCGCCGCGGGCCGCGAATCCGTACTTGTGGAGGTCAGCCGAGATCGATGAGACGCCGGGCACTCGGAAGTCCCACAGCGGCACGTTGTAGCCCAGGCGCTCGACGAAGGGCAGCAGGAAACCGCCAAGACAAGCGTCGACGTGACACGGTATACCGCGCTCCAGCGCCATTGCCCCGATCCTCGGAATGTCATCGATCGTACCGAACGGGTAGTTCGGCGCGGACCCGACGAGGAGCGCCGTGTTCGGCGTGATCAACTCATGCATCGCATCGACGTCGACGCGGAAGTCTTCGCGAATCCGCGCGTGCACTGCCTTCACGCCGAGATACTGCGCCGACTTGTCGAACGCAGGGTGCGCGGTGATCGGGAGCACCATCTCCGGCTCCGTGATGCCTCGTTCTGCCTTCGCGTAGTCGCGCGCCGTCTTCACGGCCATCAGGATGCTCTCAGTGCCGCCGCTGGTCATGTTGCCGCATGCGGTCACTTCGTCGAGCAGGCCGGCGGTCATCGCGATCACTTCCGACTCGAACTTGCGGAGGCTCTTGAACGCGCCCGGCCCGAGGCCATTGGTGTAGATCGCGGCGCTGTAGGCGTCCCGCATCACCTCGGAGACGTCGTCCCCTGCGAAGTACACCAGGCTCCAGATCTTGCCGCCGCGCCAGTCCGCATCGCGGCCTAGCGCCTGCTCGATCTCATCGCGCAGTTCTTCGCGGGACTTGCCTTGCTTTGGTAGCTGCATGAGACGCCTCCTCCTCGGGGGTAAGGGCAATCCTAGCGCGAGAGGCTGATTCTGGAAAGCGGCGAGTCCCGCGGTATGCCTGACGCAGTGGGGCGCAGCCTCAAGCCGACTCGGGATGGCGTTCCGGCTCAGCCGCCGTTACACAGCGGCGAGGGCATCCGGCGAAAATGGACGCAGCGCCCCTACACCGCCTCCAGCACAACGTCCGCGCTAAACTGTACCCACCGTGCCAACAATTACCGTCCGCCTCTTCGCCCGCCTGGCCGAGCTTGCCGGTACGCGGGAGACCACGCTCGATATCGGCGAGGGTCTGACCGCCGGCGATGCTTATGCGTTGCTGGCCCGGCGCTTTCCCGACATCGCGCGGTTTGAGTCGAGCGTTAGGTTTGCTCGCAACCAGGACTACATCATCGCCGAGACGCCACTGGCCGATGGCGATGAGCTAGCGCTAATCCCGCCGGTAAGCGGCGGTAGCGACCTGTTCGAGGTGACGACGGAGCCGCTGGACTCGCAGCGCGTGATGGACGCCGTCAAGCGAGACGACGCCGGCGCCGTAACGCTGTTCTATGGCATCGTTCGCAACACAAACCTCGGGCGGCGCGTGCTGTACCTCGAGTACGACGCGTATCCGGAGATGGCGCCGAGCGTGATGCGTGAGATCGCAGCGGAGATCAAGGGCATCTGGCAAGTCGCCGAGATCGCCTGCCAGCACCGGACGGGGCGGCTGGAGATCGGCGAGACGTCACTGCTCGTTGCCGTGTCGTCAGGCCACCGCAAGGAAGCGTTCGACGCCTGCCATGCCTACGTCGATGCGCTCAAAGAACGCGCGCCGATCTGGAAGAAGGAAGTCTTCGAAGGCGGCGAGGCCTGGATCGAAGGGGACCCGACGACTGAGCCGCGCGGCTAGGCGCGACCCAGGCTCTTCAGTACGTCCGTCTTGTGCTCGGCGAAGTGGTTGGCCGGCACGCTGAAGAAGTACTCGATCGTTTGGAAGTTGCCGGTGATCTTCACGCCCTTCTCCCACTCGTCGTCCTTCACCGTCGCCAGCAGCTCCAGCGCCTTCGCGTTCGCCTCGTCGTACTTCTTGCCGACGGAGTCGATCGTGATGCCACGCGACCCGAACCGCGTGATCCAGGGGTTGAGTACGTTGAAGATCGGGCGCGGCAGGTTAAGGTTCTTGGCCTTGCGCGCGCGGTCCACGCCCTGCGGCACGAACTCGAGACCCCAGGCCGTGTGCCAGAGCAACTGGCCGTTCGACCAGGACTGGTTGCCGCTCTTCTTCTTGAAGTCGTCCTCAGACAGCGAGCCGAGCAGCTGGTGAAAGCCGGCTTGCGTATCTTCCAGTTGCTTGCGGAAAGTCTCTCTGGTCGGGGCGGTCTTTGTGTCGGTCATCGGGCGGGGCCTCCTTGATTGGTTAAGCTGGGGCAATTCTAGCGGGCGCTAGGCTCCGGTGTTGTGACGTAGCGCACTCCCATGAGTCGTTTTGGGGCTACAGCTTCCCCATCGCGCGCAAGACGCTGTCCTTCGGGCCGACGCCGACCTGGATGTCCTCGATCTTGCCGTCCGGCCCGATCACGTAGTGGCCCCGCTTCTGGTTCATGAAGCCGATCAGCGGCACTGAGCCCCAGACGCCGTAGCTTTTCGACATCTCGTGGTCCTCGTCCGAGAGCAGGGGGAAGGGCAGCGAGTTCTTCTCCTTGAACGACTGGTGGCTCTTCGCCCCCTGCCCGCTCACGCCCAACACAACCGCGTTCTTGTCCGAGATGACGGAAAACTCGTCGCGGAAGCCGCAGGCCTGCGCCGTGCAGCCGGGCGTGTTGTCCTTGGGGTAGAAGAAGATGATCACCCGCTTGCCTCGGTAGTCTTTGAGGGAGACGGGCTTGCCGGTCTCATCGGGAAGGGTAAAGTCGGGCGCCTGATCGCCAATCTTGAGCTCTGCCATGGGGCTGCCTCCTTCGTAGCGAGTACGCTGCCTCGCGTGGGCCAGATTCTACGCGAGCGCGCGCAACGCTACAATCAGCCTCGTGCCTGACGAAGACATTGGAGCCACGGAGGCGGACGAGGCGCTGGCCTACGCCGGCCCGGATGAGCTGCAGTACTGCCCGCGCTGTGGCGCCCCGCTCATCGTGCGCCTGATCGAGACGGAGGACCGCCCGCGCCTGATCTGCGACCGCGGCCACATCCTCTACGTGAACCCGAAGGTCGTCGTTGGCGTGATCCCGGAGCGCGATGGCCGAGTGCTGTTGCTTCGCCGGGCGATCGAGCCCCGGCACGGCTTCTGGACGTACCCCGGAGGCTTCATGGAGATCGATGAGACGACTGAGGACTGCGCCGCGCGAGAGGCGATAGAAGAAGTCGGCATTATGGTATCCGTGGTTGGGCTGGTCGGGCTGTACTCGCGCCCCGGCCCGCACCCGGGGCCGGGCATCGTCTCGATCGTCTACCACGGCACCGTCGAGCCCGGAGTCGAGCCTGAGCCAGGCCGCGAGGCGCTGGAGGCGCGCTGGTTCGACGCCGCAGACATCCCGTGGGAGGACCTGGCGTACGATACGACCCGCTGGGCGCTTGAGGCGTGGGTGGCCCAGCGATCAAACAGCAATCACAGCATCAAGCAGGGGGAGTAGCTCGAATGGAATACAGACGACTCGGCAAGTCCGGCATGCAGGTGTCCGTAACCGGACTCGGCTGCAACAACTTCGGTATGCGCATCGACAAGGACCAAACGCAGGTCGTAGTCGACAAGGCGATCTCGCTGGGCATCACGCTGTTCGATACGGCCGACATCTACGGCGCAACGAAGTCAGAGGAGTTTCTGGGTGAGGCGCTTGGCCCGCGACGCAAGGACGTCGTCGTCGCGACGAAGTTCGGCGGGCCGGTTGGGGGATCACCGAACGACAAGGGTGGCTCACGCCGGCACGTGATTGACGCCTGCGAGGGCAGCCTGCGCCGGTTGAAGACGGACTGGATCGACCTCTACCAGTACCACTTCCGCGACCCCTTCACACCAATCGAAGAGACGCTGCGCGCACTGGACGACCTGGTGCGAGCTGGGAAGGTGCGCTACATCGGCTCGTCCAACGTAACCGGCTGGATGATCGCCGACGACGACTGGACGGCCCGTAGCCATCACACCGCGACCTTCGTGACCGTGCAGAACGAGTACAGCCTGCTCAACCGCGGCATCGAGAAGGACGTTGCGCCCGCCTGCGAAAAGTTCGGGCTGGGCGTGCTGCCTTACTTCCCGCTCGCCAGCGGCCTGCTCACCGGCAAGTACCAGCGCGGCGAGAAAGCGCCCGAAGACTCGCGGCTGGCGGCGTGGGGCTCGCGCGGCGAGCGTATGCTGAGCGACGACAACTTCAACGTCATCGAGAAGCTGGAATCGTTCGCGAAAGACCGTGGCAAGACGATGCTCGACCTGGCGTTCGGTTGGCTGGCCAGCCACAACTTCGTCTCCAGCGTAATCGCCGGCGCCACCAAGCCGGAGCAACTCGAGGCTAACGCCAAGGCCACGGAGTGGAAGCTAACGCCGGAAGAGCTGAACGAAGTGGACAAGATAGCGGCGTCGTAGCGGGCGTCCGCTGTGAGCCTCAATCAACGGAAAGCGCCCCGCCAACCGGCGGGGCGCTCTTCTTCCTTCTTCCGATGCGGCTTAGAACGGGTACCCCTTCGCGCCACCCATGCCTTTCAGCGCCGCCACTTCGCCGATGTGGTTCGACGGGTGCACGATGGCAAACAGCGTGATCATGCTCGCGAGCGACTGCTTTCCTAGCTGTGGGAACTCGATCTCTTTGTCGAGGTCAGCGTCGCTAAGGCTCGACAAGTACTCATCCGTAGAGGCGTAGACCGCCTTCGCGTAGTCCTTCAGCGCCGGCACGTCCACCGTCACGCGGTTAGCCCACGCCAGCGATGCGGCCTCGTCGCCAGGCGGGGGCGGCGGCTCGCTGACACCTGTCTTGCCGGCAAAAGTCGTCATCATCAGGGGCTGACCGCCGCGCACCATGCCGTTTAGCACGAAGTCTTCCGACATCACCGCGTGCGCGACGCTCGCGCCGATGGAGTGCGCGTTGCCGCCGGGGATCTTGGCGCACTGGTCCTCCGAGATGTCGGCTATCGTGCCGTCGAAGACCATGCGACTGAGTCCGATCTGCTTCTTGAGTAGGTCTGCCGTGCTCATTCTGTCTCCTTCTGCGTCTAGTCCTGCCGTTGGGGCGAACGGCGCGATTATCCGCCGGAGTGACGGCGGAGACAAGGGATTCGTGGCGCGAGGCGCGTAAAAGTTTGGTGCGGAGCGGCTAGACGCCGGCGTAAGAGTGCAGGCCGGACACCCAGAGGTTGACGACGAAGTACGTGAACATCACCGCCCCGAAGCCAACCACCAGCACCGTTGCGGAGCGCATGCCTGACCACTTGCGCAGTCCGCGCATGTGCAGGTACACGCCGTATATCAGCCAGGTGACCAGCGCCGACGTCTCCTTGGGGTCCCAACCCCAGTAGCGGCCCCAGGCGTGGTTCGCCCAGTACGCGCCGAGCGCGATGCCGGCCGCCAGCACCGGGAAGCCAATCATCACTGACTTGTACGCGATCTCGTCCAGCGTGCGAGCCTTGGGCAGCCGCGCGAAGCGGTTTAGGTTGCCGCCCTGCACCATGTACAGCGCGCCCGCCACAAACGAAACGCTGAGCGCGGAGTAGGCGATGATCATGCAGGCGACATGAATGGCGAGCAGGTCCGCGTTCTGCAGCGCCGGGACGAGCGGGTGCACGTCTGTCGGGAAGTAGAGGAGAGCGATCGCCAGCATGATCGCGACGACCGGCATCGCCACCGTACCCAGTGCCCGCGCAGAGCGAGCGGCGTGCGGCTTCACGTACATACGCTCGAAGATGGTGTAGAAGCCGAGAATAGTCGTCGCGAAGGCGGTGGTGAACTCGTACATATTCGACCACGGCGCGTGCCCGACGGCGTCCCAGCGTGCGACCAGCGCCACGATCAGCAGCGCCAGCGCCACCCACGACGCACCGGTGGCGGCGCGACCAGCGCCCTCAGCCCAACCGTTGGTGTCGCCGCGAACGATTGTGGCGACGACGGGGCCGCTGCTGCCGACGCCCGTCGACATCTGGCGCATGACCACTCGCAAGCCGAGGACGTGCGCCCAGTACAGTGCACCCGCTGCAATGACCGTAAACAGCGCGATCCAGACGCAAGTAGTCGACAGCGATTCCATACGCTAGCCCCAGGCCATCCGGCGGAAGCCCTCCGCCATCTCGTAGCCCTTCTCCTTGCCAGCGTCGGCCATGCGGGCTCGCAGGCGTTTGCGCAGCTCCGCGATTGGCGCCTCGCCGATCTGGCTCTTGTGCTTGCGCAGCGCAGCTATCTTTGTCTTGAACGCTTCCTCGGGGATGTCGATCCAGTGGTCCGGATTGTCGCCGGCCAGCAGCATCTCCATCACGCGGTGCTCCTTCAGCCCCTCCTGGATGTGCTCGGGATAGGCGAGCGGATCGCGGGCGAGCGGGAAGACTGCGTCGACGGCGGCCTGGCCGGTGAGGCGATGGTCGCGGTGAGTGAACGTGGATCGGAACGGGTTCCATGTGATGACCGTGTGCGGCTTCAGGCGTCGCAGCTCGCGGACGATGCGGCCGCGCATCTCCGCCGTGTCCTCGACGAAGCCGTCAGGATAGCGGAGGTAGATGACCTCTTTCACCCCGAGGACGTTGCAGGCCGCGGTCTGCTCGCGCTCACGGATCTGGCCGAGTCGCTTGCGGGTCATCTTCGGATCTTTCGAGCCCATATCGCCGCTGGTGGTGAGCATATACGTCACCTCCCAGCCGCTCTGCACGAGCTTGGCGACGGTTCCTCCGCAGAGGAACTCGGCGTCGTCCGGATGCGCGACGATGACCATCGCGGTCTTGGGGTGTTTCTTCTTCTTGTCTACGTGGGTCACGAGGCTAGTCTACGAAAGCGCGACTGCCAGCATCAAACATTAAGCCACGTGCGCGGCAACCGGGACGCCCCGGCTGCGTGAGACGAGCTCGTGGTACACGTCTTCGACCTGCTCCGCTATGACTGGCCAGCGGTAGCGCTCCGCCACCTGGCGCGCCTCCTCGCCGAGGCTCTTGCGCAGCGGCTCGTTGGTCAGCAGCAGGTCCAGGCGCTCCGCGAACGGCTCCGGGCAGCGCCAGGGGATGAGGTAGCCCGTGCGGCCGTCCTGCACCGTCTCCTTCAGCCCACCGACTCGCGAGGCGATCACCGGCACGCCGCAGGCCATAGCCTCCAGCGCGACGAGGCCGAAACTCTCGTAATACGACGGGACGACGCAGATGCTGGCGGCGTTGTAGTAGCGCGGCAGCTCGTTGTGCGGGACGGCGTCGCCGAACACAACCTTGCCCTCGACGCCCAGCTCTTCGGCCAGCGTGTGTAGCTCGTGGATGCGGGTTGCGTCTTTCTCATCGCCGCCGACGACCAGCAACTGGAACTTGCCGTCCAGCTGCGAGGCCGCGCGCACCAGCACGTCGATGCCCTTTAGCGGCTCGATGCGACCGATGAACAGCAGAACCGGCACGTCCTGGTCGAGGCCAAGCGACGCGCGCGCTTCGCGTGTGTCCAGCGGCCGGAAGCGGTCGATGTCGACGCCGCAAGGGATCGTGGTCAACCGGCTCGGCGAGACGCCGTACTCTTCGATCAGCGTCTCGCGCTCGCTATCGGAGGCGCAGATCACGCGGTCCGCGCCGCGGGCAACAACTCGCTCACCGGCGATGCGGTAGCGCGGCTCGCGTTCGCTCAGGTGGTGCTGGTTCTTCGCTTCGGCCAGCGTATGGAACATCGTGACGTGCGGCGTGTGCCAGCAGTCGGCCAGTGTCTGCCCGACCCAGCCCGACATCCAGTAGTGCGAGTGCACGACGTCGTACTCCGCGCCATCTCGCTCAGCAAAGTCCATCACGCCCTTACGGAACGTCTCCAGGTAGCGGCGCTGCTCCGCCTTGTCGGCGTACAGCGGCCCGGCTGACACCTGGATCACCCGCGTGCCGTCGATCACGGTGATCTCCGGCGTCGCGGCGTCCGTGCGCCGGGTGTAGATATCAATCGTGTGGCCGCGCTTCGCCATCTCCCGGCTCAGCTCACGGACGTAGACGTTTAGACCGCCGCTATCGCGGGTGCCGGGCAGCGCCAGCGGGGAGGTGTGGACGGAGACGACGGCTATTCTGCACATAGGGCGTACATTCCATCATACGGCGCGAGGCTCATCGTCGGATCACAGCCTTGTATACATTCAGGTCTTTAGCGCCCAGTTCGTACTTGTAGCGCTCGTGGCCGCGCAGGAAATCGAAACGCTTGTGGCCGTTCTCGATCGCGCGCTGCAGGGCCAGCGCCTTCGACAGCAGGCCGACCGAGTAGGCCGAGTACGCCGGGTCGTAGCCGCTGTTGTAGAGGAGCGTCTCGTTCTCGCCGCGGAAGCAGAGGACGGCCGCCGTGCGCTTTCCCCCGAGCTTGAGGAAGATCATCTCGAGCAGCGACTCGCCAGCCAGGTTCACGACCAGTCTGCGGAAGAACGACTCCATCTGCGGCGTCATGAACTCCGCCTTGTCCGCGCGTGACTCGCGCAGCATCCAGAGGAAGTCGTCGATGGCAGGCTGCACGTCTTCGGACGACGTCAGCACTTCGAGCTCGACCTCGCCGGCCTGCGGGAGCTTGCGCAACTTTCGTCGCAGCTCGTGGCGGTCCTTCTTGTCGAGTGACGACACGTACTCTTCGATATCAGGAGGAAGGCTGATCTGGGGGCAGACGTCCTCGGCTTCTTTCGAGAACGTCAGGCCGAAGTCGGCGGTGACGGCTGGCAACATCGCCAGCGCGGGCGAGTCTTCGCGCATCGCCCAGAGGCTGAGCTCCTCCCACGGCTCTTCGCCGAGGGAGCGGAAAAGCGCCGAGAGTACTTCTGACTCGCGGCCCGACGTACACGGGAAGTCCATGTAGTCGCAGACCTCCGTGTCGCCCGCGAACGACAGATGCGCGCCATCACGCATCAGCGGAACGACGCCAACGAGACGCTGGTCGTCACGCACGGACAGCAGCATCAACTCGCGGTCAGCGCCGCCGGGACCGGCGCCCGTCTGGGCGAACTCACCCCACCAGGTCCGCAGCCACAGCGGGGAAAGGAACACCGGTGCGTAAGAGCAGCTCGGCAGTATCTCCCGCCACTCCGGCTCCAGGGCATCCAACTCTTCGCGCGCGACGACTAGGCCCATAACGTCACAATCTGCGGCAATCGGCGGCTCATTACTGTGAGCGAGATCACTTACCTTGAACGAGCGACAAGAACTCGGAGCGGGTTACGCCGCGCCGGCGGAAGCCGCCACGGATGGCGCTGGTAATCATGCGCGCGCCCGGCTTCTGGACGCCGCGCATCGTCATGCACAGGTGCTCTGCCTCGATCACGACGGCGACGCCGTCCGGGTGCAGGCCGTCCATGATCGCGTCGGCGACCTGGCTCGTCAGCCGCTCCTGCAACTGCGGGCGCCGCGCGAGGATATCGACAACGCGAGCCAGCTTACTGACGCCAACGATGCGCCCCTCCGGCACGTACCCAACGTGCGCCGAGCCGTGGAACGGCAGGAAGTGGTGCTCACATAGGGAGTAGAACGGGATGTCCTTCAGGATCACCATCTCTTTGTGCGCTTCGTCGAAGCCTTTGCGCAGTACGTCCTGCGGGTCCTGCGCGAGACCGGAGAACAGCTCGGCGTAAAGCCGGCCGATGCGTGCGGGCGTGTCGACCAGCCCTTCGCGCTCCGGGTCCTCACCGATCGCCTCGATGATCTCGCGGACAGCGCGTTCGATTCGCTCCTGGTTGATGTCGGCGGTGGTTTGCATGTGAGTGGCGTAAGCGGTCGTGGGGCGGCGCGCTTACGAAAGGTAATTGTAGCAGACAGCGACAGTTTGTTTGGCGAAAAAGCGCTTTGGCACTCAATTACCCGGCGGGCGATGACGAAAGCTCATACCGAAACAACGTATGCGTTGTAGGGTGAAGACGTAATAGCTGGCAGAGGCCCCATTCGCCTTGTAGCGAGATACGGGTGCCGCCTTTGTCTTGAGGAGTTAAGACATGGCGACACCAATCCGTATTGCAGTCGTAAACCACGACGCCGTTTTCCTGAGGCTCGTCGCGCAGATCCTGGAGACTCAGGGTTACGACGCCCTGCTCTGCCCCGGCGGCACCGCCGCCCACGACGTCATCGTCCGCGAGCAGCCGGACATGATCATGATCGACACCTGGCTCGAGTCGCGCGACACCGGTTGGGCGCTTCTCCAAACGCTACGCCTGGACGCGGCCACCGCGAAGATCCCCATCCTGGTTTGCTCTTCGGATGCCGACGAGGTTATGCGACAGGCCAATCAGCTGGAAGCGATGCCGAGAGTTGGCGTCCTGCCCAAGCCGTTCGATCCGTCACAGCTCCTGAAGAAGATCACCGAGCTGCTCGCCGCGCCGGTCGTCTAGCTCAGCCCCATCGCGGCTTCAACGGCGTCTGCGTCAGCGTCCACCTCAAACGTCTGCGCTTCGATCTTCATCGCCGTGTCCGGGTCTTTGAGGCCGTGTCCGGTAATGATGCAAACGATGCGCTGATCGCGCACGCTGTTCGTGTTGCCGTGCTTCAACAGCCCAGCCAGCGACGCCGCGGACGCCGGCTCGCAGAAGATGCCTTCTTCTTGCGCGAGTAATCGGTACGCAGCGAGGATCTCGTCGTCGGTGACAGAGTTGATGCCGCCGCCCGACTCATCGCGCGCGGCTTCGGCGAAACGCCAGCTTGCGGGGTTGCCGATGCGAATGGCGGACGCGACCGTCTGCGGGTCGTCGACGGGATGGCCCAGCACGATCGGGGCGGCGCCAGCCGCCTGCCAGCCCATCATGCGCGGCTTGTGCGTGGCGATCTCGGCCTGGTAGTACTCCACGAAGCCGCGCCAGTACGCCGTGATGTTACCTGCGTTGCCCACCGGGATGAAGACTGCGTCTGGCGCATCGCCAAGCTCATCGATGATCTCGAAGGCGGCGGTCTTCTGCCCCTCGATGCGGTGCGGGTTGACGGAGTTGACCAGCGCCACCGGATGCGTCTCGCTGATCTGGCGCGCGACTTGCAGCGCTACGTCGAAGTTGCCGCGCACAGCGATGACCTTCGCACCGTGGGCGATCGCCTGCGCCATCTTGCCGTGCGCGATGTTCCCGTGCGGCACCAGCACGTACGCCTCGAGGCCAAGGTGTACGGCGTAAGCGGCGGCCGAGGCGCTGGTGTTGCCCGTCGATGCGCAGAGCACTTTCTCGGCGCCCGACTCAGCCGCCTTCGCGACAGCGACGACCATACCGCGGTCCTTGAACGAACCGGTCGGATTGCACATCTCGAGCTTGAAGTACAGCTCATCGCACCCGACGCGTTCTACCAACCGGCGTGACTTCACGAGTGGTGTGCTGCCCTCGCCGAGCGTGATGATCGGCGTCTTGTCCGTGATCGGCAGGCGGTCGCGGTAGCGGTTGAGGACGCCGCTCTGCGGGCGGGTCTCGGTGGAACTCATTGCTTAGCCAATGCCGGCGCGGGGCTAATCGCTGGCGTGAATCTCACCGGCGGTCAGCTCCTTGATCTCCTGGTTCAGCGCCTCAGAGCGGCGCTTTCGCTGCCCCAGCAGCATCTTGTACATCTTCTTCGTCGCGGCGTTCGTCCGCTCCGTGAGATCCGCGAGAAGGCCGGCCTGGGCCATGATCTCCGCCGTCTGGTTTTGCACACGCTGGTCTATCTTGGCGAGCAACTGCGTGAAATCGGACGTGTCCTCTACGAGCTGGCTGGCGATGTGATCGACGCCGGCGATCTTTGCGGCGAGCTGCTCACGCTCGACGGCGACGCGCTGCAGGCTCTCCCGCGTTTCGTCCGCGAACGTGGCCAGCGTCTCCAACTTGTCCAGGCGCTCGAAAGCGCGGCGTAGCTGGTCGACGTAGGCGTTCACGCGCTCGCTCATTCCCTCGTCGAACTTTTCGACGCGGGCGAGCGCACCGGCGGCGCGGGCCTGCTCCTGGTCGATGCGCATGGTCGTTTCGTGCGTGCGGCCGGCACGCGCTGTCATGTCTTCCAACGAGCGATCGATCGCAGCGTTGGCCAGGCGCATCCCGGCAACTTCTTCGTCCAGCCGGCGGAGCGCTTCTTCGATCGCCTTGCCGCGGGCGTCGCTCTGCTCGACGACGCGCTCGATCACTTCGATCTGCTTGACGGCGGCGGCGATCTCGTTGCGGTCACGGCCGGCCTCCGTCGTTCGCTGCGTCAGCACCTGGTCCAGCCGCGAGTTCATCACGGCCTGGCGGTCCTGCAAGCGGCTGACGAGCTCACGCATCTGGCGGACCTCTTCGCGGACGCCGACAACGCCTGCTTCAATCGAACCAGCGGAAGACATCGTCTCGAGAAGCTTCCGCATCTCGCCTTCGAGGCCATACGTCTGCTTGAGTGCCTGCGCCAGCTCAGCCTCGACCTTGTGCAGGCGGCCCTTTGTCTCGCGCAGCTCGTTCTCGAGCCAGTCGGACGGGCTTTCGCCGCCAGAGCCGGACTTGCCGCGCGATCCAGTGACCACCGCTAGTCCTCCACCCGGATGACGCTGCCCACCTGCGTAACCTCTGGCACCTTAGCGATCTGGTCGATGCTCGCCTGGAAGTCGGACTCGCGCGATTCGTGCGTCATGATTACGAGCTCCGCCGTCTGCGATTCGCCCGTCTCTTTCTGGATGACGGAGGCGATGCTGACACCGTGGTCGCCAAACGAGCGCGCGATGACGGCGAGAACGCCCGGCTGGTCGGCGACTTCGAGACGGAGGTAGTGCCGGCTGATGAGGCCGGAGATGGGGACGACGGCCATGTCGGCAGTATACCGCCACGGCGAAGGCTTTCCGCCCAGCACAATCGAGCGCGCGGCATCGAGGACGTCAGCCATGACGGCCGACGTCGTCGGGAGCGAGCCTGCGCCCGCGCCCTGGAAGAGCACGCGGCCGGTGAGGTCGCCCTCGACCTGCACAGCATTCAGCACACCGTCCACGTTGGCCAGCAGCTGGTCCTTGGCGATCAGCGTTGGGTGTACGCGTGTGCTCAATCCGTTGGCGTCTTTCCGTGCGATGGCGAGAAGCTTGATCCGATAGCCGAGCTCGTCGGCGTAACGAAAGTCGCGCGGGGTGAGCTTGGTAATGCCCTCGCGGTAGACGTCCTCGGGGCGCACCGTCGTGTGGAACGCCAGGCTACCGAGAATCGCGAGCTTGTAGACGGGGTCGTGGGCTTCGATGTCGTTGGTCGGGTCGGCCTCGGCGTAGCCCAGGTCTTGCGCGCCCTTGAGCGCCTCCGCGAAGTCCGTGCCATCGCGGCTCATTCGGGTGAGGATGTAATTGGTCGTGCCGTTGATGATTGCGCGCAAGCTCGTGATGTCGTTGGCCGAGAGGTCGCGCTTGAGCGGCGAGACAATCGGGATGCCGCCGCCAACGCTAGCTTCGTACAAGATGTCGACGCCGGCCTTCGTCGCCGCTGAAAGCAGTTGCGCGCCGTGCTTCGCCATCACCTCTTTGTTGCCGGTGACGACGTAGCGCTTGGCGTCGATCGCGCGCTTGATGTAGGTGTACGCTGGCTCTTCAGCGCCAATCACTTCGATCACGATGTCGCAGTCGGTGCTCAGCGCTTCGTCTGCGTTATCAGTGATCATGCCGTTCGGCAGTTTGACGTCGCGCTTCTTGTCGGCGTTGGCGACCAGCACCTTCAGCAGCTCGATTGGGACGCCGACGCGGCGGGCATAGGTGTCGGAGCGCTCAATGAGGGCGCGGGCTACGCCGGTACCAACGGTGCCGAGGCCCAGAAGGACGACGCGGATGCGGTCGGGCGAGCCCATGCCGCCTGCTATTGCGCGGTCAGTGCTGCGTGGTCGAAGACGTAGTTGATCTTGTCAGCGTTGCCGGTCTGCAGGCTCATCTGGTCGTCCACCGTGACGGCAGCCAGCTTGTCGGACGCCCATTTTTGGAAATCGTTCTGGCCTAGCTTCGTCTTCTTGGTGTCGTCCACGGCGTGCGCAGGGTCTTTCTCCAGCATCTGGTAGATCGTGACGCTGGACGTGCCCGGCGACGTAATCACCTGGTTCGTATCGAGGCTGAACAGCAGGTTCTCCAGCGTTGAGGTGAGGTAACCACGCGGCGTCCAACCCGTGTCGCCGCCGAGAGTCTTCGTCGCTGTGTCGTTGGAGTTGGCGGTGGCCAGAGCGGCGAAGTCTGCACCCCCATCGATCTGCAACTTCAGGTTGTCCGCAGTCGCCTGGTCCGCGACGACGATCTGTCGGTAGTGAATCGAGTCGTAAGTTGGCGCCAGGGCGGCGATAAAGGCGGCCTGCAGGTTTGCCGACAGGACGCTGGCCGTGGCCATGTTGCGGTACTGCTGCTCCGTCAGGCCGTCGTTCTTCAGCTCTTCCTGGAAGCGAGTGTCGAAGTTCGGGTCGTCCGCTGTGATGCCAATGGTCGTCGCGATCTCCTTGCGGATGTCGTCTTCGCTGGCGGTGACGTTTTTCTCGCCGGCGAACTGCAACTCAATCGCCTCGCGCTGCAGCTGTTGGTCCATCGCCGGGATGATGATCTGGGCGTTCGTCGTCCCGCTGAGCTGCGCCGCGAACATCTTCGTACGATTGGTGAACTCTCGAACACTGTACTTCGTGTCGCCAACGCCTAGAGCAGTCGAGCCCGGAAGCTGGTGTGGCGTCAGGTAGTACTTATCGAAAAGAGCGAAGCCGCCAACACCAAGGGCAGCGATGATCAGGACTACGATTATACCGAGCGCAGCCAACTGGCCGCGGCTGCCGCTAAGGTTTTCGCCGAAGCCGCGGTGGTCGCGTTCCCACGAGGGTGTTGGAATCCGTCTCCGAGTCATCAGTAGCCTTCTGGTTGGTTAACTACAAGAGATACGACGGCGTTACCGTCCCTGGCTCACCCGGATATGCTCCGCCGTGTACGGAAGCAGGGCCAGGTGGCGGGCGCGCTTGATCGCCTGGGCTAGGGCCCGCTGGTGCTTGGCGCAGGCGCTGCTCTTGCGGCGAGTCTCGATCCGGGCCCGGTCAGAGATGAACCGCCTCAGGAACGAAACATTCTTGTAGTCCACAACCTTAATGTGGTCAGCGCACATAATGCACACGCGGCGGCGGCGGCCACCACGCCGGGGGCGTTCGCCATCGGCGCCTGGGGGTGGGCCGCCGCGGCCGGGGCCGCGGTCGTCGTCACGGCGTGGCGGGCGGTCATCGCCCATCGGACGTGGGCGATCTCCAAATGATTGGGGTGCTCGCGGTTCAGTGTCCATGATGTGTCCTACTCAAACGGAATGTCTTCCGGCTCTACCTCTGGCATTGGTGCGGAACCTTCGTGTTCATCGCCAAAGGGCATCGGGCCGGCCCGGTCAAGGAACAACACTTTCTCCGCTATGACTTCTGTTCGGTACTTTCGCTGGCCGTCCTGCCCATCCCACGATCGGGTCTGCAGGCGCCCCTCTACGTAAACGCGCCGCCCCTTCTGGAGGAACTGGGAGCATTGCTCCGCCAGTTTCTGCCAGGTGACGACGCTAAACCATTCGGTCTCTTCGCGGCGCTCGCCGTCCGGGCCGCTGTAGTTGCGGCTGGAAGCTACGCGAAAGCTGGTCAGCGCTTTGCCGTCGGCCGTGTAGCGCATCTCAGGATCGGCGCCAAGGTTGCCGATGACCATCACTTTGTTCAGACCGGCCATTTGCTCTGCTTAAGCTCCTTCGGCCGGTGCTTCGTCGTCTACGGCTGCCTCGGGCGCTTCCGGCTCGGCGACTGCAACAGGTGCTGCGGCGGCCGGTGCGACCGGTGCGGATGCTTCGCTCGGTGCGGATGCCACCGCCGGTGCTCCCGGCTTGTCCTTCTTCTTCTTCTTTTCGTACGGCTTAACGTACTCGACCTTGATCACGAGGTGGCGCAGCACGTCCTCAGCGAGATCGAGGTTGGCCTCAAGCGGCCGGATGGCCGTGGGCTCAGCGGTGAACTGGGTTACGGCGTAGTAGCCGTCCAGGTTGCGACGAATCGGGTAAGCAAGGCGGCGTCGGCCCCAGGCGTCGACGTTCTTGATCTCGCCGCCATTGGTCTGGATAACGCCGTTGATGCGCTCGATTGTCACAGGAAAGCCCTCATCCCCCACGGAAGGGGCTAGCACTACAACAAGCTCGTAATCTCGCAAGAAATACCTCTTTGGAACAAGAATAGGCCCCGGGCAACGGCCAGCTCTGGCCACCCAGCGGGCAAAGCCGAATTATAACAGCAAGCCCGAACGGGCGACAAGCAGCGCTATTGGTTCAGACGTAGGCTACGGCAGCTTCGCCGTGACGTCCGTAGCCAGCGCCTTCGCCTCGGCCAGCCCGTCCGAATCGCCAGAGCCTAGGATGTCGATGATCTGGAGCGTGAACTCGTAGTTGCCCTTCAGCACTTCCAGCACCTTCAAGCCTTCGGTCCAGTGGGACGCATCCCCGATGCCATCGACCGGCGCGACGCTGCCAATCGGCAAATCAAAGTAGTCCTGCATGTCCTGGTGCGAACCCGTCTTTACGTCGAGGACCACCGATAGCCCAACGTCCGTTTCGCCATCCCAGGTGCAATCGCTACCGTCAGGCGTCTCCACGCCGGCCATCACATCGCGGCCCATCACCTCGGCCACGCGAGCGTCCGTGAGCAGACTGCACGCGGCCAGCCCATTGTTCGTCTCGCCGCCACCGCTATTCTCCGTCGGCGCGATGGTCTCGTCCGCTGCTGTCGTTGCGGTCGCCGAACTGCCACCGTTGGTGGTCACCGAAGCGCCCGATCCCTGCGTGGACGTTGGCGCCGCTGTCTTAGTGGCATTGTCGTCGTCACCGCCACACGCTGCGACCAGTAGCGCAGCCAGTACAAACCCCATCGATATTAGTAGGCGTCTCATGTTGTCTCCTCTCATCCCTTAGGGCAGCCGCGCGAGTGCCTGATTTGCGATCGTTTCCGAAGCCGTCTTCTGATCGTCGAGTTACATGAACGGCTTGAACACGCTGATTGATAGGTCGTAGTCATGGCTGAGCACCTCAAGCAGGACAACCGATTCGATCCACTTCGCATCGTCGCCGATGCCATCAACCTTGTCGCCGGTAAACGCCCCGTACAAATCGCCTTCGTTGACGACGATCTCGATTTGCGACGTGTCGGAGGTCATCCAGAGGCACGCCGACGACGGCGGATCCGAATCGTTCGTCACCGAACCCTCGCCGGCAAAGCCGATCGCAGCCGTCACCTCGTCCTCTGAGAGCAGGGTGCAGGCATCTAGAAAGTCGTCCGAGCCCCCGTTATCGATGGTCGTCTCTACCGGCTCCTCCGTTTCGTCGGGCACGCCGGTAGACTGCGCGGCGCTTGTTGCTCCGTTAGTGGACGCGGGCTTCTGCGTGACGGCAGCCGTCGTACTGGGCTTCTCGTCACCGCCGCCGCACGCCGACAGTAGTACGACGGCCAGTGCCGTAGTGATCGCGATTAGTGCGAGCTTCAATCCGCCCTCCTCAGAACAGCAATCGTGAGCGACTTAACCTGCCGCTCATAATTGCTGCCTAAGGTACGACGAATTAGCCGCCCATGCCAGAGTAGAGGCGCTATTTCGCGTTCGGGTGTGCGCTTGACGGAACCCGACGCTACCGTCTTTAGATCTTAGGAACGATGATGTTCGCCACGGCTTTTGCGTTGTCCTCCGTTCCGGACGTGCCCTGGATATCGACCAATTGAATCGTGATGTCGTTGCCCCCTTTGAGAACTTCCAGCACCAGCAGGGACGAGTTCCACTGTGCCTTATCGCCGATACCGTCGACAGCAACTACGCCCGCGTCGTTACTGCTCGCCGCGTAGATCTCAGCCGCCGTGCTCGAAGTGTCGATCTCCACGGCGAGGGAAAACCCTGGTGTCATTCCATCCCAGTCGCAGGATTTGTTGGCCGCGCCTTTGCGCCCTGCGGAGACGGTGTTGGTCGTTATGCTGGCGATCTGATCTTGCGAAATGAGGCTGCAAACGTCATCCGCGCCGGCGCCGGAGCCATTCGCCGTCGAAGCGGGGGCCGTTGCGGCCGACGTGCTACCGGCCTGAGTCGGCGCGGCCGTCGAGCCGCCCCCTGACGTCTGTGTTGCGACAGGTTTAGCTGTGGTCGTGGCGGTGTCGTCGCCTCCGCCGCACGCGGCCATTGCGGCCACCAGCACCCCTCCTACAACGAACGCAGTCAGAATCGACCGAACGGAAAAAGACATCGCGCGCCTCCTCGATGACTAGTCACTACATCGAGATTCTGGGCGCGAAACGAGCCCACGACAACGCGTAAGAGGAAACATTTCCATTGCATTCGCAGCGTTTGCGGCCAATGTTAATGCAACCTGAAACCGACGTTAAAATCGCCGCGAAAGCGATCGTTTTTACTACGCCGAAACGGCCGCGCGATCCGTAATGCCTGGCACGGGAAATGCGCCCGCAAATTCGGACACTTCTTCCTTCAGCGAGGCCAGCGCCGCTTCGTCGTCACGCGACTCCAGCGCCCGCGCGAAGTAGCCGGCCACGTGCCGCATCTCCTCTGTGCCCATGCCTCGCGTCGTCAGCGCTGGCGTGCCGATGCGCACACCGCTGCCCTGTAGTGGAGGGCGCTCGTCGTACGGGATCGTGTTGCGGTTAACGGTGATGTGCACCTTGTCGCAGATCTGCTCCGCCTTGCGCCCGGTAATTCCCTTGGCGCCAACGTCCACCAGCATGAGGTGGTTGTCCGTGCCGCCGGAGACCAGCCGGTAGCCGAGCTTCTGCAGCGCCTCTCCCAGCGCCTTCGCATTGTCGATGATCTGCTGGGCGTAGTGCTTGAACTCGGGCCGCAGCGCTTCTGCGAAGCAGACTGCCTTCGCCGCGATGATGTGCATGTGCGGGCCACCCTGCACGCCCGGGAACACCGTCTTGTCGATCTGCTGAGCAACCGTTTCCTTCGAAAGAATGAACCCGCTGCGAGGCCCCCGCAACGTCTTGTGCGCCGTCGAAGTGACGACGTCCGAATACGGCACGGGCGACGGGTGCACGCCACCAGCAACGAGGCCGGCGATGTGCGCCATATCCGTCATCAGCAGCGCATCGACCGAGTCGGCGATTTCGCGGGCACGAGCGAAGTCGATGAAGCGCGGGTATGCCGTCGCGCCGACGACGATGATCTTGGGCTTGTGCTCCTTCGCCAGGCGCGCCATCTCGTCGTAGTCGATCTGCTCACTCTCGCGTTCGACGCTGTACGGGATGAACTTGTAGAGCTGGCCGGAGAAGTTGATCTCGCGGCCGTGGGTGAGGTGCCCGCCCTGCGCGAGGTTCATGCCCATCGCCGTGTCGCCGGGCTTGATCAGCGCGAAGTACGTCGCGAGGTTGGCCTCAGCGCCGGAGTTGGACTGCACGTTCACGTGCTCCGCCCCGAAGAGCTCCGTCGCCCGCGCGATCGCCAGCCGCTCCGCATCGTCGACGACTTCGCAACCGCCGTAGTAGCGCTTGCCGGGGTAGCCCTCGGCGTACTTGTTCGTGAGGACGCTGCCCATCGCCTCAAGGACGGCGGCGCTGGTGTAGTTCTCGGAGGCTATCAACTCCAGGCCGTTGACCTGGCGCTTCTCTTCGCGCCGGATGATATCGAAGACTTCGGGGTCGCTGCGTTCGAGGATGGTCATGGGGTGGTCTCCTGCTCGTCTCGACGGGGGATACGCCGTGAGAATACCGTACATAAGGGCTGAGGGTCGAGAGACGGCCGTCACGGTACACTGCCCGATATGCAACCGCTGTCGAAGGGCAAGCGCACCCTCGTCCGCCCCCTCTACGAAGGCTTCCCCAGCGTCCACGCCGCCGTCGAGTCTACGCTGGAAGGCTACCAGGGCGAGGTGTACGTCGACGACCCGAAGCGCCCGACTGTTGCGCGCCTGCTTGTCGGCGACTTCCACCTGATTGCGGGGATCCCAATACGCCCG
>JBDTOK010000016.1:0-22872 GCA_039933275.1 Chloroflexota bacterium | reverse complement strand
GGCATCCCGCGCGGCGATGGTTCCGCTGTCGTCGTCATCCCCGGCTTCATGGGCTCCGACCAGTACCTGGGCGATATGAACGCCTGGCTCAAACGAATCAACTACCAGCCGTACCTGTCCGGCATCGGCCGCAACGCTGAGTGTCCAGATATCCTCAGCACTCGCCTTCGCGACACCATCTACACCGCCTACGAAGAGACCGGCGGCCCCGTCCACCTAATCGGCCATAGCCTCGGCGGCGTGCTTGCCCGCGGCGCAGCTGTCCGCTGGTCCGACAAGATCGCCTCCGTCACTACGATGGCCTCGCCCTTCCGAGGCGTCCGCGTCCATCCCTTCGTTCTCCAGACCGCGTACCTCGTGCGAGGCCGCATCGCCCAGAAGCGATCGCAGGGCCCGACCGGCATGCCGAACTGCTACAGCGGCCACTGCACCTGCGAGTTCCTCGCTTCCCTCCGTACCGACTTCCCGGAAGACCTGCCTCAGATCGCCATCTACACCAAGAGCGACGGCGTCGTCGACTGGCGCTGCTGCATCAACGAGTTCGGCGACGGCACAGACATCGAAGTGCCCGGCACGCATATCGGCCTCGCCTTCAACCCGCAGGTCTACAAGCACATCGCGAACTTCCTGGCTGACCCGGAACAGTACAGCCAGGAAAGCGTCGCCTGAACTCCCCTCGATTCCAGTGCTATCAATTGACACCGCCGCGTGTCTGTGACCTACTCGAATCAGTTTAGGCTGGAGGCACGCACATGGCGGTCCGAATTCTTGCAACACTCGCAATCCTTGCAGCACTCGCCTCAATGGTGCCGCTCATGCGCAGCAGCGGCGCGCTCGCCGGCACGCCGACCGGCTGCGGGATTACGGACCTGGCCGTGAGCAAGACCGTGGACCACGCGACGCCAGACGTCGGCGATCAAGTCGTCTTCACCATCACCGTCACCAATCAGGGCGGCGACACTGGTACAAACATCTCCGCCTCCGACGTGCTACCGAGCGGCTTTATCTTCGAGTCATCCACAACCGCCGGTGGATCGTACAACCAGAATACTGGCGTTCTGACGGTGCCCATCCTCACCTCCGGGCAGTCCGCAACACTCACTCTCACCGTCCTCGTCACAGGCGGCGCCGTCAGCGGGGTCACCAACACCGCCGAGGTCATCGCCGCCGACCAGTTCGATCCCGACTCCACCCCCAACAACCACAACGCCAGCGAAGACGACCAGGCCAGCGTAACCGTCAACGCTCAGGACGCTTCCCTTTCGATAACAAAGACGGATCTAACGACCTCCGTCATCGCTTCGGTTCCAGATACGTATACCGTCACCGTCAGCAATGCCGGCGCCGACACGGCCCACAACGTCATCGTCTCGGACATTGTGCCCACATCCGGTGCGCCCTCCCTCATCTCCAACGGGGGCGGTTATGACGCCAATACGCACACGATTACGTGGAACCTGGGCGACATTGCGAGTGGGAGCTTCGTCACACTGACATATACCGTCGTCTACGACGGTAGCCAGTCTTCGGTCACCAACACGGCAACGGTCCAGTCGGACACATTCGATGCGAACCTCACCGACAACGCCGCCTCCGATACCGACACCGTCCTCAACGACAACGCTATCGGCCAACCGCACGTCGAGTCAGTGTCCCAGCAAGACGTCACCGTGGCCGGCGTTACCTGTACGCCCACCCCGACGCCATCCCCAACGCCATCGCCAACGCCGTTCATCCCGCCAACCTGCACGCCAACACCGGCGCCCTCAGTAACGCTAGGTGCCGCCACATCACGCCCGACGCGCACGCCGAAGCCAACAGGCGCTCAGCCGTTGAGTCTTGCCCTGACACCAACGCCAACCGTTACGCCGTCAGTCTATGCGGAGGCTGAATCCGTCTGTCTGAACACCACGCCGTCGCCGACGCCCACCGCGTCGCCAACGACGTCGCCGCCCGGATCAGGCTCACCAACCGCAACGCCGACGGCTGTCCCCGGTGCACCAACCGCGCGTCCCACTCGCACGCCGCACCACTAACCACTGAACCGCGCACAAAGGAAGAGACGCCTCGACTGGGAGGCGTCTCTTCCCTCAATGGGGTGTCGTTCGGCCGGGTAGCTGTTGGCAGGGGACCAGCAGCGGAGGGGCCCAGCCGGGGCGTCGTCTATTTAATTAGGCGTTGTCTTCAACGGCCTTCGCGGCCTTGCGGGCAGTACCTGCCGCCCGGGCGCGCACACCGTTAACCGCCTGCTCAACCGCCGGAGCTGTCCGCTGCACCGCGTCGCGGGTGGCGGAGATCGCGGCCTGGCCGGCGTCGCGGTTGGCCTCGATGACCTTCTTCAGCGTGTCGCGAGCCTCGCGGCCGCTGTCCGTGACCTCGTCCAGGAACTGGCGGGTGAGCTCAAGGGCCCGGCCCTGCGCGTCTGTGACGGAGCGGACCGCCCCGGAGTAGAATCCGGAGATGTCGCGCGGGGAGCTGGCGAACTTGCGCGTGAGGTCAATCGCCTCTCGCTGTCCGCGCTCCACCTCGTCGATGAGCTTCCGGCTAACCCGGTACCCTCGGTCGTTGGAGCTCTTAACGGCGTCCAGGAGCGTGTCGTAGACCTCGTTCACTGCGTCAAAGAACTTGTCTACGCTCTCCTGGGAGCCTGTCGTTGTTGTTCGTGCCATTGTGCTTCCTCCTATTGACATTTGGTTCATCTAGATGCAAATTACACATAGCAGCAGATTGTGTCAACCCCCCAGTAAAGGTAATTTCTAAGAATGGTCACTAAAGAACCCACAGAAGGCGCCTCCGGAGGCACCTCGGGAAGCGCCTCGACCAGGCGTCCCCGCGCGGGCAAAGAAGCCGGCGGCGCTCCCATGACCCCGCGCCTCACGGGCGATCTTCTTACGTCCAGTCTTCTCTCTTTCCTCAAGCGCTGGAACGCCTACGGTTACCAGCTCGTGCAGGAGTTGGGGAACGCCGGACTTCCCGGCTTCGACTCCACCACTGTTTACAGAACACTCCGCCAACTGGAGCGCGCTGGTCTCGTCTCCTCCTTCTGGGACACTTCAGAGTCCGGCCCCGCGCGCCGTCGCTACTCACTGACAAAAGCGGGTGAGACTTTCCTCGATCTCTGGTACGAGATGTTTGGCCGCTACCAGAAGGTCTTGCAATCTGCGTGGAATTCGTTGGACAATCCATCATCACGCCCCTCTCACGAGGACGACGCGAAGATCGCTGGTGAAGACGTTGCGGACCACCCGGCGAGGAGAGGACCCAATGCCAGCTCAGAACGGTAACGCAAACACCGCTTCCACCGACGGCACAAATCCCGACGTCGCGCAACTCTGGCGAGCCTGGCTCACCGAAACCGAACGCCAGCTCAACGGCTTCTTCGGAGATGTCCTTGGCACGGAAGAGTTCGCCCGTATCTCCGGCAACTTCGTCGATGGTTATGCCGTCGTCCAGCACTCCCTCAACCAGCAGATGGAGCGCTACCTCAACACCTTCAACCTCCCCACTCACTCCGACATCATCGAGCTCGCCGAGCGCCTCAACGCCATCGAAGAGCGTATCTCATCAATGGAAACAACCCTTCGCAACGTAGCCAACCAGGTCGGCGTAGCTGCGTCGGCGCAACCAACGCCGATCCGTCCCCGTCGCACCCGCCGCCCCAAGTAGCCGGCGGCCAGGAGAGTAACTTTGGCAACCGTCCGCCAACGGCCACCCGCTGAAACCATCGAGACGATCATCGAGACCGCCCAGGAAGAGGCGCAACGCACGCGCGAGCGCATCCGCAAGGGCATCGATATCCTCCTCGCCCGCGACGAGCCATTGGTCGGCACCACTCCCAAAGAGATCATCTACTCGCGCGGCACCCTGAAGCTGTACCACTACAAGCCCATGACCGACGAGGTCTACCGCGTGCCGGTGATCTTCGTCATGTCGCTCGTCAGCAAGCCCTGGATCCTGGACCTCACTTACGGGCAGAGCTTCATTCAGTACATGCTGTCCCAGGGCTTCGACGTCTTTATGATCGACTGGGGTATTCCCCGTCCCGAAGACGCCGGACTTCGCTTCGAAGACTATGTGCAGGACTTCATCCCCAGCTGTATCGAGCACGTCCAGGCCGCCACCGGTGAAGAAGACTTCTCGATCCTAGGCTACTGCATGGGCGGCCAGCTTTCGCTGATGTACGCCGCGCTCAACACGAACGCGCCGCTCAAGAACCTCGTCTGCGCTGCCACCCCCGTCGACATGAACGGCATGGGTCTGTTCAAGAAGTGGACGGATCAGAAGCATTTCGACGTAGACCGTCTCGTCGACACCGTCGGCAATATCCCGCCGGAGCTTATGCTCCGCACGTTCGAAATGCTGCGACCGATGGACCGCTGGGGCGGCTATATTCGCTTGATCGATAACCTCTGGGACCCGCAGTTCGTCTACGGCTTCCGCATCATGTACAAGTGGACGAACGAGCAGATCCCCTTCCCCGGCGAGACCTACCGTCAGATGACCAAAGACATGATGTGGGAGAACAAGCTCGCTAGGGGCGAGATGATGATCGGCAACAAGAAAGTCGATCTCGCCAACATCAAGATCCCCGTCCTCCACGCGATGGCCCAGCACGACCATATCGCCCCCTACGAAGCATCCGCCCCGCTAACCCGGCTCGTCGGCAGCGAAGACAAGGAAGACGTGCTGCTGAAGGGCGGACACGTCAGCCTCGTCGCAGGCAAGAACGCCGTCGGGCGCCTCTGGCCCAAAGTCGCCGACTGGCTCTCCCAGAGGTCGCTCTAGGTGGAGGTCTCCGGCCAGACTGTCATCATCACCGGCGCGTCCTCCGGCATCGGCCAGGCCGTCGCCCACGAATTCGCTAACGCCGGCGCCAACATCGTCCTCGCCTCACGCTCCAAAGCCAAGCTCGACGGCATCGCAGCGGAGCTTCCTGGCCGTACGCTGGTCGTCCCGACCGACGTCACCGAGCGCTACGCCGCCGCCGCCCTGATCCGCAAGACGGCCGAAGAGTTCGGCTCCGTCGACGTCCTGATCAACAACGCGGGCGTCGGCCTCTTCGCTCCGATCGCGGACGGCAACATCGAGAACGCCCTCTACCTCTTCGAGGTCAACTTCTGGGGCGCCGTCAACGTCATCCAGGCCGCCGCGCCTTACATGCTCGACCAGGGCAGCGGCCACATCGTCAACGTCTCCTCCATCGCCGGCCACATCGCGCCGCCGTACATGGGCATGTACGCCGCCACCAAGCACGCGCTCGCCGCAATGTCCGACGCCCTCCGAGTCGAGCTCGGCGGCACCGGTGTCGGCGTCAGCACTATCTACCCCGGCCTCACCGACACATCCTTCACCGAGAACATGCTGCAAGAAGTGGAGGCGCCGGAGATTCCGCCCGTCGTCCGCTGGGCCCCCGCCAGCGCCGTCGCGCATCGCATCCACCAGGCCGTTCGCTGGGGCATCCGCGACGCTTACGTCTCGCCCGAAGACCTCGCCGCCGTGATGGCCGACGCCACAATGCCGCTGCTAATGGACTGGGGCATGCGCCTCTTCATGCGCCCCGGCCCCCGCCGCGACGTCTCCTTCAAACAACTCAACACCATAGAACAACCCGCCGCGGAGTAGATGTGCCCCCGCGCACATGGCAACCCGTCAGCGATGAGCTAGGATCACCTGTGATGGCGATCGAACCCGTGGATTACAAGCCGAAGTCCGCAATGGTCGTCGTCGCTCACCCCGACGACGCCGAGTTCATGGCCGCAGGCACGGCCGCCAAGTGGGCGCTCGCTGGCGCGACTATCACGTACGTCATCGTGACAAAGGGCGACAAGGGCAGCGAAGACCCGACGATGACTCCGACGCAACTCGCCGTCATCCGCGAGAAAGAGCAGCGCGACGCCGGCACAATCCTCGGCGTAAAGAACTTCGAGTTCATGGGCTACCCGGACGGCTACCTGGTGCACACGCTAGAACTACGCCGCGATCTTGCGCGCATCATCCGCATCCATCGCCCGGAAGTAGTCATCTGCTTCGATCCGACCAATCGCTTCCTTACCGACAACTACGTCAACCACCCGGACCATCGCGCCAGCGGCGACGCCACGATCGACGCCGTCTTTCCAACCGCCCGCGATCGCCTCACCTTCCCTGAACTAATTGCAGACGGCCTCGAGCCGCACAAAGTCTCGCAGCTCTGGCTGGGCGCACCGGCGCAGCCAAACGTCTCCGTCGACATAACCGACACTTTCGACCTGAAGTGCAAAGCCCTCTGCGCGCACCCCAGCCAGATGGGTGAGGAAGTGCTCGAATTCGCCGTAATGCTCGGCAAGTGGGGCGCCGAAGGCCAGTCCTACGAGTACGGCGAAACCTTCCGCCGCTTCATCCTCGAAACCGAAGCGGAAATCCCCGAATAGCTGGAACTCGCTACGGCGGAAACGCTACAAGCAGCCAAATCCCATCTGTGAATCATCTGTGCCAATCTGCGGCTAAATAAATCCGCGATCAATCCGCGCAGTTCCGCGCCTACTTTCTAGTCCACTCCCAATATCAGCGTCCCCGTGCTGGACAGCGCCCCGCCCGTGCCGTTCACAAGCGCCAGCTTCGCGCCGGCTACCTGTCGCTCCGCGCACTCCCCGCGCAGCTGCCGCGTCGCTTCGATCAGCAGGAACATCCCGTACATCCCAGGGTGCGTGTAGCTCAGTCCGCCGCCGTTCGTATTCATCGGGAAGTCGCCGCCCGGCGCAGTCCGCTGCCCCGAGACGAACGCGCCGCCCTCGCCCGGCTTGCAGAACCCCAGCGCCTCCAGCGTCACCAACGCCGTGTACGTGAACGAGTCGTACACCTCCACTACATCCAGGTCAGAGTGCGACACCCCCGCCATCTCGAACGCGCGCGGCCCCGATATCGCCGCCGGCGACGTCGTCAGGTCCGGCATGTTCGCCATGCTCATGTGCGTCGTCGCCTCTCCAGAGCCGAGCACCCACACCGGCTTCTTCTTCAAGTCGCGCGCTCTCTCCGCGCTGGTCACCACCACCGCGCCGCCCGCGTCTGTCACCAGACAACAGTCGAGCAAGTGCAGCGGGTAGCTCACCCACCGCGACGACAGGACGTCATCGATCGTCAGCGGGTCACGCATCATCGCCTTCGGGTTGAGCTGCGCCCACTTGCGAGTCGCGACCGCGATCTCCGCTAGCTGTTCGCTCGTCGTGCCGTACTCGTGCATGTGTCGCATCGCCGCGAGCGCATATGTGCTCGGCGGCCCACCGACGTGAAACGGCCCCTCGAACTGCGACGCCGGGAACCACGGATCGTTTTGCGGGCGCCCACCACCGGGCCTAAAGCGAGACGAGTGGCCGCTCTCTCCGTGCGTGATCAGCGCGACGTTGATCAGCCCCGTCGCGATCGCCGCCGCCGCATGCTCGACATCGATTACAAACGACGAGCCGCCAACCGCCGTGCTATCCGTATACCGCGGCTCGATCCCCAGGTACTCCGCCACCTGCAGGCTCGCTGCCCACCCGGCCCCGCACGTGAACAGGCCGTCCACCTCGCGCTTGTCGATGCCCGCGTCCGCCAGCGCATTCAGCGCCGCCTCCGCGTGCAACTGCAGCACACCCTTGTTCGGAACGATCCCAATCTCATCCGACTCATCCGCGCCGACGATCGCCACTCGCTTCAGCCACCCCTTCGCCTCTCGAGCGTCAGTCATCGGGCGCTCTCCTTCAAATCAACAAGCGTCGCCCCACAAGCCTCCACCAAAGCCGCCGGCGGAACCGAGAACACGCTCATCGGCGTCCCTGCCGCCGCCCACACAACATCAAACGCGAGCAAATCGCGGTCGCAGTAAATCGGGATCTCGGTTGCATGTCCAAACGGCGGCACTCCGCCCACCGCATACCCCGTCGCCTCCCGCACAACCTCCGCCGGCGCGCGAGCGATGTGCTCTGCGCCAATCGCCGACCCCAGCCGTGCCGTATCCACGCGGTTCGATCCCGACACAAGGCACACAATCGGCCTCGTATCCGCGAGAAACACCAGCGACTTCACGATCTGCCCAACGCCCACGCCGATCGCGCGCGCCGCATCCTCCGCCGTCCGCGTGCCCTCCGGAAAGTCGCGCACCTCAATGCTCAACCCGAGCTCTCGTGCAGCCTCCGCCACCCGTTGCGCCGACGCTGCCAGCGTCACGACGGCCGCCACTTCGCCAGCGTTACTTCCGGCGTCACATCCTCAAAAACGACCTCAACGTCCATATCGCAGCGAATCGCCTTCGGGCTCGCCTCCACCCCCACCAGGTTCGAGAAGATTCGCACACCTTCCTCAAGCTCTATCAGCGCCGTCACATACGGCACCTCGTTCCCCCAGCCCGGGTGAAACGCCCGGTAGTGGATCGCATACGTATACAAGCGACCCTTCCCGCTCGACCGCCGCCACTCCACCTCCCGCGACCCGCACTTCGGGCAAAAATCTCGCGGATACCAGTACGAACGCTCACACGGCCGGCAGTAGGGAATCCAGAGTTCGTGCTTCTTCAACCCCTCCCAAAATCGCTGCGTCTCCGGCGAAGGCGTAGGCAGCGGCTTCCCATACTTCTCCGTCGTCATTTCGAGACTAACCTTTACGTGAACGATGCCGCTGCGGTCAAGCTATCGCTAGTCAGCATCAGCCGGCACCCCAGAGATACGTCCATCCTGAGGTTCTCGAAAAACCCGCGAAGCCCGCGTCATCTCGGCCCGCACCCACGCCCCGTTCACACCCCAAGCCGTGCCACATATCCGACGGTTCGCTCAATCCGCTGTGAGCGGCGCGGGCGTAGTCCACATCACACCCTCCGTTAAGCCCAGATGAACTCGCACCTAAGCCGTACCCCTGCTATACTTCCGAACCGCTAGGGATAGATTTCACAAACTGGGGCGGGACACAAGATGCTACCAGAATGGGGACAAGCCGGCTTCATGATAGCGCTGGCTCTCATCTTCCCCATCGGGGGGATCGGTTCATCATGGGCGCTTGGCCTGCTTGGCCTCCGCCCCCAGCATCCCGACAAGATCAAAGAAGCGACCTACGAGTGCGGCGTCGAGACCGAAGGCCCCACCTGGGTCCAGTTCAACTTCCGCTACTACTACTTCGCCCTCCTCTTCGTCATCTTTGACGTCGAAGCCGTCTTCCTCTACCCCTGGGCCGTCTCCTTCGCCCGATTTGGAGTCGCCGCCTTCGTCGAAGTAGTCACTTTCGTCGTCATCCTCATGATTGGCCTGCTCTACGCCTGGCGAAAGAACGCCCTGGAGTGGATGTAGCCCGATGACCCTGGAAGTCGCCGGCACCGACATCGCTCACGTCATCGAGCAGCGCTTTCCCGGCGCCGTCGAAGAGGCCCAGCCCGAATTCGCCATGGTCGCCGCTGACAAGCTGGTCAGTGTCATGACCTTCCTCCGCGACGAGCCCGACCACTACTACAAGTTCCTCAGCTCCCTCACCGCCGTCGACCGGATGGAGTGGTTCGAAGTCGTCTACCACCTCGAGTCGATCAAGCTGAACCGCATCGTCGCTATAAAGGTCCGTACGTACGATCGTGACCAGCCCGTCGTGCCGTCGATGGTCAGTGTCTGGCAGGGCGCACACCTCCAGGAGCGCGAGGCGTACGACCTCTTCGGGATCGCATTCGACGGCCACCCGGACCTCCGGCGCATCTTCCTCTGGGAAGGCTTCGCCGGCTGGCCACTGCGCAAGGACTACCTCATGCTCCCCGGCGGCCAGATGCCCGGCCTCGAGCGTTTCCCCGGCGAGCCCGGCGTCGAGTTCTCAGGACGAGGCACGGAATGACCATCAAGTCCGAGCCGTTCATCGTCAACGTCGGCCCGCAGCACCCAAGCACGCATGGCGTCTTCCGCCTGCGCCTCACATTGGACGGCGAAAAGATCATCGACGCCGACATGGTGATGGGCTACCTCCACCGCTCAATGGAGAAGTTGGCGGAGGAGCGCACCTACACACAGAACATTCCGTTCACTGACCGCACCGACTACCTCAGCGCCATGACCGGCAACCTCGCCTACGTCATGGCCGTCGAGAAGTTGCTCGGCATCGAAGTTCCGGAGCGCGCCCTCTGGCTCCGCACGATCATGGCTGAGCTGCAGCGCATCGCCTCACACGCGATGGCCGTTGGCATCTTCGCCAACGACTGCGGCGCCTGGCAGACACCCGTCATGCACATGTTCCGTGACCGCGAGAAGATCCTCGACCTGTTCGAGATGGCTTGCGGCGCGCGCCTCACCCTGAACTACATGCGTATTGGCGGCGTCTCCAAGGACATCCCGCCGGAGTGGCTCCCGCAGGCACGCAAGCTCCTCGCAGAGCTGCCCGCCCGTTTCGCCGAATACGAAGACCTCCTGCTTGAGAACGAAATCATCGTCGCCCGCGCCCGCGGCATCGGTACCCTCACGCCGGAGCAGGCGCAGGCGTACTCTGTCAGCGGCCCGATGCTCCGCGCCAGCGGCGTCGCCTGGGACATCCGCAAGGCCGATCCCTACGCCGCCTACGACAAGGTCGACTTCGACATCGCAGTCGGCCGCAACGGTGACGTCTTCGATCGCTTCGTCGTCCGCCTCGCGGAGATGCGCCAGAGCCTGCGCATCCTCGAGCAGGCCGTCGACATGATCCCGGGCGGCCCGGTTCACGCGCGCTGGGGCACCGCCACTGTGCAGCCGTGGGGCCAGGCCGTCGCTCCCCTCGCCTTCCGCCCGCCGGTCGGCGAGGCCTACGCCCGCATCGAATCGCCGCGCGGCGAGATCGGCTACTACATCGTGAGTGATGGCGGCCCCGCGCCGTTCCGCTTCCACATCCGCTCGCCTTCGTTCATCAACCTGACACCGCTCAAGCTGATGACTGTCGGCGTGACCGTCGCCGACGCCATCGTCATCCTCGGTTCGGTCGACATTGTCGTCGGTGAGGTGGACCGCTAGTGCTCCACGCCCTCACCGCCTTCCTCGCCTCCGGCGATTGGTACGACCTGCGAGACCTCGGCAACACCGTCGGCGCCGTCCTCGATGACCTGCGCAGCGCCGGCTTCCCCGACTGGTCCGTCTACGTCATCTCCAGTCTCATAGGCGCCGTCGGCATCTTGCTCTGGGGCATTCTCAGCTGTCTCGCCTTCATCTGGATCGAGCGGCGAGTCGTCGCCCTCATGCAGAACCGCAAAGGCCCGAACCGCGTCGGCCCCGCGGGCCTCCTCCAACCCGTCGCCGACGCCATCAAGCTGCTCCTCAAAGAAGCGATCACCACTACCGGCGCCGACCACATCCTCTTTTGGGCTGCGCCGATCATCATCTTCGTCCCAACGCTGGCGGTTTTTGCCGTCCTTCCGTTCGGCCCCAAGATGACCCTCTCCGACCTCAATGTGGGCGTCCTCTTCCTCATCGCCATTGCCGGCATCAACACACCGTCCGTCTTCCTCGCCGGCTGGTCGTCCAACAACAAGTACGCAATGCTCGGCGCCATGCGCACCATCGCCATGCTCATCAGCTACGAGATCATCCAGGTACTGGCGCTGCTCGGCCCGGTCATCTTCGTCAGCAGCATGCGCCTCGGCGATATCGTTGGCTGGCAGGACCACTACAACGTTTGGCTCATCGTCCTGCAGCCCGTCGGCATCCTCGGCTACATCATCGCCGGCGCTGTCGAGACCAACCGCTCCCCGATGGACATCGCCGAAGCCGAGTCGGAGATCGTCGCCGGTTACCACACGGAATACGGCGGCATTAAGTTCGGCTTCTTCTACCAGGCGGAGTACCTCGCCGGGTTCGCCATCGCCGGCGCCATCGTCTCGCTCTATCTCGGCGGCTGGACTCTCTGGGGCGCCGAGAACTACATCCCGCCGTGGATCATCTTCCTCGGCAAGCTCTACAGCGTGTTCTTTATCTACATCTGGACGCGAGGCACCCTCCCGCGCCTTCGCATCGATCAGTTGATGGCCTTCGCCTGGAAGTTCCTCTTGCCGATCATGCTTGTGAACGTGCTCGTTGTCGGAGGCGAGGTCCTCGTCTGGCGCGAATGGGAGCCCGCCGACGAAGTAGCGTTATCTATCATCGCCGCGATCAACCTCATCTTCGGTGTAGCCCTCGTCATGGCCTGGGCGCGATTCCTCGGCCACGGCAAAGGCAACCAGAAGGGCGGCCGCGCAATCCTCACGCAAGAGGTCGGCCGCATCTACTTCGACCCGGAGACAGTCGCCAGATGAACAGCGCCGGCGTCGAGATCGCCTTCTGGGTGCTCGCTATCATGACGATCGGCTCCGCCGTCGCCGTTGTGATGGTGCGCAACATCATCCACTCGTTCGTCGCGCTCATCTCGACGTTCGCCGGTGTCGCCGGCCTCTACGTGACCCTCTCCGCCGACTTCATCGCCATCACGCAGATCCTGATCTACATAGGCGCGATTTCGATCCTCTTTCTTTTCGCCATCGTCCTCACGCCGCAAGCCGAGCGCCAGAACCAGGAAGGCTTTCTCAAGTTCCCCGCGCTCGGGCTCTGCGCGGCCGTGAGCGCCGTCCTGATCTACGTCGCGCTCGACACCAACTGGAACATCGCTGGCGGCGACGGCTTCTCCGAGACCGCCACCCAGATCGGCGTCCTCCTTCTCGATAAGTACGTCCTCCCCTTCGAAGTAGCATCAGCGCTGCTGCTCGTCGCCGTCGTCGGCTCGATCGTCCTTGTCTCCCCCGAACCGCCGGTGGAGGACGACTGATGCGCCTCACCAGTAAGCACAGCGCCATGCCACGCGCCATTTCCCATTTCCCATTTCCCCACCACGGGACGGAAGTCTTGTTCCAAGTTCCAAGTTCCAAGTTCCCCCGGGGCCGGGCGGAGTAGCGGGGCCATGGCCATTCACTTGGAGCACTACCTCATCGTCGGCGCCATCCTCTTCGGGCTCGGGCTGTACATGGCGCTGGCCAAGCGCAACTTCATCGCTGTCCTTATGGGCATCGAGATGATGTTCAACGCCGTCAACCTCACCTTCATCGCCTTTTCGCGCTTCGTGCAGTCACCGGAGCCACTCTCCGGCCACGTCTTCGTCGTCTTCACCATCACCGTCTCCGCCGCCGAAGCCGCCGTCGCGCTCGCCCTCGCAGTTATGCTCTACCGAACTCGCGAAACAATCGACGTCGACAAGATCGATCTGCTGAAGTGGTAACCATGCACACGCCCACCTGCACGAACATGGCACGTAGCCACAGCGCCTCATATTTCCTACTTCCCATTTCCCATTTCCTCGGGGCTGGCCAAGGAAGGGTGGCGTAACCATGTGGGCGAAAGTAATGGAAACCAAGAACGGCTACACTGCTGAGATCTGGAAAGAGCTGTTCAACAACTGCGCGCTCTCCGTCCGCGTCGTCCCCAAGACCGGCTACGGCAACGCCACGGACGCAGACCCCTGCGACCTCTACGTCCCGTGGGGCAAAGTCCACGTAGCCGCAGAGATCGTGCGGAAGAGCTAACGATGATGAAATTGAAAATGGGAAATCGGAAATGGGCTCGTAGCAGCCCCCATTTCCCACTTCCTATTTCCAACTTCCACCGGGTGGTCCGGCGCGGGGTGACGTCGTGATCAAAGAAGGTTTCGTCTGGGCGATCATGTTCGCCCCCCTCACGTCCTTCGCGATCATCACGCTGGTCTCGTTCCTCGGACTCACGCGCGCCAAAGACGGCCGCGACCCCGCCTGGAACGTTCGCTACTCCGGTTACGTCACGATCCTGGCGATCGCTATCGCCTTCGGCCTGTCGATCTGGGCGTTTCAGGGTGTCGCTGACAAAGACGGCGCCCGCATCGGCTTCGAAGCGCATCACTGGCTGACCATTGGCTCGCTCGACATAAACCTCGGCATCACGCTCGACGGTCTGACCGGCGTCATGCTCGTCGTCGTCACCGGCGTTTCGCTGCTCGTCCAGATCTACTCGCAGGAGTACATGCGCGACGACGAGGGCTACAACCGCTACTTCGCCTACATGTCGCTGTTCACGGCCTCAATGCTTGGCCTCGTCCTTGCATCAAGCGTCCTCCAGATATTCGTATTCTGGGAACTGGTCGGCCTTTGTTCGTACTTGCTGATCGGCTTCTGGTTCCAGAAAGACTCCGCGCGCAAGGCCGCCACGAAAGCGTTCATGGTCACGCGCATCGGCGACCTCGGGTTCATGGCCGCGTTGCTGATCATCTTCACGCAGGCCGGCACGCTCGAGATCTCCGGCATCCACGAAGCCGCTATCGCTGGCACCATCGGTTCCACCTGGCTAACGCTTTTCGCGCTCGGCCTCTTTGCCGGCGCTTCGGGAAAATCAGCGCAGTTCCCGTTGCACGTCTGGCTCCCGGACGCCATGGAAGGCCCGACGCCTGTCTCAGCCCTCATCCACGCAGCCACCATGGTCGCGGCCGGCGTTTATCTCGTCGCGCGCTTCTTCCCCGTCTTCGCTGAATCTGAGACTGCGCTCGTCTGGGTCGCCGCCGTAGGCTCTATCACCGCGATCATCGCCGCGCTCCTCGGCATCGTCGCCACCGACATCAAGCGTGTCATGGCGTACTCCACCATCAGCCAGCTCGGCTACATGATGATGGGCCTGGGCGTTGGCGGTCTCGTCTCCGCCATCTTCCACCTGTTCACGCACGCGTTCTTTAAGTCGCTGCTCTTCCTCGGCTCCGGCAGCGTTAACCACGCCACCGGCACCTTCGATATGCGGCGCATGGGCGGCTTACGCAAGTACATGCCGGTCACCTGGGCCACTATGCTCGTCGCCAGCCTGGCGCTCGTCGGCATGTTCCCGTTCTCCGGCTTCTGGTCCAAGGACGAGATCCTCGCCGACGCCTGGGACACGCGCTGGTGGGTCTTCGTGACCGCGATGGTCGGCGTCTACCTCACCGCCGTCTACGTCGGCCGCATGCTCATCCTCACCTTCGAGGGCGAGTACCGCGGGGGCCTCGAGATGGAGGGCGGCGATCACGCCGGAGACGCCCACGCCGGCGGCCACCACGGCGACCCGCACGAATCACCCCCGCTGATGACGATTCCGCTGTTCATCCTCGCCGTCATGGCCATCGTTGGCGGCGCTTTCCAGGTCAACCACTGGCTCGGCGACATCATCCACGGCTGGCTCCCCGAAGAATCTGAGAAGCTCGCCACCGAGTCCGACTTCAAACTCTGGATCGCCGCGCTCTCCGTTAGCGTCGGCATGGCCGGGCTCATCACCTCGTACCTCATCTACCAGGTGCGCATCGTCAACCCCCAGAAGATACGCGCCTTCCTCGAGCCTCTCCCGGAGATCCTCGACCACCGCTACTACCTCGACTACCTCTACCAGGACGTCATCGTGAAGATGGTCATCATTGGTGGCGCGGGCTGGGTGCTCGCCGCCTGGGACAAGTACGTCATCGATGGCGTCGTCAACGGTGCCGGTCGCATCACCGCCTGGACCTCCGAACACGCGAAGTTCGCGCAAGACGGCCAGGCGCAGGTCTACGCCAGCGTCATGTTCTTCGGCGCTATCGCTGCCGTCGTTGGCATTCTGATCGTGAGCGGGACGTAATCATGGTCACGTTTGCCATCTTCTTCCCAATCATCGGCGCCATCGTCATCGCCTCGCTTCCCAAAGAGCAGGAGTCGCAGGCGAAGTACGTCGCTGCCATCACTGCCGCCATCGTCTTCGCCGCGGTCGTCTATCTGTTCATCGCCTACGATCGTGACAAGTCCGGCTACCAGTTCGTCACCAGCAAGACTTGGCTCGACTCCGGCGTCTCCGACTTCAAGCTGCACTACGCAGTCGGTGTCGATGGCCTCTCCCTGCCGCTCTTCGCGCTGAACTCATTCCTCACGCTTGTCGCCATCCTCATTTCATTCAAGGTCGAGTTGCGCCCGAAGGAATACTTCGCCTGGCTCCTCATCCTCGAGACGGCGCTGATGGGCGTCTTCGGGTCCCTCGACTTCGTGCTCTTCTTCCTCTTCTGGGAAGTGGAGCTCATCCCCATGTACTTCCTCATCTCCATCTGGGGCTCCGGCAACCGCGTCTACTCCGCCTGGAAGTACGTGCTGTACACGTTCTTCGGCTCCGCCTTCATGATCGTCGGCATCCTCACGCTGGGCTTCACCGCCGGCACGTTCGATATCCGCGAGCTCGGCCAGATCGGCGACATCCACGGCGCGATCATCCCCGCCTGGCTCATCTTCGGGCTGATCAGCATCGCCTTCCTCATCAAGCTTCCGGTCGTGCCTTTCCATACGTGGCTTCCGGACGCCCACACCGATGCCCCGACTGCCGTCTCCGTCATCCTCGCCGGCGTCCTGCTAAAGATGGGCGGCTACGGTATCCTCCGTCTCTCCTTCAACATCATGCCCAACGTCGCCAGCGACGTTGACGTCTACCTCGCGATTCTTGCCGCCGTCAGCATCATCTACGGCGCGATCATGACCCTCCTCCAGCGCGACCTGAAGCGTCTCATCGCATATTCCTCCGTCAGTCACATGGGCTACGTGCTCCTCGGCGCGTCGTCGATCGGCGTCATCGGACTCACCGGCGCCGCCACGCAGCTCGTCACGCACGGTCTCATCACCGGCATGCTCTTCGTCCTCGTCGGCATGGTCTATGATCGGGCACACACCCGCGACATCGGCGAGCTCAAGGGCCTCGCCACCCGCATGCCGTTCATCACCGTGATGATGATGGTCGCCGGTCTCGCCTCCCTCGGCCTGCCCGCGCTCGCCGGTTTCGTCGCCGAAGTCACGATCTTCTTGGGCACCTTCGATCAGCACCAGATCCCGACGCTCTTCGGCGTCATCGGTGTCGCTTTCGCCGCCGGCTACATCCTCTGGACTATCCAGCGCGTCTTCTGGGGTGAGCCTGACCCGAAGTGGGCTGAACTAACCGACGCCACCCAGTGGTGGGAGCGTGGCCCGCTCATCGCCCTGACCGTCGCCATCATCGCCATCGGTGTCTACCCCGCCTGGGTCATGGACCTCATCCGCGACGGCGTCACCCCCATCGCGCAGAGGCTCGGATGACCGACATTCTGCGTTTCGGCCCGGAGCTGGCGCTTTTCATCGCCGCCGCCCTCATCATCACCGTCGATGCGCTGCTCCCGCTCGCCGGCCGCAAGATCTACTCGATGCGCAAGGGCATCACGGTCTTCCTCGCGCTCGCTGGCGTCGCCGCGTCCTTCGCCCTCGCCGTCATCCTCATCGCCGCCGACGAAAAGGGTTCGGCCGCGCACGACATGATCCGCGTCGACGACTTCTCGTTGTTCTTCAACTTCCTCTTCGCCGGCATCGCCGGGATGATCGTCCTCGGCTCCGTCGATTACCTCGCGCGCAACCGCTACCACGCCGAGTACCTCGGCCTCATCCTCGCCTCCGCCGCCGCGATGATGTTGATGGCCGCCGGCGTCGATCTCATCATGATCTTCATCGCCCTCGAGACGCAGGCCGTCGCCTTCTATATTCTCGTCGGTTTCCTCAAGGACGGCCGCTCCAGTGAGGCCTCGCTAAAGTACCTGCTGCTCGGCGCCACAAGCTCGGCGCTCACGCTGTACGGCATGGCGTACTTGTTCGGACTGTCCGGCCAGACCAGCCTCGACGGCATCGCGCAATACGTGAACAACGCCGGATCCGAGAACCGTTCTGCCCTCGTCCTCGCCGCCGTCTTTCTCACCGCGGGCCTCGGCTTCAAGATGGCCGTCGTGCCCTTCCAGATGTGGGTGCCCGACGTCTACGAAGGCGCACCCACGCCAATCACCGCCTACCTCTCCGTCGCCAGTAAGGCCGCCGGGTTCGCCGTCGTCATGCGCATCTTCCTCGTCGCTCTTGGCCAGGGCCTCATCTCCAGCGACTGGGCCAACATGTTCGCCGCTATGGCCGCCGTCTCCATGACCATCGGCAACGTGCTCGCCATCCGCCAGACCAACATCAAGCGAATGCTTGGCTACAGCTCAATCGCCCAGGCCGGCACATTCCTCATCGGCCTCGCCGCTGTCGCCGCCCACGACCGGCAGATGGCGCTCGGCACCAGCAGTGTCGTTTTCTTCCTGGGCGCCTACGCCTTCACAAACCTCGGCGCCTTCATCGCCATTATCGCTATCAGTACCAGGATCAAGTCCGAAAAGATCGAAGACTTCGCCGGCATCTACCGCCGCTCCCCGTACCTCGCGCTCGGCCTCGCCGCCTGCCTCATCTCACTCACCGGCATCCCGCCCACCGCCGGCTTCGTCGCCAAGCTCCTCGTCTTCAACGCCGCCGTCCGCGCAGACCTCGTCTGGCTGGCCGTAATCGGCGTGCTAAACAGCGTAATCTCCGCCTACTACTACCTCCGAGTCGTCCTCGTCATGTTCACCAAGGACCCAGCCGACACCGCAACCTTCCGCCCCAGCCCGTCCCTCAGCGCCGCCCTCATGATCGCCGTCGTCGGCCTGATCGCCATCGGCGTCTACCCCAACCCATTGTTGACCGCCGCCGACCACGCCGCCCGCGTCTTCGGCTAGCGCTAACGCCCGCCGCACATCCTGAGGCTCTCGAAGCATGTCCTGAGCGCTGCGATAGTAGCAGTCGAAGGGGACGCGCCCGCAGGCCCTCGTCGCAACTCTTGGCGCAGACCTCACTCCCGCCAGCCAGACCGCCACACCTAGCCCGACCCTTCATCCTGAGGTTCTCGAAGGACCGCGAAGCGCATCGCCTGAATTGGCACCGGTTCCCGCCATCAGCCCACCGCTAACGCTCAGCACCAAACAAATAATCTGCGTAAAATCTGCGCCAATCTGCGGCCAAAATAATCCGCGCCAATCCGTGACGAATCCCCTCTGGTACCCTATCCCCATGCCCGAACACGACATCCTCGTCTCCGTAGACCCCCGATACGGCATCCGCATAGGCGCCGATTGGCTCGTCGGCGTCGCCCGCATCACCCTCGAGATGGAGCGCACCCCCTCCTGCCAGCTCAGCGTCCTCGTCACCGGCGACGACGAAGTCCGCCAGCTCAACCGAGAGTACGCCGGCGACGATCACGCAACCGACGTCCTCTCCTTCTCCCTCCGCGAGGGCGAACCCTTCATCTCACCCGACGCGACAGACCGCCTCGGCGAAGTCATCGTCTCCTTCGACACCGCCACCCGCCAGGCCGAAGAAGCTGGCCACGAGCTCGAAGACGAAATCGCCCACCTTCTCGTCCACGGCGTCCTCCACCTCCTCGGCCTCGACCACCTCGAACCCGAAGACGAAACCAAAATGCGCCTCCACGAACGCCGCATCCTCTCCGAGCTAGGCTACGAGATGCACGCATGATCCCGCGGTTAGTTCTTCTCGCCGCGCTCAGCGTAGCGCTATTCGTGGCGATTGACTGCGGTTCCTCGAGTGCATCCTCCTGTTCCACAGTCACCCCGAGTCCATTCCCTTCACCCGGATCCGGCGACCCCACAAGCATTGATGATCTTTTTGTCGAAATCGCAAACCAGGTCCCCGGCTTCGGTGGCGCCTTTGTAGAAGGACCGCTTGTGCTAGATGTGTACCTCACCGATACGTCCGTTGACCTCGCTCATGTAAAGCAGGTCATCCTCTCCGTTCGGGTGGCCCCAGCGGCCTTAACCCAGACCTCCAATTGAAACCGCTTCAGGGCAAGTACGACTGGCGCGATCTCAAGCATTGGTACGACTTGAAATACAGCCTGCCCATCTCGGACAAGCTAAAAACAACCGACATGCAAGAGGGCGAAAACAAGCTCGTCTTCGGCGTCTACAACCAGGCAGACGTCGATCCCGTCACCCAGGGTTTTCTCGATGCCTGCGTCCCCGCCGACGCCTTCCGCATCGAAGTCGTCTCGCCGATAATCGACGATTAGGCACATGGCTAAAACCTACAACCTCTACCTCGAATCCGGACCGCAGCACAAGCGCACCCTCCTGCACGTCATCGACCTCCTCGGCTGCAACGTCCAGGGCTCGACAACCGACGAAGCAATAGCTCTCGCCCCCGACGCCATTCGCGCCTACCTCCACGTCATGCGCCACGCCGGCGAAAAAGCCGACCCCAACGCCGACTTCAAACTGCGAGTCGCCCAGCACGTCATCGGCCCTGGCTCCGCCATCGGCATGGACTCCTCCCTCATCACCTTCGACCCCGACCTCAAGCCCGTCACCACGCGTGACATCGAAACCGCCATTGCCCGCTTCCACGCCATGCGCGAAACCCTCGCCACCTGGGCCGACTCCCGCACCGCCAAGCAACTCGACGCCAAGCCCAAGCCCAACGGCCGCAGCGCGCGCAGCATCCTCCTCCACACCATGGTCGCCGGCTACACCTCACCCCTCGTCGGCACCATCCGCGGCCTCTCCGCCACCCAAACCGCCGCCGAGCGAGGCGAAATCACCCTCACCGAAGGCCTCCGCCGCGTCGACACCCTCATCGCCGCCGGCCTGCGCGCCTCCACCCCCGCCCAACGCCGCGCCATCCTCCGCAGCGACCCAAACCGCATCCGCACCCTCCGCAAAGCCATCCGCCGCACCCTCGAACACGACTTCGAGCACCTCTACGAACTCTCCCGCCGCAAAGACGGCCCACCCCTGTAGGGGCCGTTCGCGAACGCCCGCCCCGACGTCGCCCAATGCGCAACACGCGCCGCCATACAAGACATAACGCAGAGCGGCATCCAGCCCAACCGCAGCCGCAAGCACCCACCGCCGCTCATCCTGAGGCTCTCGAAGGACCGCGAAGCAGATCGCCCGTCCGTGTACCCTTCCCCGCAGGCGCAACAACCCATGCCCAGCATCAGCCGCACATCCGCTTATCCGCTCGAATCCGCTGTGAGCAAACCAGCGGTCAGCCCTAGCATTCCGACTAACAACAAAACGGTAATCCGTTCATTCGTTCCGCCGGAGGCAATTCGTTGTGAGTCGGCCGCGTCACCCAAACCTATAACCCGTCGCCTCCCCCACATATAATGGCAACGTGGCCGAAGTTCTCTACAGAAAATGGCGCCCCCAATCCTTCGCCGAAGTCGCCGGCCAGGACGCCATCACCCGCACCCTCCGCAACTCCGTCGCCTCAGGCAAACTCGCCCACGCCTACCTATTCTGCGGCCCCCGTGGCACCGGCAAAACCACACTTGGCCGCCTCCTTGCCAAGGCCGCTAACTGCGCCGCACCCGTCGACGGCGAGCCCTGCAACAAGTGCGACTCCTGCGTCTCCTTCATCGAGGGCCGGGCCATGGACTTCGTCGAGCAGGACGCCGCTAGCCATAACGGCGTCGACGACGTACGCCAGCTTCGAGAGAATGTGATCCTTTCCCCAATGGCCGGTGGACGAAAAGTGCACTTGCTCGACGAGGTGCACATGCTCAGCAAAGCGGCGCAAAACGCTCTACTCAAAACTTTGGAAGAGCCGCCAGCCCATCTCATCTTCGTCCTCGCAACGACTGAGCCACACAAAGTCGAATCTACCATTATCTCCCGCTGCCAGCGTTTCGATCTCAAGCGCATTCCCATGTCCGCCGCCGTCGAGCGCCTTGGTTACATCTCTAAGCAAGAAGGCTTCTCTCTCGATAAATCGTCGTTAGAAGAGATCGCGAGAGCCGCCACCGGTAGCCTTCGCGACGGAGTCAACGGCCTTGAGCAAGTAGTCACCTACTATGGTAAGTCCCCGTCGAACGATCAGGTCCGCGAGGCTCTTGGCCTGAGTGTCGATGCTCGGAGCGGTCTGCTGGCCCGCAGCGCGATGGCGGGCGACCTCGCCCGTGGCCTCACGATCATCTCCGATGTTCGGAACGAGGGCGCTGACATCAAGCACTTTGCTAAACAGGTGGTCGTCTACATCCGCGGCCTCCTGCTCGCCAAAGCCGGCGCCAGCGAATCCCTCGACCTACCGCAAGACATGGCCGCCGAAGTCAAAGCCGACGCCGCTAACCTCTCCCGCAGCGAAATCATCCGCGCCCTCCAAACCTTCGGCCGCATCGACTTCCGAGAAGACGCCGCCGCCTCCGGAGGCTCCCTCCCCCTCGAACTGGCGCTGGTAGAATTCGTCTCCACCATGGATGACCAAACCCCGGTAGGGGCCGCTCGCGAACGGCCCTCCCAAACGCCTGCATCTGCGCCGACTCCGGCCAAACCAACCAGCAACATCGCTCCCACCACCTCCGCTCGTCCTGAGGTTCTCGAAGGACCCGCGAAGCCTGCGTCAACTGCATCAGCGCAGACTCCACGCGCGTCAGCCCAACCGGCTCGCCCAACTCAAACCGCTCATCCTGAGGGCGTCGAAGGACACCGAAGCAAATCGCCTGACGAAGCACCTTTACCGCCCGCGCGAGAAGCCGCCGCACCCGAAACAAGCGGCGCCGCATCACACTCGATGAGCGCCGCCGACAGCGAAGCGTTGCTCGCCAGGGCCCGCGCCTTCCTCCACGAATCCGAGCGCCAGCTCGAGGGTCTCCTCAACGGCTCCTGTGAAATCAAATCCAGCGAAGGCGACAGAGTAGTCCTCGGCTTTTTCCACACCTTCCACTTGGAGCGCATCGAAAAAGGACCGTACAAAGAGAAACTGCAAGAAGCCTTCTCCAGCGTCCTCGGCCGCCCCATCAAAATCGTCTACGAGCACTCCCCGCAAGAACGCTCCACCGGCCCCAGGCGCCAGGGCGGCCACCTGGTAGAAGCGGCGCGAGAAATGGGTGCCCGCACATCTCAACCAGAACCAGAACCAGAACCTGAGCCATAACCCCAACCATCTTGTAGGGCAGGGCCCCAGCCCAACGCCACCCTCAACCTAAAGCGCAGCACCAACCAGCGAAAAGGAGACACAAACGATGGCACAAAAAGGCGGCGGCGACCTCATGATCAATGTGTTGAACGGCACGCTCGATATGGGGG
>JBDTOK010000015.1:0-23253 GCA_039933275.1 Chloroflexota bacterium | reverse complement strand
AGTTGGCGTACACAGAGCCGATCGGGGCCAGGTACTGCGGACGACGCTAAGGCGCAGTCGCCGGGCCGTCCGGCGCGCCGTCGCTGTCCCGTACACTAGACTGTAGGAAACATGCATTACGACGCACTGGTCATCGCGGCCCACGCGGACGACGCCGAGACCCAGATGGGCGGTACGCTGGCGAAGCTCGCGGATCGCGGACAGCGCATCCTCCTGGTGGACCTGACAGACGGCGAGCCCACGGAATTCGGCGAACCGGGAGTGCGTGCGCAGCAGGCAGCGGAGGCCGCACGCATCCTTGGCGTGGATCGCCTGACGCTGGCCGGACAGGACAGATTGCTCCGCGACACTCCGGAGGTGAGGCTCGAGGTGGCCCGCCTCATTTGCACCCACCGCCCTCGCTGGGTCTACGGGACGGCGGCAGCATGCACGCACCCCGACCATGCGGCGGCGGGGGATATTACACGAGCAGCCGTATTTGAGGCTAGGCTCGGTCAGTGGGACCGTGTCCCGGGTGGTGAGCGCATGGCGGACCAGGAGAGGCATGCGGTGGAACGCCTCTTCTTTCCGCACTGCAAGATGGAGCCATCGTGGGGAGAGTTCGCGTTTGCGGTCGATGTTAGTGCGGTCTACGAGCGCAAGCGCCGGGCCCTCGCCGAATATCAATCGGTCTTCCAGGCAGAAGGCGACCGACTCCTCGCACTATATGAAGCCGAAGACCAGTACTACGGTCGTCTCCTCGGCGTCGCCTACGCCGAGATCTTTCGCACAGCTACACCCTTACTCGTCGACGACCCAACGATCTTCCTTCCAGGCGTGCATGCCTGACGGTTCGATCCCCATACATGAATCGAAAAGTGGCCAAGGTTAGGCCAAGAATGGAGAGATCATGGATCAACATGACCTACCGAAGAGAGTCCCCGGCGTGTTCAGTTCACGCGAGGGGGCCGAGGACGCTATCGGTGAACTGCGGCGTGCGGGGTTTGGTGACGCAGATATCGGTATAGCGGTGCCCGAGCCCGGGCGCTACATCGTGGACGACGACCGAGAGAGCGAGTTACTCAAAGGAGTTAGCGAAGGGATCGCCGCAGGGGCGCCAGTGGGGGCCATCGCGGGGATGCTCCTGATGACGCTGGTCGTGCCGGGCGCTGGGGCGGCCATTGGAGTCGCCGGAGCCCTGTTTGTGGGTGGCGTCGGCGGCGGAATCTGGGGCACATTTATGGGTGCGGTTGGTGGCTTCACAGCTAAGGTGAAGCTCGACGATTACGCTGACCGCGCGTGCGAGATTCCGCTCGCCGGAGCAGACGTGCTCGTCGTAGTCAACGCTGGGGACCGTGCGCATGAAGTTCGCGATCTGATGCAACAGCACGGAGCCAAGTGCTTTCTTGACGAGGCGCACAAGAACAAGTGATGAGGCCGGGAACTCCGCCAATTGAAACGTGGAGGGTCGACCGGTCAAAACAATCGAACGGCCAAGCAGGCGTTGCGCAAGTTGGCGCTGTTACGCGGTTATCGTCTGCGGCTCAACCGTTACCCGGACGTCGACGCCCCTCCGAACTGCGGCAGTCACAGGACAGAAGTCCTCAAAGATGTCGACGCAGCGGGTCATGCGAGCGATGTCTCCTTCGGCGACGCCGGGCATGAGATTGACATCAATCGTCGTCACCCTGAGTCGTCCCTTTTCGTTCCGTGCCATCGTGCCAGTTGCCGAGACGGCCATGCCGGTCACGTCAATCCGCGCCTTGCGCAGGCAGAACAGCAGGCTGGAAGCCAGGCAGTTTGCGACCGCCACCGCGAGTAGCCGTGCGGGGTTCGGACCGGCGCCCTCGCCCAACGGACCCGGCTCGTCCAACGTCAATTGACCAACGCCTGGGAGGCCGAAGTCGGCGCGAAACTCGTATCCGTGATCCAATTTCAGCGACACATCGAAGTGCTGCTCCTCAGCTGTTTTCTCGCTCGTTAGGATTGTGCTTACTGCCATATGCGTTCTCCTTTACCAAAGCATCGATCAGGGGTAATGGAGTTCGCCAGAGCCAATCGGCACCCGAAGCAGCAGTCTTTAGGTCCTTTGTGCGGCCTTACAATCTCGAGTGTGCACCATTCACACCTCATTCAAACCACCGACATTCGACGCACCGTCATCGGTGGTTTGGGTAGCGTCTGAGAGAGCCTGCTAGTGAGTCAGTTTCGGGGGTACGTCGTTCACGGCCGAGCGTCTCTAGCGCAGCCACTTCGACCAGGCATGACGATTGCCTGTTACTGTTGACCATCGCGCCGTCATCATTGTCCCCTGGAGCAGTTTCGTCCGGCGTACTGAGGCGACCCTGCCCGGCGATTAACCGAAAGCATTACCATTAACTGCATGGGGTCTCAGGACGTCATCGCCGCAATCGCTAACGCTCTCGATTCATCGAGCCGACAGCCGCTGTACGAGCAACTTACAGCAGCTCTGAGGGATGCAGTTGAGACGGGCACGCTCCCGCCCGGGACTGCCCTCCCTCCTGAGAAGGAACTGGCGGCTCTGCTTCGCGTTAGCCGCCAAACTGTGAGTATTGCGCTCACGAAGCTTTCGAAGCGTGGATTGATCTACCGCAGGCGGGGAACCGGGACTTTCGTGGCGGAACCCTTCGTTGAACAGCCGTTGGGCGGGCTCTACAGCTTCATGCACAGCCTGGAGTCGCAAGGCCGATCCCCTGGGTCACGCTTGCTCGGCTTCCGAGTATTAGTCGATGATCGAGCATCGCCCCTTCTTGCGGGATCTGCCGACGGCCTTGTCTATGAGATCAAACGGCTCCGCCTCGTGGACGAAGAGGCGTTTGCCGTGGAGACGACCTATCTGGGCCGCGAATGTGGAGAGAAGATCCCGCTTGACCGGCTCGAACACGATGCCCTCTACGATCTGATCAAACAGTTCTGCGGCGTAACGGTCAGCAGTGCGCGCGAGACGCTCCGCCCGGTCACGCTTGATAGAACCGACTCACATCTGCTGAATGTGCATCCTGGAGAGCCGGCTTTCTTAGTTGAGCGGGTTGGATATGCGGGAGAACAAGCCGTGGAGTTGCGAGTTAGCCTGATACGCGGGGACAGGTATCGCTTTCGCGTGGAGCTATCGGGCACCCCAGGGCAATTGCTATAGCTCTTTTGTGCCTGCTATAATCCTGTATATACAGGGTTATGGCAGGCTAATACGGTGGACCTCACACTCCTTGCGTTGCTACTCTTTCTCGCCGCCGTCATCGCAGGGATCATCGGCGCCCTCGTCGGAATCGGCGGCGGAATCCTTATCGTTCCCCTGCTAACCCTGGCCTTTGGCTTCAACATCCACGTCGCAATCGGGACGAGCATCGTTTCCGTAATCGCCACGTCGAGTGGCGCGGCTGCGGCCTACGTGCGCGACCACCTCACCAATATCCGCATCGGCATGCTTCTCGAACTGGCGACCACCATCGGTGCGGTCTGTGGGGCGCTTGTCGCTGGCATTCTTGAGCCCCGTATCCTTTTCGTCTTGTTCGGGGTGGTGCTTCTGCTATCCATCGCTCCGATGGTGGCCAAGCTGCGTCAGCAGCAGGTGGTGGTCAAGGATGACGGCATGAGCACCTTCTTCCGGCTGGGGAGTAGCTATCCTGATCACGAGTCTGGCAAGGAGGTAGCGTATGGCGCGAGACGAGTGCCTGCCGCCTTTGGGATGATGTGGGTCGCTGGCCTAGTGTCGGGCCTTCTTGGAATTGGCTCGGGAACGCTCAAAGTACTGGCCATGGACACAGCGATGGGTCTGCCAATCAAGGTCTCTTCGGCGACCAGTAACTTCATGATCGGAGTGACGGCAGCGGCCAGCGCCGGGATCTATTTCTGGCGTGGAGACGTTACGCCCGTCGTGGCCGCACCGGTCGCGCTGGGAGTTCTTCTGGGAGCTATGCTGGGCGCCAAGCTGCTGGTTGACTTCAAGAGCGAAAACATCCGGCTGCTCTTCGTCGCTGTGCTCGCCATCGTTTCCATTGAGATGCTTCTTCGGGGTGCCGGAATCGCTTAGCGCCGATGCAAACCTCTGTCCCAGTTCCCGCCGCCGACGAATCAGAAGAGTCTCGTGCTATCGAACGTCACGCCATGGAGGATTGGATCAGCCATTCGCTGCGGGCCGGCGTGGTAGTGTCAGGGGTCACGCTGCTCGTTGGCTCGGTCCTCTTGTTCGTCATGGGTCCGTCCAACACTGATCCGCACTCCATGAGCCAGCTCGTCAATGGCAACTACGCGATGAGTTCGTCGCTAAAGGATATCGCTAGCGGCGTGGCAAGCGGCAGGGCGACCGCGACTATGGACCTTGGGCTGTTCGCTTTGATCCTAACCCCTGTCGTCCGCGTGGCGATGACGGTCGTACTCTTTCTGTTTCAGACGGACTGGGTCTTCGTCGGCATCACAGCTATTGTGTTAATCATCCTGCTCCTTGGAGTTTTCGGAAGCGGTATCTAACGTCAACGTGCAGCGCAGCCAGTTCAGGTCACCAGACAGGAGCACAGAAATGAGCCAGAAAATCGCAGACAGCGTGCTGGATCTTGTGGGCAAGACCTCTCTCGTCCGTTTGAACCGGATCGTTCCGGCTGGTGCCGCGGAAGTGGTCGGCAAGATGGAGTCGCTAAACCCGGGAGGCAGCGTCAAAGACCGCATCGCCCTCAACATGATCGACACGGCAGAGCGTGAAGGAAAGCTTAAGCCCGGCGATACGATCATCGAGCCGACGAGCGGAAACACGGGCATCGGACTTGCGATGGTGGCCGCGGTGAGAGGCTACAAGCTGATAGTCACAATGCCGGAGGACATGAGCGTGGCCCGGCGCGATCTCCTGGCCCGTTATGGAGCGCAGGTCGTTCTCACGCCCGCTGTCGAGGGTATGACCGGCGCGGTGTTCGCAGCGAAAGAGTTGATCGCCCAGAACAAGCACTACTTCATGTGCCAGCAATTCGAGAACCCCGCCAATCCCGAAATCCACCGCCGCACCACCGCGGTAGAGATCCTGGAAGCAACTGAGGGCAAGATTGACGCATTCGCGACCGGCGTCGGCACAGGTGGCACGATTACCGGAGTCGGCGAAGTGCTGCGCGAGAAGCTAGGACCTGCATTGCAAATCGTTGCCGTTGAGCCAGCGCGCTCACCCATGCTGACCGCCGGCCGCGCGGGCATGCACGCGATCCAAGGAATCGGAGCAAGCTTCGTGCCTGGCGTTCTCAACCGCGGCATCTACGACGAGATCATCGGAGTCACGGACGAGAACGCCATCGAAATGTCGAGCCGCCTCTGCCGCGAGGAAGGTCTGCTGGTCGGCATCTCATCTGGCGCGAACGTCTGGGCGGCGATAGAGGTAGCGAAGCGCCTGGGTGAGGGTAAGCGCGTCGTAACCATTCTGTGCGACACAGGTGAGCGATATGTGCAGATGGAGCACTAGCGGCGATGGTTCCTCGCCGACGTATCTACGAAGATTCGATGAGGCAGTGAGGGAGAACCTTTCCCGCCGCGACGCTGAGCGGACGTAAGGAGCGGGATCGCGGGTGTCACGAGTGCGCCGGCAAGGATGCCGATCACTGCTCCGCCCGCGATGTCTAGCGGCCAGTGCATGCCTACAAGTATTCTGGCGATTCCCGACGAGCGCGGCCGTGGACGCAACAACCGCTCCGGCGAGCTCCGCCTACTCACCGTCGCCGCCGGAGGGCTTCATCAGTCCCGTGACTGAGGCGTTGAGGCCAACGTGTTCGAGCGGTTTGATGCCGCTGGGATCTCCCCAGAGAAAATCCCCTGCGACAGGGATACATACAGCTTCAACTTCCCCTTCCCCGGCAGAATTCGTCGACGCGTTCCGGAAGTACTACGGCCCAACCATGAACGCGTTTGACGCTGCCGCAAAGAACGGCAAAGAAGCCGACTTGCGGCAGGAGCTCGAAGCCCTGTTCGACGGGAAAAGCGAGAGCCAGAACGAGGGAGCGACCTCCATTCCTGCAACTTTCTTGCGGGTCACGGTTTCGCGTTAGAGCAAGGACGTGAACCCAAGTGTGTCGAAGGGTGCTGGCAGCGGTCTCGTGTCAGTCAAAGTCGTCGGGCCGCTTGCGAGGAAGGTGACTCTTGGGCGCCTGGACGATTGTGTGTGTGATGATGGATGGTCTCAGCGTCGCCGACAGTACTTCGCACCGATGAAGTGTCCGCCCCACAGCGGCGCGATCGGGCAGAGGTTGAACACCCCCGCCGCAATCGGCACCAAGCCAAACGCAGCCACGATCCAACCCGCCGTCCCACCGATTAGCGCGACGCCGATGGAGAACAGCGCAATTCCAAGCGCTGCGCGTGCGACGCGGCCGTAGTTGGATGCCATGAAGTTCTCGAACCATGAGGATTCCCGTTGTGTAGCCATACCAGACTTCTCCTTTTGTGAATTCCTAGTGCGCGTAGCGGACGTCCGGGAGCAGCCTGTCGATCCAGCCCGGCAACCACCAGGCTGCTTTACCCACAATCTTCAGAATCGCCGGGACGAGGATCAGCCGGACGAGAACGGCGTCTGCCAGGACCGCGACGGCGAGGATGAGCCCCATCTCTTTCATCGGCAGGGTGCCGGCCAGGCCAAAGGTCAGGAATACGGCGACCATCACACCAGCAGCTGCGATGATGGGCCGCGCCGTGTGCGCGATCGAAGCACGGACCGCCTCATCCGGGTCACCTGTGTGCTCGTAATGCTCCCGAGTCGATGCGAGAAGAAAGACTGTATAGTCCATCGAAATTGCGAAGATCAGGGCGAAGAAGAAAAGCGGCGCCCACGACGTGAGATACCCCTGGCTTTCGAAGCCAAGGATGCTCGAACCGATGCCGTGCTGGAATAGCAGCGCGCCGACACCGAATGCCGCGCCGACCGAGAGCAGATTCAGCACCACGCCGATCGCGGCTATGAGCAAGCCCTGTAGAGCGAACAGCAGCAGCAGGAAACCAAGCGCTAGCACCACCCCGATCACAATCGGCGCGCGGTTCCGTAGTGTCTGGTCAAGGTCATGGTTCTCGGCGACGGGTCCTCCCACGAGCACGCCTTCGGGCAGATTGGCGCGGAGCTCGGCTATCACCTTCCCCGATTCGGGTGTTGACGGATCCACATTCGAAATCGCGGTCAACAGGGAGTCGCCGCTGCCGGATTGTGCGAGCTGCGCTGGGTACACCGCGACTATGTCCGGTGTCAGACGGACCGACTCGGTGACGGCGCTGACGTCCTGGTCCGCGGGCACGATCAACTGGATCGGCCCGGGCGCGCCCGGACCGTAGGCCGCGGCTATAGATTCGTACCCTGCGCGTGCAGACCGATCTTCCGCCAGGACGGATATGCCTGGCATTCCCGTCTTAAGGTTGAGCACGGGCGCCGCGAGAACGAGCAGCAGCACGACGACTCCGGCGGCTGTGAGCACCGCGTGCTTTTGCACCGCGCCAGCGAAGCGCGCCCAGCGCTCGCTGCGGTGGTTGTCAGCAGCGTACCAGGGGAGCGCCAGGCGGTTCACCCACGGGCCGAGCAGCGCCGGCAGCAGGGTCATTGCTGCAAGCAAAACGAACCCGACCGCCAGCATCATGCCGGCGGCCATCGACTGAAATGCTGGTACGGGAACGAGGAGCACCGCTGAGAGGCTAACAATGACGGTCAAGCCGCTAAAGAGGATCGCCTTGCCCGCGCTCGCCATTGTCTCGCCTACCGCCACTCCAACGTCTGGGTCGTGATGGAGAGCGTTCCGGAAGCGCGTCACGATGAACAGGGCGTAGTCGATGCCCAGCGCGAGGGCGAACATCATCGCGAAATTAAATGTCCAGATCGAAAGGTCCGTGAATTCTGTGATTCCAAAGAGCACGCCCATCGCTGAAACGAGGCCGCCAGCCGTGAGGATCAGCGGCAGTCCCGCAGCTGCCAGCGTGCCGAAGGCCAGCACCAGTATGACGAGAGTAACCGGCCAGGTGATGACTTCGGCCTGCCTCATACCTTCGCTGTTCATGTCATTGAAGTCGGCCCAGAACGCGGGCGATCCAGTCAGCGCCACACTGATCGTGCCATCGCCGAGTCCATCGAGATCACCGTGCAGACGCTCCGCAGCGCGCACAGCTTCCGTCGGGTTGACCAGCGCTCCGGCCTGCACCATCGCGGTGTGCCCGTCGGGGGAGGGTTGCGCAGGCAGTGCGGGGCCGAAGGCGGATTCGTTCGCGAGCGCGGCGCTTACAGCCGCGATGCGCTGTGCGAAGGCGGGATCTTCCACTGTGAGGTCATCGCTATGCAGGACGACAACCGCCGATTGCGACGACAGACCGCCGAACTCCTTGTCAATCAACTCGCGCACCTGGAGAGAGTCGCTTCCGCGAACCTCCCACATGGCGCCCGAGAGGGCGCCTTCAAGCCGCGGCGCGAAAACCCCGAGCGAAATTACGAGGATGGCCCAAGCCGTCCATACGATGCGGCGGTGTGAGTGGGCCCAGTTTCCGAGAACGAAGAGTATGCCGTGATTCATGGTGACCAACCTCCCTGTTGTGCACAGGATAACATACCCCCCTGGGGTATAGCGATAAGGGAAGTGAACTTCCATGACTTGATCGATGGTCATGGTAGCCGACCTCGCCGCTTCTTGTCAGTCAAAAGTCGGACATGCCGCGAGGTAGTTCGGACACGTGAATGAGGCAGGGCCTTCGAACTCACGGCGCCCCTCCACGACCGCGTCGGGATCGGCAGACGCTCGCGAGGAATGGCGGCGCTTGGGCGTCTCGGCGATCGCGTGATGTCGACGGTTTGCGTGTGTGAGATCACCGTGATGGACCTCCTAAACACTTGTCAGGAGATCTTGACCCAAGCACGAATCCTTCGCGGCTTAGTTAACGCGCTGTTTGAGGAGATCTCTTAAACCCCAAAATCGCGCGCAAACCGGGACCTTCCTGGCGGCGCTTAGAAGCGTTCAGGGCCCATCTCGGGACTTTGCGGGCGGCCACCGCCAAGAGGTCGTGACTAACGCAAGAATCCGCCCATTTAGGCGGATTCTCTCTGAAAAGCTAGTTGGTCGGGGCGCTCGGATTTGAACCGAGGACCTCCTGAACCCCATTCAGGTGCGCTACCGGGCTGCGCTACGCCCCGACCGGAAAGACTCGCTCATGTTAGCACGCCACCCATCTTCTCCTGGGGGTCAGGCTTCAGCCTCACTCGGAGCGCGCGGGGAAGGCCCGCTAGTAGGTGTGCGACAGGGCAATGATGACCACGCCCGCTAGCGCCACGGCCGAAAACTCGCTGGCCGTCTTCAAGTCCAGGCGCCGGGCCAGGTAGTTGTGCATCAGGCCCGTCATCAGGTAGAACGCCAGCAGCAAGAACACCGCCGCTGCGCTCTCGTCCAACGGCAGGAAGTGGGCCACCCAGGCCGCCTCGCCCAGCAATAGACCGATCGCCAGCGAGTAGAGAATCGTCCGCGTCGAGTCCATAGCCTCCTCACGGAGCACCTCGATCGCAAGCAGCACGCTGACGATGCCGGCGGCGAATGCAGCCGTGAACGTGTTCAGGTCGAAGTCGTAGATCGTGGCGAAGAAAAGGAAGGCGATGACGTACGTGGCGCCGTTCAGGATCAGCCGCGTCGCCTGGAAGTGCGGCGAGTCGTTGTCGACGGACTCGTACTCGGCCCGCAGGATCGCCCAGAACGGGACGATACTCGCGACGCCAGCGACGGACGTCCAGTAGCCGCCCGCCACTTCCTTGAGGAAGACGCCTACGCTTAGCGTAAAGAGCACCGGCACGAACAAGTACAGCGCCGTGTCGTCGATCCGCTCGAAACGCGCCTCGGGGTGGTGACGCACGATCGCGTCCGTACCAAACGCCGCGAGGCCGCAGAGCAAAAGGAGGAGCCAGTTCTGCGTCGGCTGGATCGCCAGGTAGGCGGTGAGGCCTAACGCGAGCACGCCGGCAAGGATATGTACCCTATCCAGCCGGTTCGAGATCTCCCCCAAAGTCAGAGGCGTGCGCTGCGCAACCCTTGGCTCAGCGCGCACCCGGGTGAATTCCTTCACGAGGAACAAGGCTAATCGCGTGTGGAAAACCTGTCAACCGTTAAAGTCTCGGTACGCTATTGGCACTAACGAGTGCTATCGACTTGTAATCGGCCCGCTACCTCTCACCCGCCGAGACTGCCTCTGTGGCCTCCTCAGCGGCTTTTGCAGCAATAATCTCTTCGAGAGTTTTGCGTAATCTGTCACGCCAGCCCTCGCTCAACTCCACACGCATCACGTGCCGCGTTACCTGCACGCCGCGCGGCACGGTCGCTTCAAGCGCTTCCACGGGCAGTGGCTGGCTTTCGCGTGTGCGGATCACCGCCGAACCATTCTCCGTGCGAATCGATTCGATGCCGAGAGGCCTAGCCATAGCACGCAACGTCACCACGTACAGCAAGTTTTGCGCCACCGGCGGCGGCTCGCCCAGCCGGTCGACCATCTCCTTCTCGATCGCCTCCACCGTTTCCGGACTCGGTGCCGCGCTCAATCGCTGGTACAGCGCGAGCCGCATGTTCAGGTCCGGCACGTACGTCGCCGGCAGGTGCGCAGACATCGGCAGGTCGATTGTTATGTCGGGGCCCTCCGTCTCCACCTCCGGCGTCTCGCCGCGCATCAACGAGCGATAGCGCTCGACTGCGTTGGCGAGCAGCTTCACGTACAAATCGAACCCAATCGCCGACATGTAGCCGGACTGCTCCGCGCCGAGCAAGTTGCCCGCGCCACGGATCTCCAGGTCCCGCAGCGCGATCTGGAACCCCGCACCCAGTTCCGTCGCCTCGAAGATCGTCTGCAGTCGCTGGCGCGCGGTGTCACTGAGCCGGCCCTTCTTCTCGTGCAGGAGATACGCGTACGCGCGGTTCGCCCCACGTCCTACTCGCCCACGCAGCTGGTACAACTGCGCCAGGCCCAGCTTGTCCGAGTGATTGATGATGATCGTGTTCACGTTCGGGATGTCGAGGCCGGACTCGATGATCGTCGTGCAGACCAGGACGTCCAGCTCGCCTCGCGTGAACTCGTCCATCACGCGCGCCAGCATGTGCTCGTCCATCTGCCCGTGTCCGATGCCAACGCGCGCGTCCGGCACGATGTCGCGCACCTTGTTCGCGATGAGGTCGATGTTGTTCACGCGGTTGTGCACGAAGTAGACCTGGCCCCCACGCTCCAGCTCCCGCGTCACCGCCTCGCGGATCGTGCGGTCCTCGTTCTCCGCGACGTACGTCTTGATCGGCAGGCGCTCCTCCGGGGGCGTGTCCATCGTCGACATGTCGCGGATCCCGCCAAGGGACATGTACAGCGTGCGCGGGATCGGCGTCGCCGAAAGCGTCAGCACGTCGACGGACTGGCGCATCTGCTTGAGGAACTCCTTGTGCCCGACACCGAAGCGCTGCTCCTCGTCGATGATCACAAGGCCGAGGTCTTTCAGCTTGATGTCCTTCTGCAAGATGCGGTGCGTGCCGATAATGATGTCGATCTCTCCCGACGCCAGCTTCTCGACGATTGCCTTCTGTTCGGGATCGCTGCGGAACCGCGAGATCACGTCGACTCGCGCGGGGAACGCGCCCAGCCGCTCCCGGAATGTGTTGTAGTGCTGCTGCGCGAGCACAGTCGTCGGCACCAGGATCGCCACCTGCTTGCCGTCCATCACGGCCTTGAACGCGGCGCGGATCGCGACCTCCGTCTTGCCATATCCGACGTCGCCACACACGAGGCGGTCCATAGGCCGCGCCGTCTCCATGTCGTTCTTTACGGCATGGATCGCGGCCAGTTGGTCCGGCGTCTCGACGTAGGGGAACGACCCCTCAAGCTCCGCCTGCCACGCCGTGTCCGCCGGGAACGCGTAGCCGGGCATCGCCTCCCGCTGCGCGTAGAGCGCCAGCAAGTCTCTCGCTAGCTGCTGGACCGCCTTGCGCACGCGCTGCTTCGCCCGCGCCCACTCTCCACTCGAAAGGCGCGTCGGGTGCGGCATCCGCTCGGAGGGCCCGATGTACCGCGATACCCGGTCCAGCTGGTCCGTCGGCACGAAGAGCCGGTCGCCCTCTGCGTAGTGCAGCTCCAGGTACTCGCGCTCGTTGCCGTCAACGGTGCGCTGCACCAGCCCCGCGAATTTGGCGATGCCGTGATCGATATGCACGACGTACGATCCGACGACGAGCTCCGCCAGGAACGCCTCGCGGTTGACGGGCGCGCGCGGCGCGGCGCGGCGCTGCTTCACGAAGCCAAAGATCTCGGAGTCAGCGAGCAACGTCAGTGAAGGCTCGCTCAGCTTCCACCCCTCCGACAGCGATCCGCGAATCACCGAGACCAGCGGCGGATCGTCGGCGAGATGCGCAGCGACAACCACCGGCTGCCCCTGCTCAGCAAACAACTCCGCGATGCGCTCCGCCTGCTGCGAGACGACGACCGTGCGCTGTCCCTTCGCCGCTGCCTTGATCGCATCATCGACCAGCTTCTTCACCTGGCCGCCGTACGCTGTCGCAGCCGTGAACGGAATTCTCGCGACGTCTCCGTCCGTCGCCCAGCGCGCCAGCCGCAGCACTCGCGGCGCCTTCTCGATTCGCTCACTCAGCGACGGCCAGTCCTCGAACGGTCGCGGCAGCCCGCGCGGAATCTCGCCCTGCTCCTCGAGCTCCTTCCTGCTGGTCTCGGCGTCTTTTTCCGCCTCCTCCACCGCCGCCTGCAAATCCGCCTCCTCATCGATGACGAGCAGCGAGCCCTCCGGCAGATGATCGAGCAATGTCGCCGGCGCGAGGAACGGCACGTAGAAGTTGCGGTTCGGAAACGCGAGGTCGCTCTGCAGCCACGCCACGTCGTCCTCGAACATCGCGCGGACCTCTGCGGTCGTCTTGAGGTAGTTCAGCTTCTCGAGCATCGCCAGCGCCGGCGCGCGGCTTGCCACCGCGACTTCCTGCGCTGGCCCAATCGTTATCTCTTCCAGCGTCTGCGTCGTGCGCTGCGTGAACGGCGCGAACTGCCGGATCGAGTCAACATCGTCCCCGAAGAACTCGATTCGGATCGGCTCATCCAACGTCGGCGGAAACACATCGATGATGCCACCGCGGCGGCTGAACTCGCCCGCCTGCTGCACCAGCGCCTCGCTGTTGTAGCCCAGCCGGTCGATCTCGCGAAGGAAGTCCTCCATGTCGAGCTTCTCGCCGTTGCGTACCGTCTGCACCGCCCCGCGCACGTCATCCACGCCGAGCGTCCGCTGGGCCACCCCAAGCGCCGACGCCACAACGATCACCCGCTCGCCCAGATCGAGCGCCGCCAGCACCCCGAGCCGATCGCGCGCCGCCGCCGGGTCCGACGCCAGGCGCTCGTAAGGCAACACATCGCGCTCCGGGAAATGCAGCACCCGCCGCCCCTCGCCCGCCCACGCCGAAATCTCCTCGCACAGCGAAAGCGCGCGTCCGGACCGCCCCGTCACAATCACCACCGGCCCGCTCTCGTGCGACGCAATCGCCGCCAACGTCGCCGGCTTCGCCGCGTCCGTCAGCCCCGCCGTCTCGCGCGCCCCCGCCCGCGCAAGCCGCTCCCGCTGCTCCGCAAACCCCGGCGCCTGTTCAATTGTCGGTATCAGCCCAGAAAGGTCCATCTGCCTCGCACAACGCTTGAAGGGGCCACGATCGAATCGCGGCCCCTGACTTCTTTGGTTACCAACATTGTACCAGCCCGCTCACCCGCCAGCGAAAACCGACGTCATCTCGACACATCCGCACGTGTCATCCCGATACCCTCAAGTCACCGCCTGCTCGGCAACCCAACCCAAGCCCACAACACCATCAGCATCGAGAACAACGAGAGCGGAGAAACCTAACCTCTGCTGTCAACCAAACCAACGGCCAGCATCGAACCACGAACCGCCCCACGAATCACTTGTTATAGCGGTTCATCGCCGCCTCAAGCCCATCCCGCACAATCATCTCCACCGCATCCGTCGCGCGCGACACCGCATCCTGCAGCGTCTTCGCTTGCTCCACCGTCGGGTCGCCGAGCACGTAGTCGCCCACCACCTCCGGCTCCCACGACGGCTCACCAGCCACGTGCGGCCGCCCAATCCCAATCCGGATCCGCGCGAAGTCCTTCGATCCCAGCGAGGCAATAATCGACCGCAGCCCCTTGTACCCGCCGTCGCCGCCGCCCGCGCGAATCCGTATGCGCCCGGCCGGCAAGTCGAGCTCGTCGTAGATGACCAGCAGGTGGTCCGGCTCGATCTTCCAGCGGCGCATCGCCGGCACAACCGCGTCGCCGCTCTTGTTCACGTACGTGCGCGGCTTCAGGAACACGACGTCCGCCGCTCCGATCTTTCCCTCCCCTACAGCCGCCAGAGTCTTCGCTTTGAGGTTGGCGCCGTGAAGGCGCGCGAGCCGGTTCACCGTCCAGTAGCCAACGTTGTGACGGTTGTGCGCGTACTCGGAGCCGGGGTTGCCTAGCCCAGCGATCAGCCAGCGTTCAGACACGAATCGAAGTTTAGCCTATCGCTTCCGTTCACCCCCGCCCGGCGTCAAGACGCGAGTGTCACGCGCCGATCAGCGCGTCCAGTTCCGTCCACGAATACCGCACCGCATTCGTCCGCCCGCCGCCCGGCGTCATGTGCGATTCCGTTCCAGCGTTCTTCGCGCCGAGCCGCTCGTACAGCCGTCGCGCGCCGGTGTTCGCCTCCAGCGCCCACAGGTACAGATCGCACTCCGGATAGTTAGCGCGAGACCAGCGCGCCACCTCGCGCACGAGCGTCGCGCCGGTGCCGCGGCCCTGCAGGTCGTGGCGCACGTGCAGATTGTCGAGCAGCGTGCCCCACTTTGCATCGTCCGCGCCGTACGCGCAGGTGAAGCCCTGCAACACGCCCTGCTCCTCCGCAATCATCACGAACTGGTTAGCGGGTGACTCGCGCAATCGCTTCTCCCAAACCGCCTGCCGGTCTTGCACGACCGGACCATCCAGGTACGAGTCAGGCCAGCTATGGCGATAGTGCCGCTGCCAGCTATCGGCGTGTAGCGTCGCGATCGCCGGAGCGTCCGCCGCCGTCGCGAGCCGGAAGTTCACGACTTGAAGTCGAGGCCCAGCAACTTCGCCGCGTTGCCGAGCAATATCTTCTCGCGCACCTCGTCCCGGAAGTCCGCCTTCTCGAAATCGGCTAGCCAGCGCTCCGGCATGATCACCGGGTAGTCGGACCCGAACAGGCACTTGTCCTGCGCCAGCGAATTCGCGTACTGCACGAGCGACGGCTGGAAGTACTTCGGCGACCAACCCGACATGTCCATGTAGACGTTGGGCTTTTGTACGAGCATCGCCAGCTGCTCCTCCTGCCACGGCCAGGCGGGGTGCGCCATGATGATGTTCAGCCCCGGAAAGTCCGCCGCCACGTCGTCGATGTGCGGTATCGGCCGCGAGTACTTCAGTTTGTACCCGCCGCCGCCCGGCCGACCCGCGCCGACGCCCGTCGTCCCGCTGTGAATCAGCACCACCAGCCCGAGCTTCTCCGCCTGCTCCCAGAGCGGGTAGAACTGCTCATCGTTCGGGAAGAAGCGCTGCATGATCGGCATGAACTTCATCCCTTTCATGCCAAACTCCTCTGCGCAACGAGTCATCTCGTTGATCGCCGCCTTGCCCTTCCACGGGTCGACGCTCCCGAAAGCGATGAACTGGTCCTGGTACTTCCGCACTATCCCTGCGAGGTAATCGTTCGGGATCGGCGCCCGCCCTGTCACCGACTCGTCGTCGATCGTGAAGATCACGCCGAAGACGTCGATCTTCGCGTAGTAGTCCGCCATCTCGTCCGCCGAAGCCGGCGGTGGCGGCGCTTTGAAGTACGCCTGCGCCTCCTTCGACGACGTCAGCGACTCGCCGTCTGGCCCAGGCGGATGGATGTGTACGTCGATCGCTCGTGGCATGGTGACCTCCGATATCGGAGTGTAGCAGGCGACGAAAACGAGGGGCCCGTTTTCGGACCCCTCGTTCTGTTAGCGGGGCTGGCGTCGGTTACTTGCGCAGCCTGCGCGAAGCCAACCCGGCGCCGCCCGCCACCGCCAGCGCGGCGATGCCCAGCGCAATCCATAAGACCCAGGAGGCGCTGCCTCCACCTCCGTCTTCTAGCGGCCCGCCGGTGTTGGGTAATGAACCGGGTGTCGGGCTGGCCGCAGTTTTCGCGGCGACTGTGATCGCGCCAGTCTGACCGAACGGCCCATGTATCAGGCATAAGTAGTTGTACGTCCCAGCCGTCGGGAACGTCAGCGTGAACGAATCCGGCGTGCCTGGTGGTCCAGCCAGTAGCGCGCCCGAGTTGTACGTCTGCGCCGGATCGTAGTTCTCCGATGGCTTGCTTGGCGGCACCGCAAACGGACTGCCACCCGCCGCGCCAATCAGGTCGTCCGGCGTCTGTCCCGCCGCCACGAACGTGACGGTGTGCACCGACGTCGCCTTCCACTCCACCGTGTCCCCTGCGCCTATTTGCAGGGTCGGCGGCATGAAGCGCAGCAACTCCAGGTAGCCCGTGCCGCCGCCCGGCTGACCGGCCGGGTCAGTGATCGCGTTGGTGAAGATGTGCCAGAGCTTCGTCCCGTCGGAGCGCGTGTCGGACGTGACGTCCGCTACCGTCGCCGCCGTCAGCGGATCGACCTGTGCGAGGATCGCGTTCTTCGTCTGCGTCGCCTTCGCGTCGAGCTGGGCCTGCGTCTCCGCCGTCTCGCCGGCCGGCTTCACGTGGACCGTCCCGTTCATGCCGGGGTGAATCTCGCAACCGAAGCCGTAATCGCCAGGAGCGGTGAAGTTAACGCCGGCCGAGAAGCCGTTGAACGCGAGCCCGGTGCTAACGACGCCGGTGCCGTCGTACGTGTTCGTGCCGAGATTCGGCGGCGCGCCGGTGAACGTCGAGAACTCGGTCGGGTCCTCGCCCGTTGGCACCTGACCGAACGTCACCGTGTGCGGCTCGTCCGACTGGACCGTCCACGTGACGGTGTCGCCAACGTTGACGGTGATATCGCCCGGAGCGTAGACGTTCCCGGCGATGGTGCCGGACCCAACGCCCGCGCCGACCGTAAAGCTGGTCGCGGCGCTGGCGTTACCGCCGCTCCCCACGCCAAGCGTGATCGCAAGCGCAAGAAGCCCGAGGCCAATGGTTGATCTGAGAATAGCGCCGGTGGATTTGGGTAAGTATCTGGAGAGCGTGCGCACTGATCCTCCTCTATCTGTAGCTGGCTGCAGGGTGATACAGCCAGAAGATAGGCACCTCAGGCGCACGCGTACAATAGGCTACCCCCAGTTATCCACGCAATCGACGCGGTTTTAACGAAATCGCAAGCGCTCAGGGCACAGCCACCCCCGTCAGCTTGCCGTCCCGCATATCGATCACCTCGTCCGCCCGCTGCGCAATCGAGTCGTCGTGCGTGGCGATCAGCACCGTCCGCTGCTCCGTCGCCAGCGTCCGCAGAAGCTGCACGATGATCGACCCCGTCTTCGAATCGAGGTTCGCAGTCGGCTCGTCTGCCAGGATCAGCGGGCAATCGTTGGCCAACGCCCGCGCGATCGCCACGCGCTGCTGCTCCCCGCCGGAGAGGCGCGTCGGGCGCCGCAGCCAGCGGTCCGGCGCCATCTCCACCAGCTTCAACAGGCTTTCCGCCCGCGTATGCATCGCGCCCGCAGACATGCCGCCAGCCAACTCCAGCGGCAGCGTCACGTTCTCGATCGCCGAAAGGTGCGGCATGAGGTTGAACATCTGGAACACGAAGCCAACCTTCCGCCGCCGGTAAGCCACCTCCGCGCTGCCACTCAGCTTTCCGACATCGATCCCGTCGACTATCACAGTGCCGGAGTCAGGCTTATCCAGCGCGCCCAACAAGTTGAGCAGCGTACTCTTCCCGCAGCCGCTAGGCCCGCGCAGGACGATCAGCTCGCCCGGCGGAAGCTTGAAGCTGACCCCGTCCACAGCCGATACGTCCGAGCCGCCGCTCTTGAAGTGCTTCTTCAGGTCTTCGACGACCGCCGTGTACTTCGCGCCGTTCGTGATGACTTCATTCATAGCGCAACACCTCCGCCGGCCTTACCCGGCCGACATACCAGACTGGAACCGCCGTCGCGACGACGGCCAGGACTATCGCGATCACCAGTGCGTAGGCGAAGATGCTGGGCGAGACCGCTACGCTCACACTGCCCAGCACGGAGTTGGCCCGCCCCGCGGCACCGCCCGCCGCCTGGAAGAACGCTCCACCACCGCCGCGAGTCGTGCCCGGGCCCGTGGCCGCCGCCGAACTCGAGACGAGCCCATTGGCCACCGTTTGCGCCAGAGGGAACGTCGCCAGCGCGCCGAGGAACGCCGCGCCCACGGCTACGATCCCCGTCTCGATCGCGAACTGGCTGACCACGTTCCAGCTGGAAGCGCCGACCGCCTTCATGATCCCGATCTCACGTATTCTCTGCCGCGCCACCAGTCCGATCGAGAAGAGGATGATCGCGGCGCTGGCGATCAGCGCTACGATCAGACCAACCTCGCTGCTGCTCTTTGCGTCCGACAGCGGGGAGCTGATTGCATCGAACGCCGTCTGGCCCGTCGTTACGTCAGCCTTGTCCGTTCCCAGCGCCGTCTTGATCGCGTTCGAGACCGAGTCGACGTTGTCGACGCTGTCCGCCTTCACGATCGCCTGGTCGATCTCCGTCCCGCGGTTGAAGATCGTGCGCGCGGTGTCGATCGGCATCGCCATCGAGTTGTCGCCGATCGACGTGCCCGTCGTGTACGTGCCGATTACGGTCATTGTGGTGGTGGTCGTCTCCCCCGTGGTGTCATCTGTCTGGTCGAGATCAAACGTGCTGCCGACCGTCAGGTTGTTCGCCGCCGCCACCGCATCGCCCAGCACAGCCACGTTCTTGCCCTCATCGTCCGCCGTAAACGACCGCCCGGACGAAATCGTGACGTCCTGCACGCCCAGCGTCGCCAGCGTGTTCGGGTCATCCGTGCCGGTGACGATGATCGGCGGCGAGAAGCCTTGCGGCGCAGTGCCGCCGTTCGCTCCGCCAAATCCACCGTTGGCGCCCGCCGGCGGCGTGATCTGGGCTGCCTTCAGGTTCGTGCCGGAGTAGCGCGCCGTCACCACTCGCGTGATGCTCGTGACGTTCGGAATCGACGTCAGCTTTTGCAGGTCCGCGTCCGTGATCGTCGGCTGCGTCGGCGCCGAACCGTCTACAGGCGCTGGCGTCGGCGTCGCGACGACGTTGCCTTGCCCGCGGCGTGCGCCTCCGTTTCCGAACGTGAACACACCGCCGCCGAAGCTCCCGGCCGGCCTTACCGTAACGTCCGTCCCGACTGACGCCCGCACATCATCCAGCCGCTGCGCAAATGCGCCGTTCACGGTGATCATGATCAACGCCAGGCCAATGCTGACGGCCAGCACGGCCATCATCAGCCCCGCCCGCATAGGGCTGCGCACGAGCGCGCGCACGCCCCGTTTTATCGTTCCCATATGGTGTCTTCCTCCTCAGGGCTCGCCCAGAGACCTTAAGGCGAGACTACGGTCGCAGGCTTAAAAGCTCGTGAAGCGGAGGTTAGCGCCCGTTAATCTGACTTCAGCTGCCCTGCCCTCAATCTCTGCCCCTGTGCGGCAGCCCCCCGTTCATGGATAATCGGGGGAACCTATGACACGCGGGATGCTAACCCTGGACGAGCTCCGCTCCCAGATCGACTCGGGCGCGATCGATACGGTCGTCTGCGCCTTCACCGATCACTACGGCCGCCTCGCGGGCAAGCGCTTCGACGCCACTTTCTTCGCCGAGGAGGTGCACGGGGCCGGCTCCCACGCCTGCGACTACCTTCTCGCCGTCGATATAGAGATGAACCCCGTCGCCGGCTACAGCTTCGCGAGCTGGGAGAAGGGCTTCGGCGACATGCACATGGCGCCCGATCTCTCCACCCTCCGCCTCGCATCCTGGCTCGACCGCTCCGCGATCGTCCTCTGCGACCTGCACAACATCAAGACGCACGACTACGTCTCCGTCGCGCCGCGCTCCATCCTCCGGCGCCAGTTGGACGCCGCTGCGGCGCTCGGTTTCACCGCGAAGGCTGCCTCGGAGCTCGAGTACTTCATCTTCGACGATTCGTATAAGGGCGCCGCCGAAAAGCGCTACGCCAACCTCACTCCCGCCGGCTGGTACCTCGAGGACTACAACATCCTCCAGGGCACGCGCGAGGAGCGCTACAACGGGCCTGCCCGCCGCCACCTCGCCGCCTCCGGCATCCCGGTTGAGACATCGAAGGGCGAGTGGGGCCGCGGCCAGCACGAGATGAACATCCGCTACGCCGATGTCCTCACAATCGCCGACCGCCATACGGTACTCAAGCAAGCGATGAAAGAGATCGCCGACGGCCTTGGCTGCAGCATCACCTTCATGGCCAAGCCCTTCGCCGAAGAGGCGGGCTCGAGCTGCCACGTGCACCTCAGTCTCTGGCGCGGCGACGACAACGCCTTCCCCGGCAAGCAAACGTTCGGCGGTGTACAGTGCTCCGACGAATTCCGCTGGTTCCTCGGCGGTTGGATGTCGCACGCGCCCGAGGTCATGCCATTCTTCGCGCCGACCATCAACTCATACAAGCGATACATGCCCGGGTCCTGGGCCCCCACCGGCATCGCCTGGAGCTATGACAATCGCACCGCCGGCTTCCGCGTCGTCGGCGAAGGTTCATCGCTGCGTATCGAGTGCCGCATCCCTGGCGCCGACTGCAACCCATACCTCGCCTACGCGGGTGTCCTGGCCGCTGGCCTCGACGGTATCCGCAACAAGATCGAGCCACCGCCCGTCTTCGTCGGCGACGTCTACCAGGCCGACAACCTCCCGCGCGTGCCATCGACCTTGCGAGAAGCCACGGCCAACTTCACCTCAAGCGATTTCGTCCGCCGGGCCATCGGCGCTGACGTGCAGGAACACTACACCCACCACTTCCAGGAAGAGCAGTCCGCCTACGACCGCGCCGTCACCGACTGGGAACGCTGGCGCTACTTCGAGCGCATATAGCGCGACCAACCAGTGGCCGAGGCCAACTCGTAGCCGGGTTTTCCAGCCCCAGTATCGCACCGAATGGAGAACAACATGGGCCGACTCGACAACAAGGTAGCGCTGATCACCGGCGCCGGTTCCGGCATCGGACGTGAGAGCGCGATCCTCTTCGCTGCCGAGGGTGCATGCGTCGTCGCCGTCGACCTCGACGAGGACACCGCCCGCGAGACCGTCCACATGATCGAGAAGGCTGACGGCAAGGCAACCGCCTTCCGCGCCGACGTCACCAAGGCCACTGACTCCGAAGCGATGGTCGCCGAAGCCGAGTCGCAGTACGGCAAGCTCGACGTCATGTTCAACAACGCCGGCATCATGCACTCAGACGACGACGAATCGGTCAACACCACCGAGGCCGTCTGGGACCTGACGATGGAGATCAACGCCAAGGGCGTCTTCCTCGGTTGCAAGTACGGCATCCCCGCCCTGCGCCGGGCCGGCGGCGGCTCGATCATCAACACCGCCTCCATCGTCGCCGTCATGGGTTCGGCCACCGCGCAGGTCGCCTACACCGCGAGCAAAGGCGCCGTCCTCTCGATGACGCGTGAGCTAGCAATCGTCCATGCCCGAGAGAACATTCGCATCAACGCGCTCTGCCCCGGCCCCCTGCGCACGGAGCTCCTGATGAAGTTCCTGAACACCGAAGAGAAGCTCCAGCGCCGCCTCGTCCACATCCCCATCGGCCGCTTCGGCGAGGCGAAAGAAATCGCCAAAGCCGCCCTCTACCTGGCGTCGGACGACTCGTCCTTCATGACCGGCGCCCAGTTCATCATCGACGGCGGCATCACCGCCGCCTACGTCACCCCGGAGTAGGCGACGTCATTGGGACGTTCACGGCGTTAGACAGTCCGTCATCGGCCGCGAACGCGGCCTCGCCGCCCCGACGAAGTACTCCGATTACAAAGCCGTCTTCATCGCTGAGGACTGAACAGCGAGCGTGAGCCCCGAATACACTTCGTCGACTTCACAAAGATGTGGTCGTTTGTCAGAGAGGCAAGTTTGGCTCGCCAACCCTGTCGTCTGCCTTCTTGTCCTCAGTCATCGCCCACAATCTGACCTCGCCCCAGCACCCCCGGCTTGCTAGAATCCGAACCACTCGCGCCATTCGAAAGGACTCTCCCATGACGGATCTCTTCTCAGTCAAAGGCAAGACCGTGCTCGTCACCGGCGGCGGCCAGGGCATCGGACACATGATCACCCAGGGCTTCGTCGAGGGCGGGGCGAAAGTCTACATCTCCTCCCGCAAAGCCGAGGTCGTCAACGAAGTCGCCGCGGAGATGTCCAAAGTCGGGACGTGTATCGCCATCCCCGCCGATCTCAGCACCGAGGACGGCTGTAAGGCGCTAGCCGACGAAATCGCCTCACGCGAGGGCAAGCTCGACGTGCTGGTCAACAACGCCGGCAACAACTGGGGTGCGCCGCTCGATCAGTACCCCGACGCCGCCTTCGACCGCGTCTTTGCGCTAAACGTGAAGGGCGTCTTCCACCTGACCAAGTTCCTGCGCCCGATGCTCCGTAAGTCCGCCAGCGACGACGACCCAGCGCGCGTCATCAACATCGGCTCCGTTGACGGCATCCGAGCGCCCTTTCTGGACACGTACGCTTACTCCGCCAGCAAGGCCGCCGTCTTGCACATGACGCGCGTCCTCTCCCGCAAGTTCGCCGCCGAGCGCATCACGGTCAACGCGATCGCCCCCGGCCCGTTCGAGAGCAAGATGATGCACGAGACGCTGGAAAAGTTCGGCGCGGCGATCGTGCGAGAGGTCCCGATGGGCCGAATCGGCCGCTGGGAAGACATGGCCGGCGCCTGCATCTTCCTGGCGTCGCGCGCTGGCTCCTACCTCACCGGCGCCGTTATCCCCGTCGATGGCGGCACCACCACTGATCACGCCTAACTAGCCGACGCGTCGCTCCACGCCCCGCCAGTACGCCTCGCGGATCACAAACTTTTGCAGCTTGCCCGTCGCCGTACGCGGCAGCGACTCCACGAACTCCACCGACGTCGGACATTTGAAGTGCGCGATGTGCTCGCGCGTGAACGCGATCACCTCGTCCTCAGTCGCCAACTGACCTTCGCGCAGCACGATCAGCGCTTTCGGTGTCTCGCCCCACTTCTCGCTCGGCACGCCGATCACCGCGCACTCCAACACCGCCGGGTGCTTGTACAGTGCATCCTCCACCTCCGGCGAGCTGATGTTCTCG
>JBDTOK010000014.1:0-23254 GCA_039933275.1 Chloroflexota bacterium | reverse complement strand
CAGAACACGTACCCGTTCCGCGGCGACGAAGAGCTCGACATCCTGCAGGCGATGCAAATGATGGGCAACCTGCAGGACATGGACGAGCTTGAGCGCCAGCTTGAGCGCACGCAGTACGGCGGCTCGCTCGAAGACATCGATGAAGACAAGCTGCGCGAGGTCCTCGGCGAAGAAGCCGGCGACCAGCTCAACCAGCTCAAGGACTTCCTCCAGGCCCTCGAAGACGCGGGCTACATCCGCCGGAAGGGCAACAACTGGGAGCTAACACCGCGCGGCGTCAAGAAGATTGGCGAGAAGGCGCTCGGCGAAATCTACACCCAGCTCAAGAAGTCCACGATGGGCAAGCACCCTCTCCGCGAGAAGGGTCACGGCGGCGAGCGCGCGGACGAGACCAAGCCCTACGAGTTCGGCGATCCCTTCCACCTGCACCTCGGCGAGACCGTGATGAACGGCATTTTCCGAGAAGGCCCGCAAGTGCCCGTCAACCTCCAGCGCGAGGACTTCCAGGTCTACCGCGCCGAGCAGCTCACCACCACCGCCACCGTCCTCATGCTCGACCTCTCCTGGTCGATGGCATTGCGTGGCAGCTTCCAGGCCGCCAAAAAAGTCGCCCTCGCGCTGAACAACCTCATCCGCACGCAGTTTCCCAAGGATAGCCTCTACGTCATCGGCTTCTCCGCTTACGCCCGCGAGCTAAAATCCGAAGACCTCCCTTACGTGCGCTGGGACGAAAGCGTCCTCGGCACCAACATGCACCACGCACTGATGATGGCCCAGAAAATGCTCGCCAAGCACACCGGCGGCACCCGCCAGATCATCATGATCTCCGACGGCGAGCCGACAGCGCACCTGGAGCACGGCCGCTCCTACTTCGCCTATCCGCCATCCCCCATAACTATCCGCGAAACCCTAAAAGAAGTTAAGCGTTGCACCCGCAAAGACATCACCATCAACACCTTCATGCTGGACCGCAACTACTACCTCAAAGAATTCGTCAACCAGATCGCCAAGATGAACAAGGGCCGCGTCTTCTACACAACCCCGGAACGCCTCGGACAATACATCCTCGTAGACTACGTAGCCCAAAAGAAAAAGCACTTCGGCGACCGCGCCGCCTAACACAACCTCCGCTCGTCCTGAGGTTCGCGAAGGACCAGCGCCGCAGCGCCCTCATCGCCGCTAATGAGGCTGAGTTCCCGGCAAACTGCACCAACAACGCGCCCAGCAAACCCGCGTTTCATCCAGAGCCGAGTGGTACGATCGTTCGCCGAAGACGAACCCGCACGCTGAGCCGTCGAAGTGCAACCCCCTTGACCCGCGGCCCCCAACCCACCACCCTACCCACATGCTACGCGACCTCCGCTCCACCCTGAACACACTCCCTCCAAACCTCTTCCGCGCTGGAATCCTCCTCATCACCGTCACCATCATCGGCATCGCTGGCTACATGATCATCGAAGGCTGGTCATTCCTTGACGCCGTCTACATGACCGTCATCGTCCTCACGACCATCGGCTTCGAAGAAACCCGACCCCTCAACGACATCGGTCGCATCTTCACCATCTTCCTCGCCATCTTCGGCGTCGGCGCCATTTTCTACACACTCATCGCCGGCTTCCAATTCCTCATTGAAGGCGAGCTCGGAAATATACTTGGGGGACACCGCATGAAATCTCAAATCGAAAGCATCAGAGACCACTACATCCTCTGCGGATTCGGGCGCGTCGGCGAAGAGATTGCCCGCCAGTTCGTCAGTCGCAACGTCACCTTCGTAGTCATCGAGAACACCCCCGAAGCGGTGGAGCGAGCTCGCCAGCGCGGCTACCCACTGCTCGTCGGTGATGCCACCACAGATGAAATGCTGCGAGCCGCCGGCGTCGAACGCGCCGTCGGACTGCTCGCCGCCTCAGACTCTGACGCCGGCAACACCTTCATCGCCCTCACCGCCAAAGCACTTAACCCGGCCATCCACGTGATCGCCCGCGCCGCCTACCCGGACAACAGCGCACGCATGGAGCGAGCCGGCGCCGACCGCGTCTTCTCTCCCTATGTCACGGCCGGACGCCAGATGGCCATCTCCGCAGTACAGCCACTGATGGTCGAGTTCATCGAAACGATCGCCGTCCAGGCCGGCGACCAAATCCTCGCCGAGCTAGACATCACGCCCACCTCCGGACTCGCCGGTCGTACAGTTGGCGACATCCTCCACGATGATCGCGCGATCACCGTGCTCGGCCTTCGGCGCAAAGGTGTGAACGTAATCGTCGGTCCAACGCAAGACACACGCCTCGAAGCCGGCGACCGCGTTATCCTCATCGGCGACAAAGATGATCTAGACAAATTACAGCCTCGCAGCGCCACGCAAAGCTAGCGTCTCACCAACTTGTAACTGAGCGAGCGACAAATTAAACCCTCGCCCTACGCAGTGCACCCATCGTTTAGCCGCACGGACACCACAGAATTGGCCAAGGGACGGTAGTTGCCATCAAGCGCCTGCGCAATGATGTACGCAAGTCGAGCTCATCGCCGCACCCCCAAATCGGTAAGAGTTCGACGAAAGCCCCTCGGAAGCGTCTCTCCGGGGGGCTTTCCTTATCCCCGCGCCGCCGCGGGAGATGGTCCTTACTTGAAGCGTGTGCGAATGAGACGGCACTGAAAATGGGATACCGTTTGTAGCCAATTTATTAAGCTTTGAGGGCGGCGCTCCATAACAGTAATGTTTCCGCACAATCTATCCACAAACGAACACCTGTCGGCTTGTTCGTTGACCCGATTTATATTGACAACTACAGTAATTCTTCCGCATAATTTTTGGTGACTCGACGGGGCCGCAACCTTCGAGTCATTAGCGCTCTCAGGTCTCATCGCCGCACCCCCGCGACTTTACGACTCGAGAGCGCTTTCTTTCGTCCATTTTTCGCGTAACTGGCCCGTGTCCGTTCCCATCTTGTATTCGGAAGCTTCTTCTAATGCAGATGGATTTACACCAGGACCCAATCCGCCAGGTGCGGGCGGCCAAGCGCTGGGCCTTCGCAGGCATCGCCTGGGCCGTCGCTGTGCTCTTCCCGCTGTACTACTTCACCCTGAACCTCTCGACCGCCGAGGTGGCGTTCGTGCTGCTGCCGGCGGCTTTCGTGGGCTTTGCGGCGGTCGACCTGGCGGGACGCTGGCAGGCACGTGTACACCGCCGCTACGCGTATCCTCATCGCCTGGGCTACGAACTGGCTAAGATCCACGACTTTGAGGCGGCGTGCAACAAGAGCTCGGCGCTGATGGGCGAATGGCTGGACCTTGATGCGGCTGTTGTCGGCTGGTTAAGCGAAGACGGCGACGAGCTCGTGCCGGTCGGTTCGTTTGGTTTGCCCGACGGGTGGTTGTCGCAGGTGCCGCGTATGTCCGCGCGATCGTTCGGGTTCCCGCGCTGGCAGGAGGCTCGGCAACTCTTCGCGCTCAGGCCGTCGCCGTCGGACGCGTGGTTCGGGCCGTTCTTCCCGAAAGACCGTGTGATCTACGCGCCGCTGCTGAGCCGCGAATCGCCGATGGGTGTGGTCGGCCTTGTTGCAGCGAAAGGCAACCCGTCGGTCGGAGACAAGCAGTTGCTCGCCGCTCTCGGCATGGTGATGGGCCTCGCACTGGACAACTGCCGGCTGTACGAGGGGCAGCGCGCGCACGCGGAGCACTTCCAGGAACTCAACCGTATGAAGAGCGACTTCCTGACGACTGTCTCGCACGAGCTGCGCACGCCGCTAACCTCGATCATGATGGGCGCAGAGATGCTGCTGGAGGAAGAAGAGACGCGCGATCCAGGCAGCACGCGCGGCAAGCTGGTGCGCAACATAGTAAAAGGCTCGTCGCGGCTGGCAAGCCTGGTGAACGACCTCGTGGCCGTGTCGCGCGAAGACTCGATGCTGCCGCGATTGGAAATGGAGTCGATGCCCATCGCCGACTCTGTGACCAACGCCGTCTCGATCGTGCAGCCGCTGTTGTCGGCGAAGAAGCAGACCATCGAGATCATTCACGAAGACCCGAACGCGCTTGTGCGCATCGACCGTCTGCGGTTCGAGCAAGTGCTGATCAACCTGCTGTCGAACGCCCAGCGCTACAGCCCACCCGGCGGCCACATGCTGGTGGAGACAAGCGTGCTGCCCAGCGGCGAGACACAGATCGCGATCACGGACTCCGGGCCGGGCGTCCCAAAAGACGACGCCAAGCGCATCTTCGAGCCGTTCTACCGCGGCGACCGCTCCGGCCTCGGCTTGGGCCTCGCCATCGCCCAGTCGATTGTTGAGTTGCACAGTGGACGCATCTGGGTAGAGCCAGCACCTAGCGGCAGCCGCTTCTGCGTGGCCCTGCCGGCGGAGCACGCCAAGCGGACGGAAGAGCCGCAGGACACGGGCGCTATGGCAGTGAAGCGGTCGACGGCGAAGAGCCGAAGCTAAGCGCTCAGTAGCAAGCGTTGGCTTGGTCAGGGCCGGGGTCTGAACCACGGAGGGTGTGGCCAAGCGGTCTTATACTCGGGTTGTGAGACTCAAGCACCTTCACATCTCCGACTACCGGAACCTGCGCGACATCGACCTCGACTTTTCGCGGGACGTCACGCTGGTGATCGGGGACAACGCGCAGGGCAAGAGCAACCTCCTCGAGGCGGTGTACCTGCTGGCGACGATGCGCTCCACCCGCGTGGAGACGGACGCCCAGCTAATCCGCCGCGATGCGATGGAGGGCGACGTCCTGCCGAACGCCCGTGTCGTAGGCGACGTGTCGACCGCGGACGGGCCGCTAGAGATTGCGGTGACGATCGTCGCGCGGCCGGGTAAGGCGGGACCAATCGCCACGAAGACCGTGAAGCTGAACGGCGTCTCGAAGCGGCTCTCGGACGCGACGGGCCGGCTGATGGCGGTGCTCTTCACGGCGGAAGACCTGGAGATGGTCGTCGGCACGCCGTCGCTGAGGCGGCGCTACCTGGACATGACGCTAATGCAGGTGACGTCTCGCTACTCCGCGGCCCGCTCCAAGTTCGAGAAGGTGCTCACCCAGCGCAACTCACTGCTCAAGCGCATCCGCGAGGGCCAGGCCCGCACCGACGAACTCGAGTTCTGGGACGAGCAGCTGGCAACCGAGGGCGCGGTCCTTTTCCACACCCGCGCGCAAGCCGTCTCCGAAATGGCTGCGCTGGCCAGCGCCGCGCACGCAGAGCTAGCGCCGGGCGAGCGTCTCGTCGTGGAGTACAAGCCTCGCCTGGAGCGAGCAGAGGACCTGGCGTCGATGTCAGAGGAGGAGATACGAGGCGCCTACGCGAAGGCACTGAAGGCAGGTGTTGGGCGCGACACGGCGGCGGGAATGACCCTCCAAGGCCCGAATCGTGATGACGTCTCCCTCACACTGGATGACTTTGGGGCGGCGGGATTCGCGTCGCGGGCGCAGCAGAGGACGATCGCACTGTCGCTGCGGCTCGCGGAGACGCGGTTCTTGCAGTACGCCCGGGGCGAGTCTCCGTTGCTGCTGCTGGACGACATCCTCTCGGAGATGGATGCGGCGCGCAGGCAGTCAGTGCTGGCGTCGCTGGGGCACGTGGAGCAGATGGTGGTGACGGGTACGGACTTGGACCCGTTCCCGGAGGAGTTCTCCGACGGCGCGAGTGTTATCGCTGTGAGGGAAGGGACAGTTCTTGCGCTTGTTGGGGAGGGCGCGAAAAGATCGGGCTAGCCACACCGGCCGGCGTCGCTATCGACAATGACAGCGGCGCGACGTTGATCTCGCGCGGACAGTCCGGTAGCGGGTCGCCGTCTAGCTGGACAGGGAGCGGATACTCCCACTCGAACTCGATCTTGCTGGCCCTGCCGTAGATGACCTTGCTGGAGTTGCGGTGCATTTGCAGGAGCGTGCGTGCGGCGTGGAAGACGATGTCGATCTTGCCGCGGCCCGAGTAGACGCAGACGTCGAGCTTGCCGTCGTCTGCGACAGCGGCGGGGGTGATCTTGGTGATCCCGGCGTATAGGCGGGTGTTGCCGGCGAAGGCTTGCAGCACGTTCAGCCAGCGCTCAACACCGTCCAGGCGAACGACGATTGGCTGGCCGCGCCAGCGGAGCGCCTCGCGGGCGGCGGACATCGCGTAGGCAGCCGCGCCAAGGCGGCTCTTCACTCGCAGGGGAACGGTCTGGGTGACGGCGGCGTCGATGCCAAAGCCAGCGAAGAGCACGAAGTGACGGTTGCCGGTGACGCCGGTGTCGATGAGGCGACGCTCGCCGTAGACCATGCGCTGGACGGCTTCGAGGGGCTTCTTATCGAGATCGATCTCGCGGGCGAAGATGTTGCTGGTGCCGCCGGGGATCGTGCCCATCGTGGAGCCAGTGCCGACGAGGCCGTTGGCGACTTCGCCGACGGTGCCATCGCCGCCGCAGCCGATGACCAAGGGGATGCCGCGCTCGGCGGCGCGGGCGGCGATATGCTCAGCCGTGCCGGGGCCAGTGGTTTCTTCGACGGTGACGTCCCACCCCTCGTCTATCAACCATTGCTCCGCCTCGCGCAGCCGGTTTGGCGCCGGCATGTTGTGCGCGACAGGGTTGATGATTATGAGGGTCTGTTTACGTTCGTAGGGCGTGGGGGTGGCCAGCTCTCTCACTGGGGTCATCGTAAGGGCATTTCGCGGATGACGGCAAGCGGCGGGCTACGTATGATGGCGGCTGATTCACAAACGTCATATGGCCCTAAGGCGCCCTGAGAGGCCCTGCGGGCGACTTAAAGGTCGAGGCTTATTGATGGACAGGAAAGATATGGGGATAAAGCGGCTGGACCACGTCTGCTGGGCCGTACGGCGGCTGGATGACGTGCTGCCGCTTCTGACGGAGCTGATGGGCATGACGATCGAGGGGCGGTTCGAGAACCCGGATGTGGGGTTCAGGGGGGTTGGGTTGAGGGTGCCGGGCGGTACGGGTCACTTCGAGCTGCTGGAGCCGTTCGATGATGAAAGCTACCTGCACAAGTTCCTGGAGGAGAAGGGGCCTGGCCTGCACCACGTGACGTTCGAGGTAGAGGATGCGGACAAGGCGGCGGAGGCGATCACGAAGTTTGGTATCGAGCCGTGGGGAGGCGTGAACCGCTCGCATGGTTGGGTGGAGACGTTCATCCACCCGAAGGACAGCGGCGGCGTGCTGTTCCAGTTCTACCACGAAGAGGGAGAGCACGAGCACGGATTGCCGGCGGGGCATGACTCGAAGGACGAGCTGTCGCAGTGACGCTTGTGCAGCCTACGGAGGGTGAGGTTAAGGTCAACGGGCTGCGTTTGCACTACTTCGAGTGGAAGGGCAAGGGGACGCGCCCGCTGGTTCTGATGCACGGGCTGCGTGACTACGCGTACTACTGGCAGGATGCGGCAAATCGGCTGATGGACGACTTTCACATCTTTGCGCCGGACCAGCGCGGGCACGGGGAGAGTGAGCAGGCGCCGGGCGGTTACCTGGTGTGGGCGTTGGCGTCGGACCTGACGGGGTTTGTCGACAAGATGGATCTCGGGAGGTTTGACCTGGTGGGGCTGTCGCTGGGGTCGCGGGTGTCGATGGCGTATGCGCGGGAGAAGTCGCTGCGGCTGAAGCACCTGGTGCTGGCGGACATGGGGCCGCAGATGGCTCGCGTTGGCGCGGTGGGGCTGAAGCAAGACATGACGTCGAAGGCGGAGCGGCCGCCGTCGTCGTTCACGCTGGAGGATGCGCGGAAGTTCTACGCCTCGCAGTGGCCGACGCTGGACGAAGCGTCGATCGAGCGGCTGATCCAGAACTCGCTGGCCAAAGACGAGAGCGGCCCTTCGACTTCGGCTGGCGCCGAGCTCAGGACAGGAATGTACTCGAACGCGTACGACCGAAAGCTGGCGGACGTGACGACGAAGGCGGCGATCCCGGAGATCGCGTACCTGTGGGATTCGCTGACGCACGTGAAGTGCCCGACGCTGGTGTGTCGCGGGGAGGAGAGCCCAATCCTAGATGACGAGATCGCCTCGCGGATGGTGGGCGCGCTGCCGAACGGCCAGTTGTACGTTTTTCGCGAGACGGGACACTCGCTTCCGCGACTGCAGCCGGAGCGCTTTGCGGAGATGGTGCGAGGGTTCTTGCTGGACGAGGGCTTGCCGCCAGACTAGCGGCGCTCAGCGACTGAGACTGCCCAAGCGGGGAGATGTTTGTTTGGCAAAAACGGGGTTTGGGGGAGTGCCGTTTCGGTATTGACAGGTGCACCTGCGCGCCGATAGTGGGGCGCATTGAGTGAGGACAGTGATTGGTGCTGGGTTTCGGGATACGAGGTCCTTATGGCTCCCCGCGCCGGTGCGGCCCCGCCGCTCCGTCAGGAGGCGTTTGGCCGTAATGTGATGCGTGACACAGTTGCCAAAACGTTGGCAGAGGTGGCGGTTTTCTGTGAGATACTTTCGGCATGGAATTGAGGATGCAGTATGCGACGGCGAGTGACCGGACTCGCATTGCGTTTGGGACAGCTGGGCATGGGCCGCTGCTGATTCGGGTGCCGAGTTTTCCGTTTGCGCATGCGCAGCTGGAGTGGCAGTCCGGGAGTGAGTTTTTCGAGCAGCTGGCGGCGAACTGGACGGTTGTTCAGTACGATCCGCGCGGGTGTGGGTTGTCGGACCGGAATGTGACCGACGTTTCGCTCGAGGCGCGGCTGCTAGACCTCGATGCTGTTGTTGAGAAGCTCGGAGCGAAGACGTTTGCGCTGCATGGGATCGGATGGGCGGGTCCGGTGGTGGTCACGTATGCGGTGCGCCATCCAGATCGAGTGACGCACCTGATACTCGATGACGCTCAGGTGCGGATCGAAGACTTCATGAACATCCCGCAGATTCGAGCGCTGGACCAGTTGTCCGGCGACTGGGATTCGTTCCTGGAGTTTCTTGTGTTCGCGATGTACGGGAAGGGCCTCGATGAGTCGGGGCCGGAGATCGAGTTTTTGCGAGCAGCGGCGACGGCAGCGGATGCGCGGCGCATTTTTGCGGCAGCCCGTGGCGACGATGTGACGGAGCTTCTGCCCCAGGTAACGCAACCGACGCTGATTGTGCAGCACGCGGGCGTTCGGCAGAACCGTCATGTGGAGGGTGCGCGGGAGATGGCGGCGACTATTCCGAATGCACGGCTGGTGATGCTGGCAGGCGGAGTGCAGGACGACACGATGCGTATCGTTACGGAGATCGCGGACTTGCTGGGGACGAAAGCGGCGGCTATGCCGGCGAAGCACGAGGATGACCACGAGCACGACCACGGACACCAGCACTCCGGCGGAGTGCGGACGATCCTGTTCACTGATGTGGTTGAGCACACGACGATGATGCGGCGCCTCGGGGACGAGAAGGGGCGCGATGTTTTGCGCGAGCACGAGGTGATCACACGCGAGGTGTTGAAGACGCACGGCGGCGATGAAGTGAAGACGATGGGCGATGGGTTCATGGCTTCGTTTGCTTCGGTGAGCCGGGCGGTGGAGTGCGCGATCGCGCTGCAACGGGCATTCGACCGGCGGAACGAGACGGGCGCGGAGCCGCTAAGCGTGCGGGTCGGGCTGAACGCGGGTGAGCCGATCGAAGAGGGCGGCGACCTGTTCGGCGCGACGGTGATACTGGCGTCGCGGATTGCGGCGGCGGCGGACAGCGGGGAGATCCTGGCGTCGGTTGGGGTGCGGGAGTTGTCGGCGGGGAAGTCGTTCCTGTTCTCGGACAAGGGTGAGCACGCGCTGCGCGGGTTTGAGGACCCGGTACGGATGTTTGCTGTGAGCTGGCGCGAGTAGGCTGGCGGACAAGCGACGGATTGCGCCGGCGAGCGGCGCGGGACTGCGCCTCGCTAAGGGCGAGGTGCTGCGGATCATAGATCCGGAGGGTGAGCAAGTTTCGGACGTGGTGGCGTACGCGGCGGACGATCTGACGGAGCGCTTCTCGACGGGGCGGACGATCGATTACGCGGAGAGCATTCGGGTCACGACGGGCGGGGTGCTGTACTCCAACTGGAGCCGCGCAATGCTGACGATCGTGGCGGACACGGTTGGGGTGCATGATTTGCTGCTGACGCCGTGCAGTACGGAGATGTTTCGGATTTTGTACGGACAGGAGAATCATCCGAGCTGTTTCGAGAACCTGGCAGGGGCGCTGGCCGAGTTCGGCGTCGGGCAGGAGCTGATCGCGGGGGCGCTCAACGTTTTCATGAACGTGCCGGTTGGGCCGGATGGCAAGGTTAGGGTGGAGACGCCTGCGTCGAAGGCGGGCGACTACATAGAGCTGAGAGCGGAGATGGACCTGATCGTCGCGTTGACAGCGTGCTCTTCGGAGCACACGAACAACGGGCGCCTAAAGCCGATTGATTTCGAAGTCCTGGCGCCCGACAAGTAGTACAATCTCGCCCAATGAGTGGGCGACGAGTTCTGATCGCGATGGCGCCGCTGCTTGTGTATGGTGCGATGGTGGCGTGCAAGAGCAGCCATACGACGCCGAGTACGACGCCGGCGTCCAGTGGGGCTAGCGTGACGGCGGCAGCGACGCGGGCGGCAGCGTTTACGCCTGATCCATCGAAGCCAACGTTCGACATGAAGTTTACTGGCGGACTTACGGCGGAGTGGAAGACAAGCGATAACGCGAGTGGTGCGACTTGCATTCTCGCCGACGACGGCTACGCGGCGCTGAACGTGTACGGCACGATTTCCGGAATAAGCTACGGTCTCGGGTACAGCCAGAACCGCTTCGCGGCTGGGACGTTCACTTACCCGTACGCGTCGGTGGACCCGCAGAACGAGCCGCCGTTTATCCAGATCGCGACGCCGACTGATTCGTCGGTGGATTGGACGGCGGGTTCGACGGGGCTGGGCGGCGGGACGGCGGTGGTGACGGGAGCGAAGGGCTCGCCGGTGACGTTGACGGTGGATCTGGATATGACGCCGCGGGCAGGTGGGACGGTGGTGCATTTGTCGGGGTCTTTGGAGTGTGCGACGAGTTAGCTTTTTGTGGCCGCGGAATTTCGCGGAATTTTCGCGGATGGGTTTGACGCAGGGACGGTGAAGCGTTTGCTAGGCTGTAACGCGGGTGTTTGTTTTGAAGCTGACGGCGTTCCGCGTAAGAATATGGTGCCCGCCCACCCGCCCTATCTAAGCCAGAAGGGGCTGCGGCCCCCTCTGGACTCCCCCGGGGTTGGCGTGATGGCTGAGGATTGCATTGGGTACTGGGGCGGAGGTGAGGTCTCTCCGCTTCGCCTGCGGGCTTCGGTCGAGATGACAAAGGGCGGCCTGCGGGCTTCGGTCGAGATGACAAAGGGCGGCCTGTGGGCTTCGGCCGGAGATGACAAGTCGATGCGGTCTTGGGGCTGAATTAACCGTTGCGAGATAGGGACGAAACAGTGGCGTAACGCGGGTGGGGGATGCTCGCGGGCGAGATGAACTCTGAGAACGGTCTTCTGCCGCCGGTACAGCGCTTGCTGAATGAGTTGCACGCTAGCTATGCGGGGGTTGCTGAGGGCAACGTGGCGACGTACATCCCGGAGCTTTCGCTGGCGAATCCGGAGTGGTTTGGGATTGCGCTGGTGACGCTGGACGGGCACACGTACGCGGTGGGGGATTGCGACGTGCCGTTCACGATACAGTCGATATCGAAGCCGTTTGTGTATGGGCTGGCGCTGGAGGACAACGGCGAAGACTACGTCCTGAGTCGTGTTGGGCTCGAGCCGTCGGGTGATGCGTTCAATGCGATTAGCCTCGACCCGGGGTCTGGGCGGCCGTCGAACCCGATGATTAATGCGGGGGCGATTGCGACGGCGGGGCTGGTGAAGGCGGGTGACAGTGATCCGCTGACGCGGATGCTGCGGATGTTTGAGACGTACACAGGGCGCGCGCTAACGATCGACGATGCTGTGCGCTCGTCAGAAAGCGAGACGGGGCATCGGAACCGGGCGATCGGGCACTTGCTGCGAAACTTTGACATCGTGGACTCTGATCCGGAGGCGGTGCTGGATTTGTACTTCCGCCAGTGCTCGATATCGGTGACGTGCCGGGACCTGGCGTTGATGGGTGCTTGCCTGGCGAACGGCGGCGTCAATCCGGTGACGGGCGAGCGCGCGATCAGGGCGGAGCACGTGAGCAGGGTGCTGAGCGTGATGGGCTCGTGCGGGATGTACAACTACGCGGGAGAGTGGATCTATCGCGTCGGGATGCCGGCGAAGAGCGGCGTGGCCGGCGGTGTGCTGGCGTCGCTGGTGGGACAGCTTGGGATCGGTGTGTTTTCGCCGCGGCTGGATGCGCGCGGGAACAGCGTGCGCGGTGTGCTGGTCTGCGACAGTCTTTCGCGGGCGTACAGCCTGAACATGCTGAACGTGCCGAACGTATCGCGGTCAGGCGTGCGGGCGGCGTACGGGCTGACGGAGGTGCGGTCGAAGCGGCGGCGGTCAGCGGAGGCGTCGGTGGCGCTGCACCGAGAGGGCGAGCGGGCGCGGGTGTATGAGCTGCAGGGGCAGCTGAACTTTGCGTCGGTGGAGCGGTTTTCGCGGGATGCGGTGGAGCGGGCGGACGAGATCGATGCGTATGCGATCGACTTCAAGCGGGCGACGGGGATCGACGCCGGGGCGATCGAGTTGCTGTGCAATCTGCTGGAGCAGTTGTGCGCGGCGGGGGAGATCGTGGCGCTGGCGGATGCGGAGCACCTGCCGGGGTTTGGCGAGCGAGTGGAAGCGCTGGCGGCGACTCACACCGGGCTGCGGCTGGTGGAGAATCGCGATGAGGCGATCGAGTGGTGCGAGGACCGGTTGCTGGAGACACTCGGTGTGCCGGAACCGGCGTCGGTCGTGGCGCTGGAGGAGAATGAGTTCTTCGACGGGTTGGACGTCGAGACGATCGCGGCGTTGATGGCGGTGGCGAAACAGATGAGCGCTCCGATCGGGGCCCGGATCATGAATGTGGGAGATTCGGCGACCAGCGTTTTTTTACTCGTGCGAGGGAGCGTGAGTGTGACGATAGATCTGCCGGACTCGGAGGTCGCGCGGTTGGCGACGTATTCGGCGGGGATGGCGTTCGGGCAGTCGGCGCTGGTGGGGGAGACGGTGCGGACGGCGGATGTGACGGCGGACTCGGAGGTGGAGTATTTCGAGTTGCGGACGGCGGAGATTGAGGCGCTGGGGCGGGATGATCCGCGAGTGCTGGCGGCGGTGTATCGGAATGTGGCGCGGGACCTGGCGTCGGAGTTGCGGATGGCGGGGGCGGAGATACGGGCGCTGGCCATTTAGGGCGACGGAGACGGGCCGCGGGATGGCGCGGATTTTGGCGGATGGTTCGACGGACGCTAAACCGTTTGTTGTGCTGTAACGCGGGTGTTGTTGTTGGTCCGGCGGCGTTCTTCGTAAGAATATTGTGCCTGCCCACCCGCCCTATAAGAGGTCGCCTGCTGCGGCTATGGAGCGGTGGTGGCTTCGCCGGCTTCGGCGGGGATTAGTTCTCGGATGGCGTTTTCCATGGCGGATTTGGCTGCGGGGATGGTTGTGCCTTCCGGGAAGCTAAAGGGCTTGCCGACTCGCACGAGGACGGGGGCGGGACGGGAGATGGGGGAGCCTGGGGGGAGGATGTCGCTGGCGCCTTTGATGTAAATGGGGAGCACGGGGATGTTCTGGCCGAGGGCGAGAATGGCGGTGCCGCCTTTGAAGGGCATGAGCTCGCCGGTGCGTGAGCGCTTGCCCTCCGGGAAGATTAGGAGCGACCAGCCGTGCGACGTTAGCCACTGGGAGTAGGTCAGGGCTTCGCGGCCGCCGCCCCGGGTGATGGGGAAGGCGTTGTAACGGAGGGAGTGGAGCATGCCTTTGATGCGCTCGCGGTACATGCGGTCAGCGGCGGCGACGACTGCGGTTTTGTCGCGGATGCGGTTGGGGATGGTGTGGAGGACGATGACGGTGTCGAAGTGGCTGGTGTGGTTGGCGATAACGAGGAGGGGGCCTTTGACGCCGTCCAGGTTATCTTTGCCTTCGACGGTGAGGGGGCGGCAGTAGAGGTTGACGTGCTTGTCGACGTCCCAACGCTTGGCGATGCGTCGGTAGAGTCGCGCCCACCAGCTGAGTGCCCACTTGTGCGGCTGAACGACGACGAGGTCTGTGCTGGCACGGCTTTCGGCGGGGGCGGCCGATGCTTCTTGGGCCATGGTGCTCGCAGTATAGTCCTGCGGTGTGGGATTTCAAGAGTTTGCGTTGACGCCGGTGTGTGGGGCGGGCGCTGTTCATTGCGCTGTAACGCGGGCGCTGTTGTTGTGGCGGGCGCTTGACTGCGTAAGAAAATGTGCCCACCCACCCGCCCTCATTTGAGCCAGAAGGGGCTGCGGCCCCCTCTGGACTCCCCGGTTGCGTTAGTGACTGGTGGTTTGGATTTGTGCTAGGGATCCTAGTGGTGGTGGGAGTTGTGTTGTGTGCCGGGTTTCGGGGTGGCGAGGTCCTTACAGCTCCCTGGCCCCGGTGGTCCCCCGCCGCTCCCTCAGGGTGACAGGATGCGTGGGACTGCCGGTGGTGCGAGACTGTGGTTCCGTGTCTCGCGCTTGACCACGGGGGCGTTCTTGTTGCATACATAGGGGCAGTTTGCGGGCTGCCTGAGTGACCGCCCAGTTACCACCGGCAGCGCTCGGATCGAGAAGGAGAATACAACTATGACTCTTGCACAGAGTGATATAGCCAGCGCCGTCAGGGAGCTGAACGAGAAGATGATGAAGAACGCGCGGGCGAAGGACGCGAACCGACTTGTTGAGGAGTTTTACGCTGCCGACGCCAGGGTGCTCGCTCCGAATATGCCGGCGGTGTCCGGGAAGGCGAGTATCGTCGCTGTCTTCCAGGGGATGCTGGACGCCGGACTGACTGATATTGTCCTGAGCACGACGCACGTCGAGTCTTCTGGCGACCTTGCTTATGAAGTCGGCACGTACAGGCTGAAGCTGGAGCCAGCTGGCGCCGATCCGATCCAGGACAACGGCAAGTATGTCGTCGTGCTGGGGCGTCAGAGCGATGGCTCATGGAAGTGCGTGGCGGATATCTTTAACACTGATCTTCCGGCGGCCTAGCCGGAGCTTTCGCAAGTATTTTGATAATGGAGGTTTTCCGAAATGGCTGACGTTAGATTTGACGGGCGCGTCGCGATTGTGACAGGCGCCGGCGGAGGGCTTGGGCGCTCGCATGCGCTTTTGCTGGCTTCGCGCGGGGCGAAGGTGGTTGTGAATGACCTGGGTGGGTCGCGAGATGGGTCGGGTGGGGGCGCCAAGAATATGGCGGACCACGTGGTCGACGAGATCAAGGCAGCGGGCGGCGAGGCTGTCGCCAACTACAACGGTGTCGACACACACGAAGGCGGCGAGGCGATCGTGAAGACGGCGCTGGACACCTGGGGCAAGATCGACATTGTGATCGCGAATGCGGGCATTTTGCGAGACCGCGCCTTTCACAACCTTACGGAAGAAGACTGGGACAAGATTTTCGCGGTGCACGTGAAGGGTAGCTTCAACGTGATCCAGCCGGCGTTCCGGGTGATGCGGCAGAACAACTACGGCCGCATCATCGTGACGACGAGCAATGCAGGTCTGTACGGTAACTTCGGGCAGGGGAACTACTCTTCGGCGAAGACGGCTGTCCTGGGCCTGGCGAGCACGCTGGAGCTCGAAGGTGCGAAGTACAACGTGAAGGCTAACGTCATTGCGCCGGTCGCGGCTTCGCGGCTGACGGAGGACGTCATGCCGCCGGCGGTGCTGGAGAAGCTGCAGCCGGACCTCGTCTCGCCGGTGGTGGCGTACCTGTGCTCGGAAGAGTGCCAGGAGTCCGGGAACATTTTTACGGCGGGCGGCGGGTACGTCGGCCGGGCGGCGATTCTCGAGAGCAAGGGAGCGTTTTTCCCGCACCCGACGATCGAGGATGTGCGCGACAACATCGCGAAGATCAAGGACATGAGCGGCGCGGAAGAGTTCACGAACGCGTTCGACGAAGTGTCGAAGCGGCTGACGCCGCACCTGATGCCGGCGGCGTCGTAATGGCGAAGCAGGCACTGGGACCGGACGTCGTCGGCGCTGAGCTGGCGGCGACGCAGTTTGCATACGAAGAGCGCGATGTCATGCTGTACGCGCTGGGCATCGGCGCGAAGGAGCTCGAGTTCGTTTTCGAGCGCGGGCTGAAGGTAATCCCGACGTTCGCGGTGATCCCGGCGTTCCCGGCGCTGATGGGCATTTCGGGGGCAGTTGAGATCAACCCGGTGATGATCCTGCACGGCGAGCAGTCATTCCGGATCGCCAAGACAATTCCGACGAACGGGACGCTGACTACGTCGGGCAAGATCACGGGCGTTTACGACAAAGGCAAAGGCGCGCTGGTGACGATCGACAGCACGACTGTCGATGCGAAGGGCGAGACCGTGTTCACGAACACGTCGGGGATCTTCGTGCGCGGCGCGGGTGGCTTCGGCGGCGAGCGTGGGCCCGAGGCTGGCAATGCGGCACCGGACCGGGCGCCTGACAAGAGCGTGGAGATGACGACGCTGGACATCCAGGCGGCGATCTACCGTCTGTCCGGCGACCGCAACCCGCTGCACATCGATCCGGCGTTCGCGAAGATGGCGGGCTACGACCGGCCGATCCTGCATGGGCTTTGTAGCTTCGGGCACGTGGGCCGCGCGGTGCTGCAGGAGTACTGCGGCAATGACCCGGACCGCATGAAGAGCATGGCGGTGCGGTTCTCCGGCGTGGTTTACCCGGGCGATACGATCATCACGGACATGTGGGACGAGGGCAGTGGCAAGGTGCTGATGCAGGCTCGGACGCAGGATGGACGCGTGGTGATCAGTAACGCCATGGTGGAGGTCGCGGGATAGTAGCCAGCAGCCATTAGCAAGTAGCCAGTTGAGCGAGAGGGCCCGCCAGAGATGGCGGGCCTCGTCTTATGCTGGCGCTTGACGGGGCGCTGGTTCGGGAGTGTAATCGGTGCGTTGTTTGATCAAGCTTCGGATGACGGAGTGACGAGCCGCTGGTGGCTGCTTGTCTCGGTGCCGCTGCTCGCGGTACTTGCGTTTGTTTTGGGTTTGTCCACTGGTGGGCGTGTGCCTGCGGCTGCGTTGCCGACGCAGGTGCAAGTACAGTCCGTGTTCACAGTGGACACGCAGTATGACAGCGATTTCATACAAAGCCCGAACTGTAACGACGCCGCTCACAGTCAGGAGCCGGGCAAATGCACGCTACGCGAGGCGATCAATCGCGCGAACGATCTTGCTGGCAACACCAAGGTAACGCCGTCGATCCTGTTCAACGTTACCCCTGCGGTAGAGGTCGATTCGCCGCTGCCGCACGTCATGACGCAGACCTACATGAGCGGGCACTCGAATTCGGTGAACCGGCAGCGGATTGCCTGGTTCGGAGGTTCTAGCACGATCATACCGGACGGCCTGGTGATTGATGCTGGGGCAAGCAATACTACGATCGACCACGTTGGGGTGGACGGGTTCGGTGGTTCGGGAATCACAGTTAGCGGAGCGAACTTTACGCTGACGGGCAGCTTTGTCGGCAAAACTTCGTTTGGTTTTCCAAACGGCGTAGGGATTGTGCTCAAAGCTCCTGGCGCTCGTATAGGCGGGACGACGGGTAAGACGGCGGGGGTCGTCAGTTGCACAGGTGATTGCAACTTTATTTCTGGCAACGACGGTGACGGGATTTTCGCCTACTCCACGGCCACGGGAGCGACTATTACTGGCAACTACATCGGCATCGATGAGAACGACCACGCGCTAGGTAACGGCGTGTTTGGCATACTTTCGAGCGGCGAAGGCCTGACTTTAGGCGGAGATACCCCGGAAGCAGCCAACGTAATCGCCGGGTCGCAGTTTGAAGGGGTGCGCCTGCTCGCAAACGCGACGGTTAAGGGCAATCTGATCGGGACGGACGCAACGGGCATCCATGCAGTGCCAAACATGAGGCACGGAATCTTTATTTCGGCAAACGGCGGTGAGACAGTGATCGGCGGTGCCGGTGGGGCCGGCAACTTAATCTCCGGAAACGGCCAGGACGGCGTGTACAGCGTCAGTGCTGGCAGGGTGACGATTCTGGGCAACAAGATCGGAACTCGGATGGATGGGACGACGAGCCTGGCGAACGGCTACGAGGGCGTCTACGCGGATGGCGGTCCGGTGATAGTCGGTGGCCCCGGCGCCGGTGAAGGAAACCTGATTGCATTCAACGGAGACTTTGGTGTCCAGGACAACGCGTCGGCGACGGGTGTCACTATCCGCGGAAACTCGATCCATGATAACTTCGCGAGCGGCATCGATAGTGCTACTCCGGCGGCGCCGGTAATAGCGCAGGCCTGGACAGCGGGAGCGATTGGGACGGCGTGCGCGAACTGCATCGTCGATTTGTACTCGGATGCGGATGGGCAGGGGGAGACGTACGAAGGGGCGACGACGGCGGACGGTGGCGGCGCCTGGTTTTTCGGCGGGGCGATCGCCGGGCCGCATGTAACCGCGACAGCGACGGACGGGACGGGCAACACGTCTGGGTTCTCGTTGCCGGCGGATCTGGGGCTGGCGCCGAGTGGTACGCCGACGCCGACGGGGACTCCGACGCCGGTGCCGAGCGTGACGCCGACGCATACGGCCACGCCTGTGCCCAGCGTGACGCCGACGCACACGCCGACCTCGGAGCGGATCGAGGGCGATGTGAACTGCGACGGAAATGTGGACGACGGTGACCTCTTCTTCTTGCTGGAGTACGCGGCAGGGCTGAACGATGGGACGACGCCGGGCTCGTGCCCGGACGTTGGGTCGGCGAGTGTTGCGGTGGGGGCGAGCTATCCGTGGGGTGACGTTAACTGCGACGGCGGTGTGGATTCGGTGGATGCGTTGTATGTGGAGGCGCACGAGGCTGATATCCAGTTACATGTCCCGGCAGGCTGCCCGGCGGTGGGGCAGCCGATCACCTGATAGCTGTCCTTTACACCTTCGCGGTTGTATCGGGCGTGGGTGGGGCATAGCATAGAGATACGGGGTTGACGCCTCTTATCGGCTGTTAGCAGCCGTGTGGGGCGATTTGGGCCTCGCAAAGCGTTTACCCCAGCCAAGGAGTGCCGATGCGGGTTGTCGTCGGAGCTGACCACAGAGGTTACGAGCTGAAGAATGCGCTCGCGGTAGCGTTGCGTGACGACGGCCACGAGATCATCGACGTTGGCGTGAGCAGCGATGCGCCGGTGGACTACCCGGACATCGCGGTGAAGCTGGGCGCGGCGATCCAGGAAGGGCGGGCCGATCGCGGGGTGCTCGTCTGCGGGAGCGGCGTTGGGGCCTGCATCGCAGTCAACAAGCTGCAGGGCATACGGGGGGCTATGACGCACGATACGTACTCGGCGCACCAGGGCGTGGAGCACGACGATATGAACGTCGTGTGCCTTGGTTCACGGATCATTGGGGACGCGCTGGCGCTGGAAGTGGCGCGCGCGTTCCTCGCGGCTGAGTTCATCGACCGGGACCAGTACGCGCGGCGGCTGAAGAAGGTGGAGGCGCTGGAGGGGCTACGCCCTGCCGAGCGACAGCGGGGAGGCACGCCGGAGCAGGTCGGGTAGAAGGAGACGGAAATGGCAACGAACCCACTCAAAGATTTGACAAAGGTCGGCCAGAGCATCTGGTACGACAACCTGAACCGCGAGCTAGTAGTGAGCGGTGAGCTGCAGCGCTTGATCGACGACGACGGTGTTACGGGCGGCACGTCCAACCCATCGATTTTTGAGAAGGCGGTTGGGGCGGGCGATGCGTACGACGCGCACGTCGGTGAGCTGGTGACGCAGGGCAAACAACTGGATCAGTTCTACGACGGGCTGACGGTGAAAGACATCCAGCTGTGTTGCGACATTCTGCGGCCGATTTACGACAAGACGAAGGCTGCGGACGGCTACGCCTCGCTGGAGGTTTCGCCGGACATTGCCTACGACACGCAGGCATCGACGCGCGATGCGAAGCGGCTGTTCGCAGCGCTGGGCAAGGCGAACGCCATGATCAAGATACCGGGCACGCCGGCCGGCCTGCCCGCGATCGAGGAATGCCTGACGGAAGGCGTGAACATCAACATCACGCTGCTCTTTGGGGTAGAGAACTACGAGCAGGTGGCGCGCGCGTACATCCGGGCGCTGCAGAAGCGGCACCAGGCGGGGCGGCCTATCGACCGGGTCGCGTCGGTGGCGAGCTTCTTCGTGAGCCGGGTGGACACGCTGATCGACAAGCTGCTGGACGAGAAGATCGAGAGGGCGCGCAACGAAGACGAGAAGGCCAAGCTGGAGGAGCTGAAGGGCAAGGCGGGCGTCGCGAACGCGAAGATCGCCTACGCCAAGTTCAAGGAGATATTCTCCGGCCAAATATGGGAGAACCTTGTAGAGGCGGGCGCGCGCGTGCAGAAGCCGCTGTGGGCGAGCACGAGCACGAAGAACCCGACGTACCGCGACGTGATCTACGTCGAGGAGTTGATCGGGAAGGACACGATCAACACGATGCCGCAGAACACGCTTGAGGCATTCCGCGATCACGGCGTTGTAAAGGCGAACTCGATCGAGGAGGACGTGGAGGGTGCATTCGCCGACATCAGGCGGCTGCAGGACGCCGGGATCGACTTCTCGGCGGTGACGAACCAGTTGCAGGACGATGGCGTCAAGCAGTTCTCCGATGCGTTCAAGAAGGCGAACGATACGGTATCGAAGAAGCGAGACAAGATACTGGCAGAGGAGCAAGCAGGCGCCGGAGTGGGGGCTGGGGCGGGCAACGACTGATGTCCGTGATCGACACGCTCCGGGAAGAGAACTTCATCGAGCGGCTGCGGGCGAAAGACGCGTCGCTCTGGAGCAGCGACCCGCAGGTGCAGGCGCTGATCTCGAACCGCCTGGGTTGGGTCGATGTGCACACGCAGATGTTGGAGCGTCTCGATGAGCTGACGGAGTTCGTCGACTGGGTGCAGGAGAACCACTTCCAGTGGGTCGTGTTGCTCGGGATGGGCGGTAGCTCGCTAGCGCCGGAAGTGCTGCAGCGGACGTTTGGATCGCGCGCGGGGTACCCGGAGCTGATTGTGCTGGACACGACGGACCCGGAGTCGATCCTGCGGGTGGAGAACCGGATCAACGTGATACACACGCTGTTCATTGTATCGAGCAAGTCGGGGACGACGGTGGAGACGGCGTCGCTGCACCGCTACTTTGCGGAGCGCATGCAGGACGCGACGGGCGACACCGGCACGCTATCGAACTTCGTGGCGGTGACGGACCCGGGCACGGTGCTGCAGCGGCAGGCGGAGGACGAGGCGTTTCACCACCCGTTCCTCAACCCACCGGACATTGGCGGACGGTATTCGGCGCTGTCTATGTTTGGGTTGGTGCCAGCGGCGGCGATTGGGATGGACGTGGAGCGGCTGCTGCGGAGCGCCGATACGCTGGACTGGGACGAGGCGCTGGAGCTCGGCGCGCGGCTCGGGTCGCTGGCGCTGGAGGGCCGCGACAAGGCGACGTTCCTGGCGGCGGAGGGCCGCGAGAGCTTCGGGGCGTGGGCTGAACAACTGCTGGCGGAGAGCACTGGCAAGCAAGGCCATGGTGTGATTCCGATCGACCTGGAGCCGGCGGGGCCGCCGCAGGTCTACGGCGACGACCGCGCCTTTGTGTACCTGGACGCCGGACGGCAGAGCGACGAGCTGGACTCGACGGTGCAAGGGCTGGAAGAGGCAGGGCACCCGATCCTGACGACGAGTATGACCGACGGCTACGACCTCGGCCGCGAGTTTCTGCGCTGGGAAGTGGCGACGGCGGTGATCGGCGCGGTGCTGAAGATCAACCCGTTCGATGAGCCAAACGTGCAGGAGAGCAAGGACAACACGCGCATCGTGCTGGACCAGTACCTGCGCTCCGGCGAGTTGCCGAGCGTTGATGCGACGGCGGTGGACGACGGCGTCTCGCTGTACCTGGAGGGCGATACGCGCAGCAAGCTGGCCGGCGTCGGGGATGAGGTGGACGAGATCACGGCGGCTTACCTGGAACAGGCGGCGCCACCTCACTATGTGGCGATCATGGCGTACATCGCGCGGACTGAGGAGCACGACCGGCTGTTGACGCGGCTGCGGAAAGCGATCCGCGATGCGACGCGCGCGGCGACGACCGTGGGCTATGGACCGCGATTCCTGCACTCGACCGGGCAGTTGCACAAGGGTGGGCCGGCGACTGGCATCTTCTTCCAGATAACGTGCGAGGACCCGGTGGACATCGATATTCCGGCGTCCAAGTTCAGCTTTAGCATTCTCAAGCAGGCGCAGGCGCTGGGCGATCTCGACTCGCTGCAGTCGCGGAAGCGGCCGGTGATTCGCGCGCACCTGGGCGAGGACGTCACGGACAGCTTGCGGCGGCTAGTGGACGGTATTGAAGCGAAGATTTCACCGAAGAGTGCGCCGAGAAAAGCGACGGTGGAGTAGTTGCAGATTGGGATGGTTGGCCTCGGGCGGATGGGGGCGAACATGACGTTGCGCCTTCTGCGCGGGGGCCACGAGGTCGTCGCGTACGACCGGAACCCGGCGGCTGCTGAAGCGCTGGCAGCGGACGGGGCGATCCCGGCCGCGTCGGTCGAGGACCTGGTCGCGAAGCTGAAGACGCCGCGACACATTTGGATCATGGTCCCGTCCGGGCCGCCGGTTACGCAGACGCTGGAGTTGCTGGTAAAGCTGCTGGGCAAGGGAGACGTGGTGATCGACGGCGGGAACTCTCGCTACATCGACTCCGTTTCGCGGGCTACGGCGCTGGAGCAGCACGGGCTGCACTTCCTGGACGTGGGCGTTAGCGGTGGCGTGTGGGGGCTGGCGAACGGCTACTGCATGATGATCGGCGGGCCGCGCGAGCAGTTCGACGAGATGACGCCGATTTTCGAGACGCTGGCGCCGCCAGACGGGTATTTGTACGTCGGGCCTTCGGGGTCGGGACACTACGTGAAGATGGTCCACAACGGGATTGAGTACGGGCTGCTCCAGGCGTATGCAGAAGGGTTCGAGCTACTTAACGCTTCCGCATACGAGATGGACCTGCCGGCGATAGCCAAGCTCTGGAATCAGGGCAGCGTCGTGCGGTCGTGGCTGCTGGAGCTGGCGGAAGACGCGCTGAAGAAGGACCCGAACCTGGAGGAGATCGCCGGGTATGTTGAGGATTCGGGCGAAGGACGCTGGACGGTGCAAGAAGCGCTGGACCGCGACGTGCCGGCGGTTGTGCTGACGTACTCGCTGTTTGCGCGATTCCGG
>JBDTOK010000013.1:0-23619 GCA_039933275.1 Chloroflexota bacterium | reverse complement strand
GGCTCTGAGCTCGCCGACGATGCATCTGCCCATGTCTCCGCTTCGATAGGGGAAGGCGGGACCGATCCGGCTAATGCTGCTCGTCTCATGCCGCAGCCCGGTGCCCGCCTTATGCGCGAGTGGAACGGCAGGATGAATGTCGTTGATGTCATTGACGGCGGCTTCAGCTTCGAGGGAAAGACCTACCGCTCGCTCTCGGCAATCGCCTTAATCAGCGCCGGAAACGCCTCGATGCCAGTGGACAAGTCGACGTCCATGTAGCTCATGATGTCCGCGTCGCTCGCGCCCCACGTCGTCTTCAGTGCGTAGCCGCGGCCCTTGCGCTCGATCCGGTTGTACCTCACCTCGCCAGGAAAATCGCGCTCGAGCTGTCGGCTAACCGACGGCGTATTGTCGATCGATGCGTTGTCCGCGATGACGATCGTCCACTCGTAAGGAAACTCCGGGCTGAGCAGAAATTTGCGCAGCTCCGGAATCGATACGGGGAGCGCCTTCTCCTCGTTGTACACAGGCACAACGACATCAACTCTTGGCATACCCCTATAGCGTCAAGGGTCGCGGGTCGAGGGTCAAGTCAGCGTTCGGTTAACCCAGCACCACCCGCTTTGGCTGGCCCGAAGCCGCCCGCCGGAAGCTGTGGAAGACAAAGCGCCCGCCCTCCGCCTCCACGTGACACCGCCGCCTATTCGCCAGCGCCCCTCGTGTCACCCGCAGCGTCGAATCGCAGTCCGCCGCGAGCCCATCGCTGATCACGAACACGCCGCTCTCCCGCGCCACGCCAATCTGCTCGCCCGCCAGCAAGAGCAGCCAGCTCGTCACCAGCTCCGCCCAGCCTAGGTGGAACGCCCCGTCCGCGAACGTCAGCGGCGCCTTCTGCAGGCTCGTTTCCGCTGCCGCCAGCAGCAGCGACGACCCAAAGTGCGGCATCGAAAGCTCCATCAGCAGCCGGTACAGGGTCCCTAAGCGCTCGTCCTTAGCAAACACCGACGCCGCCTTGTAGTTCCCCTTCTCGATCAAGATCGCAGCGTTCGTCTTGTCCTGCGACACCGCCTGCGCGAACCACCCCTCGTACTCCGCGAACCCGTCCCTCACCAGCGACTTCTGCGCCGCAATCGACTCCAGCGCCATCCGCGCCAGCGGCGCGCACGAAACGTACGATCCCTGCGACATCAGCTGGCAAGCGTCCGCCAGGTGCGCAAACGTTCGCGCCCACAACGTAAACATCCCAGCGCCGCGAGCCCCGCGCACCTTCGCGTTCTCCTCCACGATGCGCAACTGTAAGGTCAGCGCTCTCTCGAAAATCGCCAGCTCCTCGCCCAGGATGAACCCCGTTTGCCGGTGCGCATCCGCCACAATCGCCGACGCATTCGCCGGCCGCGCGGACAAAACGTAGCTCTCGGGAAATGACGTCAGTAGAACGCGGGGTAGTTTTGGCTGCGGGGCGTCATCAGTCATGTTCCAAGTCTACAAGGCGAGGCCGGAGATGCGGGCGGGGGAGGCGGAGGTCACGATCGCACCGGGCGCGGTGCGGATCTCCGTCCCGTCCACCAGCCTCGGGCCCCGGCCGCGAAAAGTGCGCGCTCCCGTCGGCGCAGTGCACCCCGCCAGAGCTGGCGAGCGGCATGCGGTTCGAGGAGTGACGGATCTCCGCGCTCGAAACGCTGGAGTCGATGTAGCTGATCGTCACCCGCGGCTTGTCGTTCGCCTCGGGCGGGAAGTCGCACTCGTGCGTCACGCCTGTGATCTGATCGCCCAACCCAAGCGCGAACAGTATTCCCGGGCGCTAGGTAGCAGAGACCAGATCTTCATCGCGGCGCTATTGCCAACCCTTGGTCGCGCCTTCGATCATCGCCAGCGGCCCCACCGGCCAGTTGAAGCCCATCACCATCGCCTTGTTGATGTCCTCCGGCGTCGCGATGCCTTCCTTCAGCACGGCCTGCGCTTCTCGCACCGCCGCGAAGTAGATGCGGTTGGCGATGAAGCCGTACCTGCCCGGCGCGTCCTTCGCCCGCACCGTCGCCTTGCCCATGCGTGAGCAGACGTCTTCAATCGCCGCGATCGTTTCCTCCGCCGTCTCCGGGGCGATGATGATCTCGACGAGCTTCATCACCGGCACGGGCGAGAAGAAGTGCATCCCGACGAACTTCGGCCGCCGCGCATCCGACACCGCCTTGTTCAGCTCCGATATCACCAGCCCCGAAGTGTTCGTGGCAAAGAGAGCGTCGGCCTTCGCGACGCCATCGATCTCCGCCCAGACCTTCTTCTTCAGATCGAGGTCTTCTGGCACGGCCTCGATCACCAGGTCCACGTGGGCGAGGTCCTTGGCGTCAGTAGTCCAGCTCAGCCGCGACAGCGCGCCGTCCGCGTCTTCGCGCGACGTCTTGCCGCGCTCCACGCCGCGTTCGAGCCCATATCGCCCGTCCACAATCGTCGCGCGCGACTTCGCGAGCATGTCGTCATTCATATCGCGGACGATGACCTTCACCCCGCCCACCGCCAGCGACTGCGCAATCCCCGAGCCCATGACCCCGCCGCCAAGCATGCCAACCGTTTCGATCTTCATGTCTTCTCCTTTAAGCCTTGTCCCAATCGTCTTTGGATATGCCAGCCTGACGCAGGAATTTCTGTTGGAGCCAGATTGGGATATCGCGTCCGTGCCGACCCTCGATGAACACTTTGAGCGGTCCCTTGGACATGAAAGGATGGCGTCCCTGCTGGCGCGGTCCCTCGAACCCTAGGTTCTTGAACTTGCGAATGACGTCTTGTTGCGAAAGCGGATTCAAGACACCGCGCTCGCGCGCTGTATCCTGATCCCGTCAATCTCGGGGATATCCGTGTCCCCGTCCTGAAGTTTGAGGATCAACCAACTCTCTAGGACTTCTTGCAATTCGGTGCGGCAGGCTTCTAGCGCATCGGTGTTGGCCCAAACTCCCGGACACTCCGGTATCTCGCCGTAGTAGGTGCCGTCCTCGGCGATCTCATACTTGGCCCGTTTCATCGCGGCCGAGATATAGTCGGTCAGCATTACCGCTTCAGTATACTGCGCCCCGCGTACTTCGCCCGGTCGCCCAACTCAGCCTCAATCGTCATCAGGCGGTTGAACTTGGCCGTTCGCTCACCCCGGGCCGGGGCGCCTGTCTTGATCTGGCCGGCCAGCGTCGCCACCGCCAGGTCCGCGATCGTCGTGTCTTCTGTCTCCCCGCTGCGGTGCGACATCACGCACGTCCAGCCCGCCCGCCGCGCCTCCGCCATCGCGTCCAGCGTCTCCGTCAGCGTGCCGATCTGGTTCACCTTGATCAGCACGCTGTTCGCCGCCTCCTGCCGAATGCCCTCCCGGATGCGGCTCGGGTTCGTGCAAAAGAGGTCGTCGCCCACAAGCTGCACCCGGTCGCCGAGCCGCGCTGTCACCGACCGCCAGCCGTCCCAGTCCTGCTCGCCCATCGCGTCCTCAATCGAGATGATCGGGTAGCGCTTCGACCACTCAGCCCACAGGTCGACCATCTCTTCGCGAGACAGCGCGCGCCCTTCGCGGTCCAGCACGTAGCTGTCGTCAGCGACAAGCTCCGAGCTAGCGGGATCGAGCGCGATCGCGACGTCGTCGCCGGGGCGGTAACCGGCCTTGTCGATCGCCTGCATGATCAGCTTCATCGCGTCTTCGTTCTTCGCCAGCGGCGGCGCGAACCCTCCCTCATCCCCGACGGTCGTCGGCAACCCTTCGTCGTGCAGGATGCCCTTCAGCGAGTGGTACACCTCTGAGCCCCAGCGCATCGCCTCCGCGAACGTGGGCGCACCGACTGGCGCGATCATGAACTCCTGGAAGTCCGTCGAGCCTTCCGCGTGAACGCCGCCGTTGAGGATGTTGAGCAGCGGCACGGGCAGTAGCACGGCCTCCTCGCCGCCAAGCGATCGGTAGAGCGGGACGCCTGCATCGTTAGCCGTCGCGTGCGCCACGGCCAGCGAGACCCCCAGCACCGCGTTAGCGCCAAGCTTCGCTTTGTTGGGCGTGCCGTCCAGCGCCAGCATCGCTTCGTCCAGGGTGCGCTGGTCGCTGGCGTCCATGCCGCGCACCTTCGCTGCGATCGTCTCGTTGACGTTGGCGACCGCTTTGAGCACGCCCTTGCCGCCGTAGCGCTTGGGATCGCCGTCGCGCAGCTCCAGCGCCTCGTGGATGCCGGTGGAAGCGCCCGAAGGCACCCCAGCCGCGCCGATCGCCCCGCTCTCCAGCGTGACGGTGACGTGGACAGTCGGGTTGCCGCGCGAGTCGAGGATCTCTCTTGCGCGGATAGTGGATATCTTGCTCGACATAACTTACTCCGCTCGTGTGGCGCGGCGTCCCTCAGCCAGCTCGATCGCTTTGCTGACAGCCTCGGAGGCGTCGGTCACGCGCACGATCTTGTCCTGGCCGGTGAAGCCGCGATAGTTGAAGTCCCACGTGTCTACGCCAATGACCGGCGCGTCGTGGATGAGTGCGTAGGCTATCTCGCTCAGAGTGCCGTAAGACCCGTCGATAGCTATGACAGCGTCGCCAGAGAGCACGACCATGACGTTCCGCGCGAAGCCCATGCCCGTGTAAATCGGGAACTCCACGTACGCGTTCGGGTTAGAGTCCTCAGGCCCGCGCCCGGGCAGAATCCCGATCGTGTGCCCGCCGACTTCTCGCGCGCCGCGGCAGGCCGCCTCCATAACCCCACCGCGACCGCCGCAAACGACCGTCGCGCCCCGCCGGGCGATCTCCCGCCCAACGTTCTCGGCCAGTTCGAGCGCCTCTGGGCCGCACGCCTCGCCGCTAATAACCGCAATCATGATCACGGGTCGTAATGATAGCGGGCTGGCGCTGCTGGAGGTAGGTTCTACGCCTGCGTCCGGACGATCGACCAGCTGTATTTGGCCAGCTCGTTCGTCTCACCAGTCGCGCCGGAGATGGCGATCGTCACCGTTGAGCCGCCGAGCGGAATGCTTGTCGCCCCGCTCGCCCCCACGTCCACGTGGTCCACCGTGCCGTCCTCGTGGATCACTTGCACGATGTACGTCTGCGCCAGTGGCCCCGTCACCTGCGAGAACCCCTCGACCGTCCAGCCGCTGGTCGAATCAGCCGTGTCCGCGAACCCAACCGCCGGAATCGAGATATTGTCCACCGCGAAGCCCGTCAGGTTGGTCGCATCATCATTGAGCAGCTCGAACCGGAGTTGGATCTTCTTGCCGGCGTAAGCGCTCAGGTCGACCGTCTCGGCCACCCAACCGCCGCTCTCGCCGGTGTAGCCCGGGCCGTACGCGGCGCCCGCCGGGTTCTTCGTTGTCGTGTGCTGGCCGGTCAGCGGCTTCCACGTGGCACCGCCGTCCGCGGACACATCAACGTACCCGTAGTCCCACCCGTCCTCAATGCTGTACCACGCGTCGAAGTTCAGCGCCGCGCTCGTCACGCTCGATAGATCGACCTCGCGAGTCAGCCGCGAGTCGATCGAGTCGCTGCGGCCGGACCACCAGAAAGCGCCGTCCTTGTTCGGGATCCCAATAGAAACGCTCGACTCGCCCTGGAAGCGGAACGTCTGGCCCTGGCTCCCTGAGACGGTCAGGTAGTTCGTGCCGTACTGCGCCACCGACCCGTCGCCCGTGGCGCTGGCCTCGTCGACCGCCGTCGTCGTGCCGTCGAAGGTGTCATGGCTGTACGGCCCGTCGCCCGGCAGGTCGAGCAGGTTCGCCGCCACAAAGTCCGCGAAGACGTCGTCGAACTGCTTGCCGTACTGGTCGAGGTACGCCTGCACGCCGGCGATGCCGTTTGGTTGCTCGTCGACGAGCGCCTTCGCGTTCTGTCGCCCGCCATAGTGATCGAGCAGGTAGTCGAAGAAAAGCTCCGATTCGCCGTAGTGGATGGCCGCATCGGACGTCGATGGCCAGAAATTGAGCTGCGTATTCGGCTGCCCGAGGAACCCATACACCGAATCCGATGACCCGCCGCCCATCTCCAGTGCCACCTGCGAGAGTCCCTCGTTCACCCACGACTCTTCGTTGTGGTCGCCGTTGTAGTGCACCAGGTGCTGCAACTCGTGCGAGATCAGCCCGTTGTAGCTCGGGTCGCCGATCGCCCCAGAGTCGATGTACACCATCTCGCGGCCGTTGCCGTCCGGGGACACAGCCGGCGGATACTCGTCGATACTGCTCACGTAGCCAGCCGCCCCCTGCAGCGCGGCGTTCAGTACGGTAATCCGGGGGTCGCTGTCGACGCCGGGCGTCCACGGCTCCCCGAAGGCGCCCGTCACCGTCGGCCAGACGATGTCCTCGAAATCCGACGACACCTGCGCCGGCCAGTTGTTTACGAACGCGGATCCGTTCTCGACGAAGAAGTACGCGTGATCGGTGATCGCCGTGACAGTAGCCGTGATCTGGTACGGCTTGGCCGTGTCCAGGTCCACAAGCGTGAACGTCTCCTGGTCGCCGATTTGGTACGCAAACGGCGTCGTGCGCGCCAGGTCCCCGCCGGTGTAGCTGTTGAACCGCTTCGCCAGGTCCAGCAAGTCGCGCGTCGGCAGATCGTTGGCAACAGGCGCTGGCGTAGGCGTGGCGCTTGGCGTCGCGTTAGGGGAGGCGCTGGCCGCGCCGGCGGACGGCGTCTCAGTTGGCGTCGATGTGCCGGAGGAACTACCCCCGCAGCCAACCGTCAGCAAAAGCAAAAGGAGGGCGACCCCAGGGGATGCCGCCCTCCTAGCTACTTCCACACCTGTACTATACGACGTTACTGTGCGCGCGGATGGGCCCGCTCATATACCTCGCGTACGTGTTCGCTCGTCAGATGCGTGTAAACCTGTGTCGTTGAGATATTCGCGTGTCCAAGCATCTCCTGCACGTTTCGCAGTGGCATTCCGCCTCGCAGCATGTGCGTGGCGAAGGAGTGTCGCAGCGTGTGCGGGGTGATGTCGGAGCTCAGGTTGGCCGCTTTCGCGTAGCCCTTGAGGATCAGCCAGAAGCCTTGCCTGGTCAGCCGATCGCCGCGCCGGTTCACGAAGAGCGCTGACTCATCCTTGTTGCGGACGAGCAGCGGACGGCCTTCGTCCAGATAGCCCTTCAGCGTCTCGAGCGCCTGGTCGTGGATCGGGATCGTGCGCTCTTTCGCCCCCTTCCCCATGCAGCGAACGTACGGACTGCGCGGGTCAAGGTTGAGACTGGACATATCAAGGGAGACCAGCTCCGTCACCCGCATGCCGGTGGCATACAGGAGCTCAAGCATGGCGCGGTCACGTCGCGCCTCCGGAGTGGAGCGGCGTGAAGGCTGTTCCAGGAGCTCGTCGACCTCATTAGGGGAAATCGCCTTCGGTAGCGTCTTGCCGACGCGCGGCGAGCTGAGGCCCTCTGTTGGGTTTGAAGTAACGAGGCCCTCTGCGCTAACGAATGCGTAGAAGGATCGGACTGCGGCCACCTTGCGGGCGACTGAGGTCTCCGTGTATCCGCGCTGTTTCATGTCCAGGATGAAGTCCTGCACCATGGAGCGGTCTACGGAAGACCAGCCATCCGCTCCGGGACGCGTCCCAATGAAGTCGGCGAGCTGCTGGAGATCGTTTCGATAGGCGGCGACGGTGTTGGCGGAGGAGCCCTTTTCGACGGACAAGAACGTAAGAAAGTCGTTCAACGATTTGCGCATTGGGCCACGTGCCTCCGGCCTACCGAGCCGTTCGGGAGAAACAATTGCCATTTTATTTTCACCTCCTTTCGCGTGTCCAGCGGGCCGCTGGACGGGTTCGTTGTCACCAGAATTTATAAACATAAGCGGTGAGGGCGTGTCATCATCTCATCTCTTATGTTTCACCATCAGAACGCCGCGAAACACGAAGTAGTTAACGTCGTTACGAGAAGTTGTTGAGCGATCCACAAAACATAACTCGCACTGTGGATAAGTCAAGCGCAATGTATTGTCAACTAGAATACCGACGCGTTACTCGATTACGGCCTTGCGAATGTTAGCGCCTGCGCTCCGGCCAGGCGCTCCGGCCGAGCAGCGGAACGAAGCGGCACGGGCCTAGGTTGTGGCGTTGCGCGCCCTCCGGCGTCTTCACGATGCGCACCAGCTCCTGCACGTTCCGACCGCCAACGGGGATGACGAGCCGCCCGCCAACCGAAAGCTGGTTGAGTAAAACCAACGGAATCTCCGGCGCCGCCGCCGCGACGATGATACCGTCATACGGCCCGTCCTCTGGCCAGCCTAGCGTTTCGCCGACAGCGTGGATGGCGACGTTGCCGTAGCCGAGCCGCTGCAGCCGGTCCTCCGCTTCGTTTGCCAACTCCGGCACGCGCTCCACCGAAACGACGCGCGCGGCCAGTTGCGACAGAACCGCTGCCTGGTATCCGGAGCCGGTCCCGACTTCTAGCACCGTCTCGCCGCCCTCCAGGAGCAGCGCCTCCGCCATCATCGCCACAATCAACGGCTGCGAGATCGTTTGCCCATGCCCGATCGGCAGCGGGCGGTTCTCATAGGCCGCTGACCTCTGCTCCACGGGCACGAACTCCTGCCGGGGCACCCGCCGGATGGCCTCCAGCACCCGTTCGTCCCTCACCTCCACCGCTATCTCCTGTAAGAGGCGCTCCCGTGCGTCTGTCTGCATACGTTGATTTTAGCCCCGAACGCCAAGTCTGGCGCTAAGCCCGCCCATTCGATATAAAAGCCTGTGAGGTCTATATGCGGCTCGATAAGTTACCAGTCGGAGAAGCAATCGTCGGGTTCTTTATCGTCGTGCTAATCGTCGTCTTCGTAGTCGCCCGCCACGAGTTCAAGGGCGAGGAAGTCACCGCCGTCACGGCTGTCCCCTCCGGCGAGGCCTCGCCCACCGGCTCCGCCGCTCCCGGCCAGGTCGAGATCACGATGTCGGACAACAAGTTCGACAACACAGCGCTCACTCTAGCCGCCGGCACCGACGTCACGATCCCACTGAAGAACAACGGAACCGCCGTGCACAACGTCCACATCGCTGGGCCGGACGGCAACTTTGGCGCCGACTTCTGCTCAGCCACCGGCGCCGACCCCTGCTCCGATCCGGTCCGGCTGGCGGCCGGTGCAACCGGCACACTCACCTTCACAGTGCCCAACACGCCAGGGACCAAGATCCCCTACCGCTGCGACTTCCATCCAACCGAGATGGACGGCGAGATCACCGTCCAGTAGTAGACTAGCTCGGCAGCACCGCTCCGACGTCAGTGCAGGGCTGTTGCTGGTCCACCGGACTCGTCCCGCCCGCGTAGGCCAGTATCGCCAGCGCGTCCTGCGAATCGACACTGCCCTTACAGTCCACATCACCGAACTTGGGTGAGCCGCTGCCAACGGCCGGGCACCCCTGTATTGGCGACTGCTGGATCCCGGAGGCAATCGCAAGCGCCAGGATGGCGTCCAGCCCATCGACGTTCGAGTCGCAGTTGAGGTCGCCCTGCAGATTCTGGCTGGGCCCGAGTGTAGGCGTCGGCGAGGCACTCGGCGTTCCGCTGGCGCAATGGATGACGGCTGTTAGGGAGAAGTTGGGGCCGAATTCTGACGTCCCGTCGTTGAGCGTAGCGGTGGCCGTCAGCGCCGGGTTGGCGGGGAACGAGAAGTTGCACACGCTGACCGACCAATCGCCGTTGGCGCCTGCAATTGTGCTGGCGACGAGCTGCTTGCCTTCGCCGTCGCCGCTGGCATCCTTGTCCGAGAGGTACAGGTCGATCTTGCAGCTCGCGCAGCTGGTGCCGCTCACTTGGCCGCCCGCCTCGTTCACAATCTCCGGGAAGTTCAGCAATCCGTTGATTCCAGCGTGTGTATCGCCGGCGTCGTTGTTGTTGACGCCGACCGGAGACAGGTCGATTCCCAGCCCGTCGTTGCCGAACGTCTTGTTGTCCGTCACCCGCACGGACCCGGGCTGACTTGCGTTGCAGCAGAGGAAAATGCCCGGACCTGCGTTGCCGCTGATCTCGTTGCCCTTGATCAGGTTGTTGCTTCCGTCGCCGTTGATATCGAGGATGACGGCTCCGTCGTCGCCCGTGCCCTTCCGGATCGTGTTGTTCTGGATCAGCAGCGCGTTCAGCTTCTGCGTGATTATCCGTATTGCCCCGTCGTCTGATTGCTCGATCGTGTTGCCCGTGATGACGAGCGAATCAATCATTGGCGTGCCGAAAAGCGGGTGGCTGATCGAGATAGCACCCGATCCTAGCCCATCGATCGACGAGATTTCGCTGTTGCGGATGATGAGGTTTGCCGCCGATGTGGTCGGGTTGAGCATGATCGTCTCGTTCACCGTGCGGCCTGTCATTCCGTCCACCGTCAGGCCCGATAGCACGTTCGTCTGCACTTCAAGCCCGGTGATCATGTCCCCCAGCGTGACGTCGTTCAGAGTTATGCCGGACACCGTCCCCTCTTGGAAGAGGATGCCCTTCTGCGGCGTCCGCGGCGTCTCTTGGTTGTGCAGCGTTGCGCTATTGATCGTGACGTTGGAAACCGAGCCTGTGGTGCTGGAGTTAGTGAAGTTGCGGAAGAGGATCGCGTGGTTCGTATTGTCCAGAGTTTCCGTATTCGACATCGTCACATTCGAAATGTCGTTGCCGACGAACTCGATGCCGTTCTGGTGGAAGAAGCCGCTCACCCCGCTGAACGTCACACCGTCGATCGTCCCCGCCGACACGAGGATCGCCGAGATCCCGCCGAGCGAGCCTTCGGAGTTGTTGATCGTCAGGTTCTTGATCGACCCCACCGCATTCAACGACGAGGCGACGTCCAGCTGGTACGCGCTATTGCCAAACGCGTTCGTGCGGTCAATCTCGACTCCATCGATATCGGTGCCGTAAACGAAAACGCCGTGACTTCCGTTATCGTGTCCGCCGCTGTCTTCGATGAGGACGTCGCTGATCGTTCCGTCGCAGGTGCCCTGGCCAGCGTTTGGCTTGGCGCAGAGCTGGATCCCGTCGTAGTTAAAGCGCTGAGCATTGATATGCGAAATCGTGACATCGTCGATATCTCTGCCCGTGCTCTCAACGACGATCCCGAAATTGACTGCATATTGGCCAAAAAAGAGCTGCTGATCCGGTCCGCCGTCAACCTTCAGGCTCGTGTGCATCTCCAGGAGCGGCAACTGCGTGTCGACCGTAATGGAGCCCGGTGTATCGAAGAGGATGTTCGGCTCTCGGCTCCTCGACCGTATTCGCGTAGGCGAATCCCTGCCAGGCGTTGCAGTGGCCGCCTGTCGCGCACTCGTCCGGCCCGCTGTGCAGATTGTCATTGATAACGATGTTGGTCGCAGCAGACCCACGCCCAGTAAACAGGGCAAGCGCCAACCCGATGGCGGCGATTACCGCTAGCGAAAGCGTTCCGGTGCGGACTCGAGACATATCGATTCAGCCTATCTATCCGCCTCGGCGGACCGTCGGACCACGATGGTTAATCAGAGTGTAGGGATAGACGCGAATCGGACGCAATGCCAGAACAACAGCGTTTCTTCATGCTGACCGGCGGCTGGCCGCGCTCACGCGTGCTAGCTCGGCAGCGCAGCGCCAATGTTCGTGCATGGCTCGTGCTGGTCCAGCGGTGTTGCGCCGGCCGCATACCCCAGTATCGCCAGCGCGTCCTGCGGATCGACGCTGCCCTTGCAGTCCACGTCGCCAAACTTAGGTGAGCCCGTCCCGATTGGTGGGCACCCGGAGATCGGCGACTGCTGGAACCCCGCGCTGATGATTAGCGCCAGCAACGCGTCTCCGGCATCGACCTTCCCGTCGCAATTCAGATCGCCTTGCGCAAGTTCGCCCGGCGCCAGCGTCGGCGTGGGAGAGGGCGTTGGCCCGGCGCTGGGCGTCGGCGTGTGCACGGCAGTAGGACTCGGCGTCGGCGATGGTGTGGGAGTGGCTGTCGCACAGTCGGGCGGGGTGTTCAGGGTCTCTTCGTTCTGGGAGAACTCCGACGTGCTTCCGGCCTGGTTCGTCGCCGTCGCCGTCAGCCCCACTGCGCCGCCGCTCACGTCGAGCGCACAAAGCGACACCGTGAACTCGCCGTTGGCGTCTGCCGTAGCCTCTCCAAGGAAGGTCTTGCCCTCGCCATGGTTGCTCGGGTCGGGGTCCGCAACGAATACCTCGACCTTGCACATCGCGCAGGCGAAGCCAGTAACGGACTGTGGGGTGAGCAGATCGAATTCCGGGTAGTTCAGCAGATCGTTCGGGCCGGAGTCGCCGTCCCCCGCGTCATTGAGCGTCACGTGGTCCGCACCGTCGCCCGGCGTTTCAAGGTTGATCCCCAGCGCGTTGTTGCTGAACGTCTGGTTGTGCGAAATTGTCACTCGTATCGGACCGGCGATGTCGATGCCGTCGTCGTTCCCGCTCACGATATTATTAGTGACGGTGTTGGGCACTCCAACGGCGCTTCCGAAGTTGTTCAGCGTGATCCCGTCCAGCGTGTTGTTTTGCACCGTGTTCCCGTCGATCGTGACGCCAGCCAAAGAACCACTGGTTCCGGTCACCTGCACGTCAATGCCCGCGCCGTTGCTGTTGTAGGTGCCACCGGTGACGGTAGTGCTGCTTAGCCCGGGACCTGCGTGCAAATACAATCCGTCGATCGAGTTGCCACTGGCCGATGAACCCGTAACGTGCGTATCGCTCAAACCAGCGCTGGCGTTGATCTCGATACCACTACCGCCGTTTGAGTTGGAGGACATGCCGTCGATGTGGACGTTGAAGATGCTGCCGCCAACGCTGGTTATCTGAATACCGGTGCCATCGTTGGTATCCACCAGCACGTTGGTCAACTGGATTGCGTGCGTAGTCGTACCCTGCGTAAAGATCCCCACCCCGGCGTTTCCGTAATAATGCCCGCCCGTGATCGTGATGTCCGACATCGGCTGTGCTGACACCAGGCTGATGCCTTTGTCCTCGTGGCCGGAGGAGGAGAACCCGTCGAGCTCAACGCCGCTCAGTGTGCCGCTCGCCTGTATCTCCAATCCCTTGTGAAAGTCGTTCTCCGCCGACGTTCCACCGCCGATGGAGATCGCAGAGACATCCTTCCCGAGGATGTTGATCCCGTCGTTACCATTCGTCCCGATACTGACGTTCTGAAGCGTGATGTTGGAGACGTTCTCGAAGCAGCCGTTGGGCTGAGCGCTGTAGCCTGCGCAGACCTGCAGGCCGTCCAGGTGAAAGCGCGAAATGGCCACGTCGACAACCGTCACGTTGTGTACTTCGCCCGAGCCATACGTCAGGAACACCAGCCCGAAGTTCCCGCAGGCCTGGATGTTGCAGTCGATCTCCGTGACCTTACCATCGCTGTTGACCATCCCGCCGTAAAAGGAGATTCCGCCCGTCGCATCGATGTACGGCAACTGGGACGTGGGATTGATAGTCGCGACGGTGTCGGCGACCCGGATCGTATCTCCGCCGGCGTGGTTGTTGGCCGCCGTAATCGCCTCTTAGAGCGTGCACTCGATCGCGTCGCAGCCGCCAGTTCCGTTGTCCGCCTCCGAGTTCACCAGCCAGACTGGACCCGCGCTCGCGGACTGCGTCGACAGCCAGAGCAGCACCCCGGCCGCGATCAGCCCAGCAGAACCCCTCAACAAGCGCCGCATCTGGCGACGAGATTATGCTGCACGCGAAAAAGCGTCAATAACCGTGCGTTACAGTGCTTCCAGCACCTTCTCCGCCACCGCCCGCGTAAACCCCGGCGTCGATGCAATCTCTTCCACCGTCGACTCCTTGATCGCTTTCACCGACCCGAACTTTCGTAGCAGCGCCTTCTTCCGCTTCGGGCCGACGCCCGGAACTTCGTCTAGCGCCGACCTCAGCCCCGACTTCGAGCGCACGCCGCGGTGGTACGTGATCGCGAACCGGTGGGCTTCGTCGCGAATCCGCTGCACCAGGTACAGAGCCTGAGACGTGCGGTCCAGTACGATCGGTTCGCTCACGTCCTTCACGTACAGCTCCTCGAAGCGCTTCGCTAGCCCCGCCAGTGGCACCTGCCCCACGCCCAGGTTGCGCATCGCATCGTGCGCGGCGGACACCTGCCCCTTGCCGCCGTCTACGATCACCAGATCCGGCATCTTCGCGAACGACGCGTCATCCGTTGCCATCCCGGTGTTCCCCTCGACTGCTGGTGCCGTTGCGCCATCGCCGTCACCCGCGTCGGTGCCACTCGAGACATCCGCTGTCGGCGCGTCCATCGTCGCCCCGGCGTTCCGCTCAGCCAGCTCTTGTTCCACTGCCTCCAGGTCCATCTTGTGTCCTGCGCCAAGCTCCAGCGGGGCGTTCTCGTTAGCGCCTTCTTGCTCCGTCTGCCGGCGTACTCGCCAGAAGCGGCGCTTCAGCACCTCATGCATCATCGAGAAGTCGTCGCGGCGGCCCATGCCCTTGATGCGGAAGCGGCGGTATTCGCTTCGTTTCGGGTTGCCGTCCTCGAACACCACCATCGATCCCACCGCCGACGTCCCCTGTATAGAGGACATGTCATAGCACTCGATGCGTCGCGGCAGCGTCGGCAGCTCGAGCTCGTCCTGCAGTTGCTGGAGCGCCTGGTCCTTCTTGCCGCGGTCCGCCATCCACTTCGCCCTCGCTTGCTGCAGCGATTCGCGGGCGTTGTCCATCGCCCGCTGCAGGATCTGCAGCTTCTCGCCGCGCTGCGGGACCATCACCTGGACCGGCCGCCCGTCGCGCCGTTCCGTCAGCCACTGCTGGATCAAGTCCGCATCGTCGATCTTCACCGGCAGGATCACCCGCGCCGGAACGAACGGCGCCGACTCGTAGAACTGCTCGACGAACGCCCGCAGCACCTCACCGTCGGCCTCGCCCAGCGTGCCGTCCAGTTGGAAGATGTCGCGGCCAATGATCAGCCCTTTGCGCAGGAAGAACACCTGTACCCACGCCTCCTGCTCCACTCGCGCCAGCCCGAAGACGTCCATGTCCGTCCGGTCGCGGACCTCCATCACCTGGCGCTCCGTCGTCCGCTCGATCGCCTGCACCTGGTCCCGCAGCCGCGCCGCCCGCTCAAACTCCAGCGCTTCCGACGCCTCCTGCATCTCCTTGCGCAGGTCCCGGGCGATCTCATCCGTGCGTCCTTCCAGGAACATGATCGTCTGGCCCATCACCGCGTCGTACTCGTCCTTCGTGCAGAGCGACGCGCACGGCCCGATACAGCGATGGATGAAGTACTCGAGGCATGGGCGCGGGTCCTTGCCCGTTATCTCCTTCGTGCAGGAGCGCCAGGGGAACAGCTTCTTAACCAGGTCGAGGCTCCGTCGCACCGATCCGGCCGAGGCAAACGGCCCGAAGTACCGTATGCCCTGCGTCGTGGTCACCCGCCGTGTGATCTCGACGCGGGGCCACTCCTCTCGCAGGTCGATCTTCAGGTACGGGTAGTGTTTGTCGTCCTTCAGGCGCACGTTGTAGAACGGCTGGTGCCGCTTGACCAGCGTCGCCTCCAGAAGCAGCGCTTCCTGCACCGTCGCCGTAAGGATGAACTCGATGTCCGCGATATTCTCCACCAGCTGCCGCGTCTTCGCCTCGAACGCATGCGTCGCACCAAAGTAAGAGCGCACCCGCTGGCGCAACACCTGCGCCTTCCCGACATAGAGGATCGTCCCCTTCGCGTTCTTAAAGATGTAGACGCCGGGCTTGGCAGGTAGCGCGCGCAACACCGCCGCGAACTTCTGCTGCGGGGCCTCTTTAGGCTGTCGTGGGGGCATGTCTACATTTTACCGCGCGCATGCTCTCGCAATTCGCACTGGCCCTTGTTATGCTCCGCCCAACGTTTTCCACCCTGCCGAACTGGAGGCGACCCGTGTCCCGCTTTGCACTGACGTCCTTTCCCCGCATGTGGCTACTCGCCGCTGCCGCCGCCATCGTGGCGCTAGTCTGCCTTGCCCCGGCCTCCGTTCACGCTGCCAACACACCCCTCGTCGTCGACACCAACGCTGACAACCCGGCCCTCAGCACCTGCGATGCCCCCGTCGGCGACTGCAGCCTACGCGGCGCCGTAACCTACGCGAACACGCACGCGGGCACGTTCGACATCCAGCTTCAGGACTTCGTGACGTACACGCTGACGAACCACGGCACCGCCAACGACAACAACGGCTTTGGCGACCTCGATGTCCTCGAGTCCCTCCAGATCGAAGGCCGCGGCGCCGTCATCGACGGTGACGCCGCCGACCGCGTGCTCGATTTCATGCCGGTCGCGGCCAACTCCACACTCAACATAACGGACCTCACGATTAGGAACGGCCTTGTTAACACGCTCGGCGGTGGCGGCGGCATTCGCATGGTCAACGGCAAACTCGTCTCCGATAACCTCGACCTCATCGACAACGCCGCCGACTTCGACAGCGGCGGTGGCATCGTCTTCGGCGGTGACTCAAGCGGCGATCTGACAGAGTCGACGTTCTCCGGCAACACTACTGTCTCCACGAACAGCGGTTTCGGTGGGGGAGGCCTTCGCTTCAACGGCGGCACGGGAACGCTCGTCATCAAGAAGAGCTCATTTACTAACAACAGCGGCGGCTTCGGGGGCGGGGCACTTCTCGATGGCTCTGACGTCACCATCACCGACACAGACTTCATCGGAAACCACGCCACGAACGATGGGTTCGGCGTCGGTGGCGGCATCTTCTCTTCCGCCAACCTGACCATCGAAGGCGGACGCATCAACAACAACGACGCATTCGATCTGGGCGGCGGTTTCTCGGCGCAGCAAGTCACGCATATCACGGGCACAGAAATCGCTGGTAACGATGCGCCGTCTGTCGGCGGCCTTAACATCAACACCGCCGGCAGCCTGGTCGAGCAAGCATCGATTCACGGGAACACGGCCACAAGCATCGGTGGCATCTCTGTTTTCGTCGGCATTCTTCGCGACTCCGAAGTCTTCGGCAACAGCGCTACGGATTACGCGGGTGGCGTGTTCCTCAACGGCAACGGTAATGGCAGCCTCGATCACGACCTCGTCTATGACAACCACACCCAGGGCTACGGCGGCGGCATCTACGCCTCCTCCGGCGTCCAGGACATCGAGAACGTGACCATCACCGGCAACAGCGCTCTCCTTGGTGGCGGCGGTATCTCCAAGGGCGACCCGAACGCCGGGCCGGTCGCCGTCCCGCAGGGCGGCCCGCCGCCGGGCGTCTTTAGCGTCAGTTTCAGCACGATCAGCGAGAACAACTCCGGCGAGGGCGCGAACATCGCCGAGTACGCGAACGGCGGCACCATTTCGGTGCTCGGGTCAATCGTCGCAGAGCCGCAAGTCGGCGACAACTGCAACGAACACGTCGGCTCCGACGGCTACAACATCGTCGACGACAACAGCTGCGGCCTCACCGAGACCGGCGACCAGCTAGTCGCCGACGCACGACTGTCCGGCCTGACCAACAACGGCGGCTTCACACGCACGATTCCGCTGATCACTGACAGCCCCGCCATCGACGCCGTTACAGACGACGAGGTTTGCCCGCCGCCAACCGACGACCAGCGCGGAGTCCTGCGCCCGAAGGGCAACGCCTGCGACGCTGGCGCCTTCGAGTCGGCGTTCAGCGCAACACCCGGCCCCAGCCCAACGCCAACAACCGCCCCAACGGCGACGCCAGTGCCAACAAACCAGCCAACGCCGTCGCCAATCGCCAGCCGCATCTGGGGCGACACCAACTGCAGCAGCGCCGTTGACGCGCTCGACGCCCTCGTCGTCGCATCGAAAGCCGCCGTCCTGACGGTCACCACGCCACCAGGCTGTGTCGTAGGCCAAACGGTTCACGTCGACGGAGTGTCCCGCATCTGGGGCGACAACGATTGCAGTGGCACCCTCAACGCGACCGACGCAGTCTTCGTGCTAGCAGACCTCGCCGGAGTCCCACGCGATCCAGCAGACGGCTGCCCCGCCCTAGGTGACGCTGTAGCCGTGACGCCTTAGCAAAAGCAATCTTTGTAGCCGGGGTTAGAAAACCCCGGCTGGCGCGGTTCGATGCGGGCCTTGCTGCTACCGCGCGTCCCACAGCTGCCGCGTCAGCCCAACGTGCGCCACGTGCTCGCGCAGGTGCTCGATAGCGTGCAGCAGCGCCCACGCCGCCGGCACCTTCTCCTCGCGGTCGCCGGGCCGCGCGTGCGTCTGTCGGATCGCCCCCCAATCGACCTCCGAAGCCCCGTCCAGCAGCGCCATGATCTGCCGCGAGAAGTCGTGCATAAAATCGGCGATCGCATTTGCATCGTCCGACTTCACCTGGAACTCCGAGTCCCTGTCCCGGTCCGGCAACGGCTGCCCAAGCGCCACACACAACCACGACCGCGTGCTGTGCAAAACATGCGTCACCAGCACCGCCATCGAATTCGTATCCGCTCCCGCCGGCTCCCAGTCCAGCGCCTCCCCCGGCAACCCCTCCACCCCCCTGCGCAAATCCTCCAGGTCTTCCTTGACCACATATCGTGCAGCCGTAAGCAGTGCATCAGTCATGGTGAGAAGCATTGTGGCACGGCATCCGGCGGTTTTCTACTGGACAGCCGCGCCCGCGTCCGATATGAAGCACCTGTGCGCGTAACAATTCTGGACGACTACTTCGACACGATACGAACTCTGCGCGCGTTCGAGAAGCTCGACGGCCACGAGATCACCGTCCACACCGACCACGTCCAGGACACCGATACCCTGACCGATCGCCTCCGAGGTTGCGAAGCGCTCGTTCTCATCCGGGAGCGTATGGAGATCCGCGCGCCTCTGCTTGAACGCCTCCCCGATCTCCGCATCATCAGCCAGCGGAGCGTCTACCCTCACATCGACGTCGACACCTGCACTCGCTCAGGCATCGTCGTGTCCTCAAACATGCACGCGGGCGCTCCCTCATACGCTGCGGCAGAGCTAACTTGGGGCCTGGTACTGAGCGCGATGCGCCACATCCCCCAACAGGTCGCGGCGCTTCAGGCGGGACGGTGGCAAACGGCGATGGGCCGCACGTTGCGCAGGAAGACGCTCGGTATCTACGGCTACGGGCGCATCGGCAAAGCGGTGGCCGGTTATGGCAGCGCCTTCGGGATGAAAGTGCTGGCCTTTGGCGGCGAGGGCTCCCTCGAGCGAGCAATTGCAGATGGCCACGCGTTCGCGGACTCACGCGAAGAGTTCTTCGAGTCCTGCGATGTCGTGTCACTGCACCTCCGGCTCATCGATGCGACGCGCGGCATCGTCACCGCTGCCGATCTCGCCCGCATGAAGCCGGACGCGTTGCTCGTCAACACAAGCCGTGCGGGTCTTGTCGAGCCGGGCGCCCTCGTCGCCGCGCTGCGCTCCGGTCGCCCCGCCTTCGCCGCCGTCGACGTCTTCGACGAGGAGCCGGCCGCCGCGAACGATCCGTTGCTGGCGATGGATAACGTCGTCTGCACGCCGCACATCGGCTACGTCACTCGCGACGAATGGGAGCTACAGTTCGAGGACATCTTCGACCAGATCAACGCTTACGCCGCCGGAGCACCGATCAACGTCGTTAACCCGGACGTGCTATCGAAGATGCGGTAGCGGTCCCCTGGCAACCCCTCCACGCCCTTGAGCAAATCCTCCAGCTCTTCCCTGATCACGTAGACTGCTAGCCGGGGCCGGGGCGCCGGTCGCTGTTGAGTATGTCCACTACGATCTTGAACGAGCCGTCTTTCCCGCGGTGCCAGACAACGACTGACTTCCCCGCTTCGTTTCTGGATGGTGCGCCAGGTGGCTGGACTGTCACTTTCGTGCGACCGATCTCAATCACGAAGTCACCCGCTTCGATGACGTCCACGGCCTCCAGCTCAAGCCCTTGCACTCCACCTTCGATCATGTGCTGTTGCGCCTCGCGGATCGCTGCCAGGCCTACCGCCATCGGCGCTCCGGGTGGAAGAAAGCGAGCGCCCTCTTCATAGAAACCCTCGAGGGCTCCGACATCCTTCTCCGTAACAGCTTTCGCGAACTTCGCCGTAAGCTTCTCAATTTCGTCGCGACTACCCATGGCGCCTCCTTTGTTATCTGCGGTTTGCGTGCGCTGAGTCGTTGACAGCACTCACCCTGCTATCTCCACCACCGTCACACCGTCACCGCCCGCGCGCGACTCCGCCGCCGCCGACGTCCGCACCAACGCGTGCTTGCGCAGCATCTGCCGCACCGCCTGGCGCAGTGTGCCCGTCCCCTTACCGTGAATGATCCGTATCTCCCCAACGCCCGCGCGCGCCGCGTCGTCGATGCGCTGGTCCACCAGCGGTAGCGCTTCGTCAACCGTCATCCCGCGCAGGTCGATCTCCGGCGAGGGCCGCTCCGTCGCCACCAGTTGCTCTTCTGTCCGCGCGTGGTAGTCGATCAGCTGCTGCGCGCCGTCGACGCCTTTCTCCACGCTCGCGATCTGCTTCACGTTGATCCGCGCTCGCAACGCCCCGAGCCGAACGTCCAGCTCACCGCGCTCGTCCGGTGACGACAGCGCCTCGCCCGGCGTCGGCACGTCGAGCAAGTACACGCGGTCGCCCGCCTCTACCTTGCCGATCGGCCCGCGCTTCTTGCGCGCCATCTCCCGCCGCTGCACGCGAGACACGCCCTCGTCCACCTCGCGGACCTCTTCTTGCACCTTCTCGATCGCTTGCGCCCGCTCGAATACCGTCGTGCGCTCCGCCTTCTGCAACTCCTTCAGCGCCTCGCGCAACCGTGCCCGCGCGTGCGCCAGCTCCGTCTCCATCTCCTTGCGCGTCTGCTCGAACAGCCTCTGCCGGTTCGCCTCCAGCGACTGCAACTCCTTCGTCACGCGTGCGCGGGCGGTCTCTGTCTCCCGCGCCGCCACCCGCTGCGTCTCGCTCGCCGCCTCCGCTTCCTCGCGATGCCGGTGCAGGTCGCTGATCATCGTCTCGACGGCGAGCCGGTCCGGATCGATACCGGCGCGTGCTTCTGCGAGCACCTCGGCCGGCATGCCCAGCCGCTGCGCAATCGAGAGCGCGTTCGACTGCCCCGGCAAGCCGATATGCAGCCGGTACGTCGGCGAGAGGCTCTCCGCATCGAACTCCACCGAGGCGTTGGTCACCCCCGGCGTCGTGTGCGCGAACGCCTTCAGCTCGCCGTGGTGCGTCGTCGCGATCGTCAGCGCACCCGTCCGCAGCAGTTGCGCGAGAATCGACTTCGCCAGCGCCGCGCCCTCCACCGGGTCTGTGCCCGCCGCTAGCTCGTCGAGCAGCACTAGCGAGCGATTCGTGATGCTCTTCAATATCGAGATGATGTTGCTGACGTGCGAGCTGAACGTTGACAGCGACTGCTCGATCGACTGCTCGTCGCCGATGTCCGCGAACACTCCGTCAAACACCGGCAGCCGCGAGTCGATGTCCGCGGGCACCGGGATCCCCGCCTGCGCCATCAGCGCCAGCAACCCGACCGTCTTCAGCGCGACTGTCTTGCCGCCGGTGTTGGGACCAGTGATCAGTAGCACCGTGAAATCGCCCGGCCCGGCTGTCGGCGTTTGCTCGTTCGAGGTCGGGCCGCCCCTTCCAATCCAGACGTTAATCGGCACAACCTTGTCGCCGATCAACGGGTGCCGCGCGTTCCTCACGTATAGCGATCCCGGTTCCTCCATCAGCCACCCCTGGTCGCGCCCGTTCGACTTGAGGTCGGGGTCGTGCGGCAGTTGCTTGGCCTTGATCGCGTCGCCGTAGCGCACCTTCGCCAGCAGCAGGTCAATCTCCGCCAGCGCATTCAGCGCAAGCACGATGTCGTCTGCACGCTTGCCCACGTGCACCGAAAGCTCGCGCAGAATCCGCGCCACCTCGCGCTGCTCCTCCGCCAGCATCTCCCGCCAGCGGTTGCCCATCTCCACCGTCTCTAGCGGCTCGAGAAACACCGTCGCCCCCGAAGACGAAACATCGTGCACAATCCCTGGCATCTGCGAACGCGAGTCTGCCTTCACCGGCACAACGTAGCGCCCGTCCCGTAGCGTAATGATCGGTTCCTGCAGCGCACCCTTGCCGCCCTGCGACTGCAGGATCTGTTCCAGCCGAGTTCGCAGCCGGTCATGCACGATCCGCGACTCCCGCCGCAAGTGGTGCAGCTGCGGTGAGGCCGAGTCCAGCACCTCCCCGCGGTTGCTGATCGCCCGCCCGATCTCCGTCGTGATCTCGCTGAAGTCGCTGATTCGGTCGCCCAGTTGGGCCAGGTGCGGGATGTATCCGCGCAGCTTATCAATCGTCTCGTGTACCACTCGCGCCCCCGCGAGCGTCGTCTGCACATCGAGCAGCTCCTGGGGATCGAGCGTCCGCTCAATCGCCGCCTGTTGCACAATCGACGCCACGTCCTTCACATCGGACAGCGAAACGTTTGGCTTAAGCTCAATCAGCCGCCGCGCCTCCGCCGTAAACCGCTGCGCCCGTAGCACCTCCGAAAACTCCGTAGCCGGCAAAAGCGCAAGCGCCAACTCCCGGCCACGCAGCGTAATCGCATGCTTGGCCAGCCGCTCAATCACCTTGTCATATTCGAGCGTTCTAAGCGTCCGCGCCGGAATGGTCATGCGCCCAGTTTACGGGAACAGGGTTCCGTGCATCCTGAGGGTCTCGAAGGACGGGCGCCACAGCGCCAAATTGCTTGCCTGGTAACCGCGCTGGTCTTCTGTGTAGGCAGGCGCTGGTTTTATTTCGCCCGCCGAAACGCACACCCAACCAGGTGATCATTCACCATTCCCGTAGCCTGCATAAACGCATAGCAAATCGTCGTCCCCACGAACCGGAACCCCCGCTTGCGCAACTCCTTGCTCATCGCATCCGACTCCGGCGTACTCGCCGGCACATCTCCCATCCTGCGAGGCGAGTTCACCCGCGGCTTCCCGCCAGCCAACCCCCACAACCACGCATCGAGCGACCCAAACTCCTTCTGCACATCCAGGGTCGCCCGCGCATTCGAGACCGTGCTCGCAATCTTCAAACGGTTGCGCACAATCCCCGCGTCCGCCATCAGCGCCTCGATCTTCTTGTCCGAGTACCTCGCCACGCGCGCGATATCAAACCCGTCAAACGCGCGCCGATAACCCTCGCGCTTGTTAAGGATCGTGCTCCACGAAAGCCCCGCCTGCGCCCCCTCCAGCGTCAGCAGCTCGAACAGCGCGACGTCATCGTGGTGCGGCACCCCCCAATCGTCATCGTGGTACGCAAGCATCGGCTCCGACGCATCCGTCGCCCAGGCACAGCGAATCTTGTTAGCCATGGGGAGATTCTATGCGAAAAGGGAGCCGTGGCTCAGCTAACGTGCGCCGGCGTGTGCGTCACGCCGCGCGACACGCACCAGGTGTCGTAGTCCGGCACCTCTTCCTTCACCACGTAAAGGAAGTAGTAGCAGCCCGTCTCGCCCATGAACCGGAACTGCTTGCGCAGGTCCTTCACCGTCCCCTCAAACCCCCCGTGAGAGCGCAGGTACTTGCGAAACCCCTTGTGCGCCTCGTCCAGCTCAACCATCTTGCGCGCGTTGTCTACCACCGCCTCCACCTTCTTGCGATTGCGAATGATCCGCGTGTCCGACGTCAGCTCCGCGATCTCATCCTCAGTCAACGAAGCCACCGCCAGCGGCTCGAACTTGCGAAACGCCTCGCGCGTCCCGTCCCACTTCTTCTCGACGACCGCCCAGCTCATGCCTGACTGGAAGACCGCCTTGCTCATGACCTCCAGGTAATCGCCCAGCCGCTTCGCGCT
>JBDTOK010000012.1:0-23843 GCA_039933275.1 Chloroflexota bacterium | reverse complement strand
CCTTCACCATTACCTCGGCGATGAGGTCGCCGATCTCCTGGTCGTTGTTCGCGGAAATCGCGGCCACCTGGGCCATCTGCTCGCGCGTCGTTACCTTGATCGCATTGGCCTTCACCTGCGCGACGACGGCTGCTGCCGCCTTCTCGATGCCGCGCTTCAGGGCCATCGGGTTGGCGCCGGCCGCGACGTTCTTCAGGCCTTCGTGGACGATCGCCTGGCCGAGGACCGTGGCGGTCGTCGTGCCGTCACCGGCGATGTCGTTGGTCTTGGAAGCGATCTCCTTGGCGAGCTGAGCGCCGATGTTCTCGAACGGGTCGTCCAGCTCGATGTCCTTGGCGATCGTCACGCCGTCGTTGGTGATTGTCGGGGAGCCGAACTTCTTCTCGAGGACGACGTTTCGTCCCTTGGGGCCGAGGGTAATCTTGACGGCATCGGCGAGCGCGTCCACGCCATTTCGCAGGGCGTGGCGGGCGGCCTCGTCGAAGAGCAGTTGCTTAGCCATGGGGTGTACTCCTTGTGTGGATATCTGTTGCGATGAGCGTTGTTAGCACTCGCAGGGCGGGAGTGCTAAGTCAGTTGTATCGCATCCCCAGCCCGAAGGCAAGAGTCTGGCGTCGTGGTTCCGCGTAGGGGGAGCAGCGTCCACCGACGCCCGGACGACGTGTCTGTCCCATCCCGGCGACCACGCCTTACTGCATCAGCGAGTTCATGTGCGCGAATACGCCCTCGGGGCTCTCTTTCCACACCCACACGTGCAGCAGCCACGACGTCTCCTCCTGGAAGACCCCCGCGCACTGCTTGGCGCTGACCGTGATTGTGACGTTGCCACCGGAGGTGAAGCAGAGGTCAGCGTGGTAGTGCCAGTGGGCCAACCCGCCCAGCTGAGTGACTGGCGGCGTGTCGTCGCCCACCGCCTTGGGCATCGTGTAGGCCAGCCCTGCCAGCTCCCACTTGCTGTTGAGCCCCTTCTGGTACAGCAGGATCGACGGGTGCGCCGGATCCAAACCGTCCAGCCCGGGCTTAAAGAAGTGCGCCCCGATCAGCGGCAGGTCCGGCGTGATGCGTATGTAACCGTCCGCTTTCGCGACGGCGACGTCCTGGTACTTGGCCGTGCCCTCCCGCGCCTGCGTTAGGAACGTCTCGGCGAAGTTGAGGTTGTCGGCGGTGACGCCCTGCCCGTTAGCCGGCTCGTGCATCGTGGAGTCTTCGACGTTCACCGTCGCCACGTTCGCGGCGAGGATGTTGGCGCTGTGCGTCGCGGCGTGCGTAGCGTCAGTCGCCGTCGAGGCGCTGTGCGACGTCGCCGTGTCGTTGTGAGCGGCCGCGTGGTGCGAGAGGTCGTTCAACGCCGTAGCGAACATGCCGGAGACGGACGCCGCAATGACAACCGCCGCCACCGGCACCGCAACCGTCAGCATCGTGGAGCGGCGGCCCAGCACCCAGCGTGTGTATGGGCCAAGGCACGCCCCCAGCACCGCCACGATCACGCCGATCGCGACCATCAGGTGACCGGGGTTGCTCAGCGTGAAGATGCCCTCGCTCTCAGCGAGAGTGGAGTCTTTGCTATGGAGGTAGGCGTCGACGCCGAAGCCGACCAGCATGACGGCCAGGCCGAAAACCATCACCCCGTAGCCCGCCTCGAAGCCGCGTCGTTTAAGGAACCCCATCTGCACACCCCCTTGTGTGTTGCGTGCAATATGGTACGCCCGAAAGGCGCCAACGGAGCGCTATAAACGGTCGAGAATGCGCTGTCGGCGGTCCTCGTACTCCTCGTCCGTGATCAGCTTCTGATCGTGGAGGTACGCCAGGCGGTGAAGCGTCGCCGCGTCCGGATCGAAACTGGGCTTCGAGGGAACCTCAGGCTCAGCGGACTCCGCAGCCTCCGGCTCCGGCGCAGGCGTCTCGAAGGGGACGCTTTCTTCGATCGGAGTGTGCTCTTGCGCCGCACTGGCAGCCGTGCCCCGGAGCAGCTTCTCGGAACCCGCAGCGTTGACGACAAGCGTCCGGCAAATCAAGTCGTGCAGCGTTTTCGCGTCTCGGTTGAGCAGCGCAAACGCCGGGTCCAGCCACCCCGAAAGCAGCACCGTCAGCCCGAGCCGCAGCCACATCTTCCCCGGCTGCGCGAGCGTCCCGTCCCGGTTGATCACTCGCAGCCCCAGCATCCTCTTCCCCGGCGACTGCCCCTCCCGCGCCGTGACCGAATACCAGATGAGCCAGCCAACGACCAGCGTCACGGCAATCAGCGCCAGATCGATCACAAACGCCCCCAGCCGCGCCAACCGAGGCGCTCGCACCACCGTGCCCTCGGCGTCAGTCCGGAGGACGCCGCAATTGAGGCAGAACCGCCCCTTGCCCAGCGGCCGTCCGCAAAGAGCGCAAGGTTCATCGGTGCCAGAGGCGACGGCGGAAGCTTCGGACATTAGATGCGGTCCAGGATCGCTTTGCGCTTCTCCTGGTACTCAGCGTCCGTGATGAGGTTCTTCGATCGCATGTCTTCGAGCTGACGGAGGGCCTCGGCGTTGTCGGCGGGAATCGTCGATGTGGGGGCCGTGGGAGCGGGCGAGGACGACGGCGGGAAAGTGACGGGCGGCGCGTACGTCGGGCGCGCATAGCCGGCGGGAAGCGGGCCGAGGGAGCCGCGCTCGACGATCTTCTCGGAGCCCTGCGCCTTGACGACGACGGTATCGGCGAGCTTGTCGTGCAGGGTCTGGGCGTCCTTGTCCCAGAGGATCCAGAGGTCGTCCAGGTACAGGGGGATGAGACCACAGAGGATTCCGAGCAACCCGCGGACGAACATGCTCCCGGTGTTCATTGCCGAGCCGTTCGTCTTGATGACGCGCAGGCCAAGCAGCGCTTTGCCGGGATTCTGGCCCTTCGGAGCAACGATGAACCACCAGATGACCCAGCCGATGAAGAGCGTAAGAAACACGAGAATTGCGTTGACGATGGCCGATCCGACCCGCGAGAGGCGGGTGGCCATGACCACGGTCCCCTCCTGGTCGAGGAGGAAGGTGCCGTCGTACTGGCAAAAGAGGCTGCCGCCTTGCGCGGGCCGGTGGCAGACGGGACACTCGATGGCGGGTGCAGTTGCAGGTGCTGTGCTCATACCAACTCCATTGGCGGCGCCGGCGCTAAGCCTAACCGCGCCTACATCATAACCACTGAACCCCTCCACTGACGGGGAAAGCGTACCGTTTCGGGCGAGCCAAAACGACCTGCGCGTCATCGCGTGCAACGATGAGAGCGATGATTTGCTTCGCCAAAAGAGGGCCAAATGGCACTGTGGACGCGCTGCGAAGAAGCGCAGACTCTCGCCAGAAGAGAGGTATTCCCGATGGCGCGGTTATGGATCCTGCCAGTCCTGGCGTTGCTGTTTCTTGGCCTCGCGTGCAGCGATGAGAGTGAAGATATTCCTCCATCCTCCACTGGCGTACCTTCACGGACTCTGACCGCTACCGCGTCATCGACGCCGACGTCCTCAAGCGGAACCCCGGCGCCCGTGGCCAGCGGCTGGACAGTGTACCTTGACCCTGGGCTAGGGTTTTCCTTCTCGCTGCCAACAGGTCTTAGCATGACCACTGAATACTTCAACGTCGGTGGAAAAGGAGGAAACGACGGAGTTCAGCGACGTACCATTTCTTTCACAAACGCGAAGGGAGTAACCGCCTTTGGCGTAGGCGTGGAGCCGGATCCAGCCAACCTCTCGATTGACGAGTGGGCAAGGGAAGATGGATGGCCAAGTGAGCCGCAGCAACTCACGATAGACGGTGAAGCAGGGTTGTTATTTCCGGTGAACGCAATGGGAGACAAGTACCCCGTGGTCCTTGTCAAACACCGCGGCACGATCTTCATAATTGGCGGCAATGTGTACGGCGTCGCCGGCGCCAACTATGCAGCAGGAATCAGCGAACCTGACTTCCAAACTGTTCTCACAGAGTTCGAGTTTGGAAACTAGCTGGCTCTCTCGCCGTGTTCAAGGTACATCAGCGCTGCTTCTTGTCGTCTTCGTTTTCTGGGCGCATGGACATGAGGAGGCAGACGCGCTGGTGGAGCGAGTATACACACTCCCGTTCTACGCCAGCGTTTCCTACGAATGCCATCTCGAACAATGTTATGCGGGACACAAAGGAATCGACTATCAACTGGGCGATGCCTCAAGCGCGGGGGAGGTCGTCGCTGCTGCACTCTAAGGCACTGGACGGCTATACGAGCAATTTCCACCAAGTTGTACCGTCCCCTACTGTGCCGGGTATTACGTCATTGTTGACCATTCAAATAACCAGAAGACTAGGTATCTCCATCTCAGTGACAGGACGGTGGTGACGGGCCAACCGGTTGGCCGGGGTGAGATTCTCGGACACGAGGGAAACTCCGGAACCATCGAGTATCACTTGCACTTTGAGACGCGCGTGGACGCTACCGCCGGTGACTGCTGCAGCGGAACCGCGGTGGACCCATCCGTGCTTAGCACCTACATGTGGGAAGACAACCCGCCCAATCACGCCGACTTCTCCCCCGCGGTCGCTTCCTTTGTCTCCAGTTCGGTGGATGTATTCATTCGCGGCAACGACAATGACCTATGGCAGCGACACTACAACGGCAGCAGTTGGGGCGGCTGGGTCAAACCGAAGCCTGGTGCTTGCCTCAAAAGCGGTCCAGCGGCGGTTGCGTCGTCCACGACTAGAATCGATGTTTTTGTCCGCGGTTGTGACGGACAGACGTGGACCATCAGATCGACGAGTGGAAGCTGGTCAAATTGGACAAGTATAGGTGGCTGCATTTTCGATTCGCCGGGAGCGTCTTCCTGGAACACCAATAGGGTTGACGTCTTTGTGCGAGGCTGTGACGGCCAGCTTTGGCAAAACACCTGGAATGGAAGTACTTGGTCAGGGTTTGTAGCTCGCGGCGAGTGCCTGCGGTCAGGGCCAGGGGCGGTTGCCTGGGCCACGAATCGAATAGATGTCGCATTCCGAGGCTGCAACGATGCTGTGTTTGTGAAGAGTTACAGTGGATCTTGGGCGCGGGAGTTCTCTCGGCGGCTGCACGATGCTCGCCCCGGCAATCGCGTCCTACGCGAGCACCAGACTTGACGTGATCTATCGTGCTGCGAGATGGCTCCGGGCGGGGCAGGGGTGTTCCATAGAGCCTGGAACGGAAGCTCGTGGTCTGCGGAGGCCAACCAGGGCGGATGTCTGACATCCGGCCCAGGTACAGACGCATGGTCGCCGGACTGGCTGGTCGCCAACTACAGGGGCTGCGATAACCCGGGCAGAGTTTGGAAGATGGCTTACACCGGCAGTTCGTGGATCGAGTCGTACTTCACTACATGGGCGCCGTGACCGCCGTTGACCGCCTTCCCGCGCCTATGCTAGTATCCCCCTACGATTCACGGCGTCTATAGCTGAGCGTTTCGCACAGGATTGTAGACATCGTGTGGGACGCACACTATACTTCGCGCATAACTTTTGGCGGTGGAGACGGGCATTATGGATCACCTCAGCAATACAACAGCTGCCGTATCCTCTAACAACCCGCTGACGCGCCCGTCGGCCTCGTCCTCTACGCCCTCCAAGCGCAAACTCAAGCGCTCGCTGGCATCGCCCGCAGCCTAAGCCAGCCCAAGGAGCCGACCATGACCACCTCACCTGAGCCATACCGTATTTCCAGCAAGAAGCCATCCCGCAAGACTGCCGCAGCACGCCCGAAATCTCAGGCGCCGCTCGCCCAGGGCCTCTACGATCCCTTCCACGAGCACGACAGCTGCGGCACCGGCTTCATCGCCCAGCTCAAGGGCGTGAAATCGCACAAGATCATCAGCGATGGTCTCCTCGCGCTGGAGCACCTGAACCACCGCGGCGCCTGCGGCTGCGAGGTCAACACCGGCGACGGCGCCGGCATCCTCATCCAGCTGCCGCACGACTTCTTCGCCCACGTCTGCGCTCACGAAGGCATCCGCCTACCAGAGGCCGGCCACTACGGCGTCGGCCTCTTCTTCGCGCCGAAGAACAAGAAGGCGACGAAACAAGCGATGCGGCTCTTCCAGAACATCGTGGAGGAGCAGGGCCAGCAGCTCATCGGCTGGCGCGACGTGCCCACGAACAACGCATCGCTCGGCCAGAGTGCGGTCGCCGCCGAGCCCGACATGTACCACGTGCTCATCGGCCGCGAAGGCGCGCTCAGCGAGGACGAGTTCGAGCGCCGCCTCTACGTCATCCGCAAGCTCTTCGAGAACCAGATCGCCCGCTCAGACATCGACGACGCGTCGACCTTCTACTTCCCCAGCCTGTCCTGCCGCACGCTCGTCTACAAGGGTATGCTCATGGCGACGCAGCTGGGCGAGTACTTCCCGGACCTCAGCGACCCGCGCATGGTCAGCGCGCTCTGCATGTTCCACTCGCGGTTCAGCACGAATACCTTCCCCAGCTGGAAGCTTGCGCACCCCTACCGCATGGTCGCCCACAACGGCGAGATCAACACCCTGCGCGGCAACATCAACTGGATGCGCGCCCGCGAGGGCTTGTTCGAGTCGGAACTCATCCCCGACATCCAGCGCATCACGCCAATCATCGACGAAAAGGGTAGTGACACGGCCTGCTTCGACAACGCCCTCGAGCTGCTGATGATGGCCGGCCGCCCGATTCACCAGGCCGTGATGATGATGATCCCCGAACCCTACGACGGCCACGAATCGATGAGCCAGGAGAAGAAGGACTTCTACAGCTACCACAGCTGCCTGATGGAGCCGTGGGATGGCCCGGCCTCGATCACCTTCACGGACGGCTGCACGATCGGCGCCGTGCTGGACCGCAACGGCCTTCGCCCCAGCCGCTACTACGTCACCAAGGACGACTACGTGATCATGGCGTCAGAGGTAGGCGTGCTGCCGATCGAGCCGGAGAACGTGCTGATCAAGGGCCGCCTCCAGCCCGGCCGCATGTTCCTCATCAGCCTCGACGAAGGCCGCATCATCGATGACGCCGAGCTCAAGCACGAGATGGCGTCGGCCAAACCGTACGGCAAGTGGCTCGCTGAAAACACCAAGACGATGGAGACCCTGCCGCCAGCCGAACCAGCGGCGCGGCTCACCGGCGACGCCCTGCTGGAGCAGCAGATGTCGTTCGGGTACTCGCACGAAGACCTGAAGTACATCCTCGGCCCGATGTCCCGCAACGGCGAAGAAGCCCGCGGCTCAATGGGCAACGACGCGCCGCTCGCCGTCCTCTCCGACAAGCCGCAACTTCTCTACAACTACTTCAAGCAACTGTTCGCGCAGGTCACCAACCCGCCGCTGGATGCGATCCGCGAGCAAATCGTCACGTCCGTCGCCTCGACGCTGGGGCCAGAGGGCGACTTGCTCGACCCGCAACCGTCGAACGCGCGGATGATCGAAGTGAAGATGCCGTTCCTCAACAACGAACAGCTCGCGCGGCTCAAGAACTACGACGACGGCTTCCTCCGCTCCAAAGAGCTCCCGATGATCTTCCACGTCGCGGACGGCCCGAAGGCCCTCAAGCGCGCCATCGATGAGATGTGCCAGCTCGCCGACGAAGCGATCGCCGACGGCTACACGATCCTCGTGCTCTCAGACCGCGCCGTCGACGCTGAGCACGCCCCAATCCCAGCGCTGCTCGCCACGGCCGGCCTCCACAACCACCTCGTCCGCGAGCGAAAGCGCACGCAGGTCGGCCTGGTGCTTGAAACCGCGGAAGCGCGGGAGGCCCACCACTTCGCGCTGCTGATCGGTTACGGCGCCGGCGCCGTCAACCCGTATCTCGCAATCGACACGCTGCACCAGATGGCCGACGAGGGCCTGCTCGACGACGGCATATCCTACGACGACGCCGTCGATCACTACCTCAAGGCGATCAAGAAGGGCGTCGTCAAGATCATGTCCAAGATGGGCATCTCGACGATCCAGAGCTACCGCGGCGCCCAGATCTTCGAGGCGATTGGCCTCGCGCCCGACTTCATCGATCAGTACTTCACGAACACGGCCTCCCGCATCGCCGGAATCGGCATCGAAGAGATCGCTCTCGACACGCTCTTCCACCACCGCCGCGCCTTCCCCGAACGCGACGGCGGCCTCAAGGAACTGATGTGGGGCGGCCAGTACCAGTGGCGCCGCGACGGCGAGTTGCACCTCTTCAACCCGGAGACTGTCTTCCGCCTCCAGCACTCCACCCGCGCGAAACAGTGGGACCTGTTCAAGCAATACACCCGCATGGTCGATGAGCAGGCTGAGCGCCTCTGCACCCTGCGCGGCCTTTTCGAGATCAAGTCCGACCGCGACCCGATTCCAGTCGACGAGGTCGAGTCCTCGGAGACGATGTTCAAGCGCTTTGCAACCGGCGCGATGAGCTTCGGCTCGATCAGCGCTGAGGCACACGAGACGCTGGCCATCGCGATGAACCGCATCGGCGGCAAGTCCAACACCGGCGAAGGCGGCGAAGACCGCCGCCGCTTCACTCCCGACGAAAATGGCGACCTCCGCCGCTCCGCGATCAAGCAGGTCGCCTCCGGCCGCTTCGGCGTGACGAGCGAATACCTCGTCAACGCCGACGAGCTGCAGATCAAGATGGCGCAGGGCGCTAAGCCCGGCGAGGGCGGCGAGCTCGCTGGTTACAAGGTTTGGCCCTGGATCGCCGCCGTGCGCGGGACCACGCCGGGCGTCGGCCTCATCAGCCCGCCGCCGCACCACGACATCTACTCCATCGAAGACCTGGCGCAGCTGATCCACGACCTCAAGAACTCGAACCCGCGGGCGCGCATCAACGTGAAGCTCGTCGCCGAAGTCGGCGTGGGCACAGTCGCGGCGGGCGTCGCCAAGGCTAAGTCGGACGTGGTGCTGATAGCCGGCCACGACGGCGGCACCGGCGCCAGCCCCCTCACCTCGATCAAGCACGCTGGCATTCCCTGGGAGCTCGGCCTCGCCGAGACACAGCAAACGCTGGTGCTGAACAATCTCCGCGACCGCATCGTCGTGCAGACGGACGGCCAGCTAAAGACCGGACGCGACGTCATCATCGGCGCGCTGCTTGGCGCCGAAGAGTACGGTTTCGCGACGGCGCCGCTCGTCGTGCTCGGCTGCATCATGATGCGCGTCTGCCACCTCGACACCTGCCCCGTCGGCATCGCCACGCAGAACCCGAAGCTGCGCGAGAAGTTCGCGGGCCAGGCTGAGCACGTCGTCAACTTCTTCCACTTCATCGCCGAAGAGATCCGCGAATACCTCGCTGCGATGGGCTACCGCTCGCTCGACGAAGTCGTCGGCCGCAGCGATCTCCTGGACACCCGCCGCGCCGTCGAGCACTACAAGGTCCGCGGCCTGGACTTCTCAGCGATCTTCTACCGCCCGGACGCCGGACCCGACGTCGCGCGGCGCTGCATCACCACGCAGGACCACGGCCTCGATAAGGCGCTCGACCAGCAGCTCCTGCCTCTGGCCAAAGATGCGCTCGAGCACAAGAATCCCGTCACCATCGAGATGAACATCTACAACGTAAACCGCACCGTCGGCACGATCCTCGGGTCGGAGCTGACCCGCCGCCACGGCTTCGACGGCCTGCCTGACGATACGATCACGATGCGCTTCCACGGCTCCGCCGGGCAGAGCTTCGGTGCCTTCGTGCCGCGCGGCATGACCCTCTGGCTCGAAGGCGACTCCAACGACTACTGCGGCAAAGGTTTGTCGGGCGGCAAAATCATCGTTCAGCCACCTGCCGCCGCAACCTTCGTTCCCGAAGAAAACATCCTCATCGGCAACGTCGCTCTCTACGGCGCAACCAGTGGCATGCTCTTCGCCCGCGGCGTCGCCGGCGAGCGCTTCGCCGTCCGCAATTCCGGCGCCATGGCCGTCGTCGAAGGCATCGGCGACCACGGCTGCGAGTACATGACCGGCGGCCGCGTCGTCGTCATCGGCCGCACCGGGCGCAACTTCGCGGCCGGCATGAGCGGCGGCATCGCCTACGTCTACGACGCCGACGGCGACTTCGACATCCGCTGCAACAAGGAGATGGTCGATCTCGAGAAGCTGGACGACGCCGAAGACATCGACCTCGTCCACGGTCTGCTGGAGCGGCACAAGGAGTTCACCGGCAGCACCGTCGCCGCCAGGCTCCTCACCGACTGGCCCGCTGCCACCGCCAAGTTCGTGAAGGTCATGCCCCGCGACTACAAGCGCGTGATCCGCGAGCAACTCATGGAAGCTGAGGAGCACGCCGGCGAAGTGCACGCCGAGGCCACTCCGCCAAAGGCCAACGGCAAGAAGGCAAACGGCGCCAAGAAGGCCGCCAGGAGCGCTCGTGGGTAAGCCCACCGGCTTCATGGAGTTCGCGCGGGAGACGCCAAAGCGTCGCGCCGTCGAGACGCGCCTCGGCGACTGGCTGGAAGTCTATCAGGACTTCCCGACGCAATCGCTGAAGGACCAGGCCGCGCGCTGCATGGACTGCGGCATCCCCTTCTGCCACCAGGGCTGCCCGCTCGGCAACATCATCCCGGATTGGAACGACCTCGTTTACCGCGACCACTGGCGCGAGGCGATCGACCGCCTCCACGCCACCAACAACTTCCCGGAGTTCACCGGCCGTCTCTGCCCCGCACCCTGCGAAGCCGCCTGCGTGCTCGGCATCAACAGCGATGCTGTGACCATCAAACAAGTCGAGCTCACGATCATCGAGCACGCCTACAAAGAAGGCTGGATCGTCCCGCAGCCGCCCGATCGTATCACCGGCAAGCGCGTGGCCGTCATCGGCTCCGGCCCTGCCGGCATGGCCGCAGCACAGCAACTCGCGCGCGCCGGCCACGCCGTCGATCTGTATGAGCGCGACGACCGCATCGGCGGCCTCCTTCGATACGGCATCCCCGACTTCAAGATGGAGAAGTGGGTTATCGACCGCCGCATGGAGCAGATGTCCGCAGAGGGCGTCACCTTCAAGACCAGCGTGAACGTCGGCAAAGACGTAGACGCCGGCGAGCTCGCAAAAGAGTACGATGCGCTCTGCCTGACCGGCGGCGCGACGCAACCGCGCGACCTCCCCGTCCCCGGCCGCGAACTAACCGGCACCTACTTCGCGATGGAGTTCCTCCCGTTGCAGAACCGCCGCGGCGCCGGCGATGAGCTTCCGGAGTCGCAGTTCATCTCCGCGAAGGACAAGCGAGTCGTCATCCTCGGCGGCGGCGACACCGGCGCAGACTGTCTCGGCACCGTCCACCGCCACGGCGCGAAGTCGGTGATCCAGATGGAGATCATGCCTCGCCCGCCCGAAATGCGCGGCACCGACGCACCCTGGCCGATGTACCCGAACATCTACCGCGTCTCCAGCGCCCATGAAGAAGGTGGTGCGCGCGAGTACAGCATCCAGACGAAGCACCTCTCCGGCGAAAACGGCGCCCTCAAGAAGCTGCACGGCAACCACATCGAGTTCGTCCGCGAAGACGGCCGCATGGTAATGAAGGACGTTCCCGGCAGCGAGTTCGAAGAAGAGGTCGACCTGATCCTGCTCGCGATGGGCTTCACCGGCCCCGAGCGCTACATGGTCGAGCTGCTCGGCGTTGAGCTGAACGAGCGCGGCAACGTGAAGGCGGACGTCAACAAGATGACCAGCGTCCCCGGCGTCTTCACCGCCGGCGACATGACCCGCGGCCAGTCCCTCATCGTCTGGGCGATCGCCGAAGGCCGCTCCGCCGCGCGTGGCATCGACCGCTACCTCATGGGCGGCGAAACCTCACTCCCCGGCAACTAGCCGTGAGCGCCGTCCCCGATAAGTGGTCCGACGGCGACATCTACGAGTCCTACGTCGGCCGCTGGAGCCGTCTCGTCGCCCGCGAGTTCATCACCTGGCTCGCGCTACCCCCAACCCAGCGCTGGCTCGATCTCGGCTGCGGTACCGGCGCCCTCACGGCAACCATCCTCTCTTTGGCCAACCCTGGCGCCGTCAAAGGCATCGATCCGTCCGCTGGCTTCCTCGCCTCTGCCCGCAAGAACATCACCGACCCGCGCGCCGGCTTCGCTGAAGGCACCGCGCAGGCGATCCCGGAAGCAGACGCTGCCTTCGACGCCGCCGTCTCCGGCCTCTCACTCAACTTCGTCCCCGAACCGCAAGACGCCGTGAACGAGATGGCCCGCGTCGTCCGTTCCGGTGGCACAGTCGCTGCCTATGTCTGGGACTACGCCGAGAAGATGGAGCTCATGCGCTACTTCTGGGACGCTGCCGTCACAATGGACCCGGGAATCTCTGCTCTGGACGAAAGCAGCCGCTTCCCGATCTGCCACCCGGACGCGCTGGCGACAGCGTTCGCCTCGACCGGACTGCGCGACACCGAAACACGCGCCATCGACGTTGAGACGACCTTCCGTGACTTCGATGACTACTGGACGCCGTTTCTCGGCGGCCAGGGTTCCGCGCCCAGCTACGTCGCCACGATGTCTGACACGCAGCGTGACCGTCTCCGAGACCACCTGCGCACAACGCTCCCAATCGAAGCCGACGGCTCGATCCGCCTCATCGCGCGGGCGTGGGCGGCTCGCGGAACGCGCTAGCCTTCGACGATCACGCCAAACAGAGTAACCAGCGACTCCACCTCCGGCCACGAGAAGCGCGCCTTCCGCACCTTGTTCTGGATCACGTCGATCGTATAGTTCCGCGCGCCAACGAAGTTCGCGCCGCGCAGGTCGCTCCGCATGAACGTCGCACCGGCGAAATCCGTCTCGCGGCAATCGGCGTCTCTCAGAATCGCTTCCGTGAAGTCGGTCTCGCGCGCCGTGCATTTCGTCATCTTCTTCAGCGGCAGGCCCTTCAGTACGGCGTAGTCCAGCACGCACCGCTCGAAGCTCGCGCTAAAGAGCATCCGGTCAGCGTTCGTCGTGCCACTCGCCGTCCAGTCGACGCCAACCAGCTTGCAGTCCACGAACTCGACGTCCGTGAAGCGGCAGTTCTCCGGGCGGAAGAGGCTCAGATCGCTCTTCAGGAAGCGGCACTTCGTGAATCGGCAATGCGAAAGCACCGCCTCGTTGAAAGTGCAGCTCTCAAACGTGCAGCCATCGAACTCGGCCTCCGCCAGCTTCGCCGACGTCAGGTCTACGCCCGCGAACTTCGCATCAGCGTAGGTCTCCTTGCTCTTCGGCTTCGCCACAGTCCGCACTATCGCACCGCCGTCACACCAAACGCCTCCGGGTGCGCCGTGACGCTGCGGAAGCCCGCCTCCGCCAGCCGCTTGACGACGCTGCGTGTGACGCTGCCGCTGCTCTTGCTCGCCGGATCGCCGATGTAGTGGAAGAGCTTCCCGCCACGCACCAGTACACGCAACAGCCGCGCGTAGAACTCCCCGGAATACAAGTCGCCGGCGAGGCTGAACATCGGCGGGTCGTGAATGATCGCATCGAAGCACTCATCGCGAAAGCCGTTCAGCACGTCGTACGAATCTCCAAACACGCGCTCGATCTTCGGTGACTCAAACAGCTCCTTCGACCACGGGTTGAGCCGCGCTATCTCCGACACCGCCGGGTCCAGCTCGATCGTCACTACCCGGCTCGCGCTGCGCGACGCCTGACACGCGGTGTAACCCAGCCCCGTCGCCGTATCCAACACGCGCCCGCTAATCGGCGCGATCGAACGCACTTTCGTGAGCGTGTCCTGGTACGGATTGCTGTCCTTTATCCGGTGCATCGGCGTCCCGGAGATGAGAACCGTAGGCGCGCCCGGCGTCGGGTACAACGTCACCGCGCGGCCCGTACCCTCCGAAAACGTCTGTATCTTCTCGAACTCGTCCCCTTCGACGAGGAAGCAGCCGCTCTGGTTCGGCGCGATCTCGTCGATCACCGGCCACGGCACAACCCGCCCGTCCGGCAGCGTCAGCCCCTCGTCCGAAAGCTGTGCAATCGTCATCGTCAGGTTCAAGTCGATCGACGTGCGCACCTGCGCCTCCCCCAGCCGCCGCGACCGCACAAGCGGCGCCGCCTGGTAGTGCGAGAGGATGATCCGCGCAGACATACGGCAAGTGTATCGCCCGAGTGCTACAATCCGGCCCATGCCAAAGTTCAACCCCGATATCCCCCGCCTGCGCGACGCTGTCCAACAGATCGTCGACGAGAAGCACATGCCCGGCCTTGGGCTGGGCGTCGTCGCTGGCGGCGAGCTCGTCCACGCCGAAGGTTTCGGCCACGCGGACATCGCGCTGGGCAAGCCCTACACCCCGGACTCGCGGCACCGCATCGGCTCCGTAACGAAGACCATGGTCGCCCTTTGCGCGATGGCCCTCGTCGACGAGGGACGCTTGTCGCTGGACGCGCTCGTCCCGGAGCTGCTCCCCGACATCGAGTTCAAGGACAACGGCTCGACGCTCACCGTCTGGCATCTGCTCACCCACACCGGCGGCATCGGCGAGGCGCCCAACCTGGACGACCTCAAGAAGCCGTTCGACTACCTCTTCGCCGAAACGGACCGCAGCATCCCCCTGGCGAAGCTCTACACCGACGGCATCACCATCGAAGCCGTACCCGGCACAAAGTACGCCTACGCCAACCACGGTTTCGCGCTCCTCGGCGAAATCGTCTCGCGAATCGAAAACACTCCGCTCGCTGAAGTAATGCACCGCCGCGTCTTCGAGCCGCTCGGCATGCCCGCGACAGACCTTGAAGACGAGCCGCACCCCGATCTCGCGCACGGTTACTCGCAGGCGCCGACGCCGCAGGACCGCGCGCTGCTCGACCTCCTCGGCGTGAAGTTCGAGTCGGACGATCCGGTCGACGGCCACAACCTTCCCGGCGCGTACGTCAGAGTCTGGGGCAACGGTGGCGCCGGCGCAGTGCAATCGACAATCGTCGACATGGGCACCTACGCCAGCGCCCTGCTCCGCGACTCGCGCGGCGTAGTCCATCCAGAAACGCTGGCCGCGATGACTGGCGACGCCTGGCGCCCCGACAAGCGTCTGCCTGGCTGGGGCCTCGGATTCTCCGTCCGCGGTGACGGCGAGCGCCGGCTCTTCGGCCACGGCGGCTCCGTCTTCGGCGGTTGGAACACCTACTTCGCCGTCTACCCGGGACTCGACGCTGCGCTCCTCCTACACGTCAACCTCTACTCCGACTACTTCGATCGCCTCGTCGTCCCGCGCGTCCTCGGCGCGTTCTTGGGTGACGAAGATGCACCTATCGCCGCACAGGCTATCGACGATCGCATCCTCGAATCAGCGCCCGGCGTCTACGAACTAACGATGCCCGGCCCGCTCACCAACTTCCGCGCGCAGTACAACGCCGGCCGCGTCCAGATCAAGCGCGAGGACGACGGCCTCGTCCTCTACTCGCGGCGCGGTCCATGGAAGAACGGCGCGCGCCTCGTTGCGACACGCCCAGGCGAGCCCGATTTCTTCGCGCTCGTCAGCGAACGCTCGGCCACCAACTACATGACGATGATCCGCGACAACTCCGGCGCTGTCACCGGCCTCCGCTTCCAGCAAATCGTCGATATGTACCGCAACCCTGAACTCGAGCCGTGGCAGTAATCCCCGGCCGCGCCCTTCGCATCGAAAGCGACGGCCCTACCCTCGAGGCGATGCTCCACCTGCCCGACGGCGAGCCGCCGTTCTCCGGCGTCGTCGTCTGCCACCCGCACCCGCAGATGGGCGGCGACATGTACAACTACGTCGTCGGCACCCTCGTCCGCGGCGTGACGGAAGCCGGAGCCGCGGCCCTGCGCTTCAACTTCCGCGGCGTCGGCGCGAGCGAGGGCGACTACGCAGACGGCATCGGTGAGCAGGCCGACGTCCGCACCGCGCTAGACGCCCTCCGCGCGCAGCCAGAAGTGGACGGCGATCGCATCGCCCTTTCCGGCTACTCCTTCGGCGCGATGGTGATGCTCAACGTCGCCACCAGCCGCGACGACCTCCGAGCCGTCATCTCCGTCTCCACACCAACAAAGCGCGGCGCGAAGGTCGAGATTCAGATGCAGGCGCCCACACTATTCGTGACCGGCGACCGCGACCCCTACTGCGACGCCAACCTGCTGCTCGAATACCAGGACCAGCTCGGCGACGACGTGACGGTGGAGATCGTCCCCGGCGTCGACCACTTCTGGGCCGGCTCTGACGACCGGCTCATCACCATCGTGCAGCCGTTCCTCAGGCGGACACTGCTATTATGAAGTGGTGACGCAAGAAGAACGCGACTCGAACGAGGTGCGCATCCTCGTCCGCAACCACGGCCCCCTGCGAGTCTACGGCCCCGTCAAGCTCGTCGACGTTGAGGGCAAAGAGTACGACATCGCCCCAGGCGAATTCTTCTCGCTCTGCCGCTGCGGACACTCCGCGCGCAAGCCGTTCTGCGACGGCACACACAAGGCGGAGGACTTCGACGCCCCCAGCGACGCCACCCAGGCCGAGTGGACTTAGCGCTAGGTAATCGTTAGCGGTACGCCCTGCTCGCACAGCGGGCAAGCGTCCGGCAAATACACCGGCAAGTCCAGCGACAAACAAGCGAAGTAAGGCACACCGAAATCCACCTTGCCCCCGCTGCGATCGATGATCGTCGCCACTCCAACCACTTCGCCGCCCATCTTGCGCACGGCATCCAGCACATCGCGCACACTACCACCCGTCGTCAGCACATCGTCGACTACCAGCACCCGCTGCTCCGGAGCGATCTCAAATCCGCGCTGGAAAGAGCGCCCGCCACCTTCGTCCTTCTCCGCGAAGATGCTCCGCAGGCCGAGGTGTCGAGCCACTTCATAGCTGATCAGCAGGCCGCCGGTGGTTGGGCCAGCCATCAGCTCTACGTTCAGCCCGGACGCCTTCGCCCAGTCGGCGATCATCGTGCAGAGAGCATCGGTCTCCGGTGGGCGCTCCAGCAACCGCCACTTCTCGACGTAGAGGCCGGAGTGCTTGCCAGAAGCCAGCTGGAAGTGCCCCTCGAGCATTGCGCCGGCCTCACGCAGGAGCCGCTCGGCGTCAGGCTGGGCGTCGGTCACTGGCCGGAGTCGCCGGAGCCGTCGTCCGCGTAGCTGATCCCGTGGTTCGGGGCGAGTCCGATGTTCGGGCCACCCGACTCCCAGTACGTCACCAGCGTCTTGCCGACGATGTTCTCTTCCGGCACCATCCACCCCTGCCGCGAGTCGCTGCTGTTCTGCCGGTTGTCGCCCATCACGAAGTAGCAGCGGTCGGCGCCGCACGTCGAGTGAGCGTCTGCCGTGTTTGGCAGCGGTACCTTCCAGTCGCACTGCTGCCCGCAGCGAGTCGTCCCCTGGATGTACGGTTCGGTCAGCAGCTTGCCGTTAACGGTGACCGTGCCCGCCTGGTCGTCGATGAGAACGTCGTCGCCCGGTAAGCCGATCACGCGCTTGATGAAGTCGCGGTTCGGGCTGGTCGGCGCGCGGAAGACGACGACGTCGCCGCGGTCAGGGCCGCCCCAGAGGTGATGCACAGGCTCGTCACCGGCATCGAAGAACGGGAGGAAGTTGAAGAGGCTCAGATCAATCTCGGCATAGCTCAGCTTGTTGACGATGAGGTACTCGCCGTTCTCAAGGCTCGGGTTCATGCTCGCGCCCTCGACCTTGAAGTTCTGGAACGAGGCCCGCACCGCGAGGAAGATCAGAGCCGCCAGCAGCAGCGTCTCCGCCAGCTCCCGGATCGTCACGATCCACTTCCGCTCCGGCACCGGGATCGTGACCGTGCCTTCGCGGAGGCGGCGCTGCCACTCCGTCATCTGCTCGTCGTACTGCGGGCCCCAGGCGTCGGCGTAACCCGCCGTGCTGACGGCGGTGGAAGCGCGCGCCGGGTCGTAGCGATAGAAGTCGTGGTGTTCTACGTCGTCGGCGTAAACGGGCGAGTAGCCGAACAGCATATCGCCGTCGGCTGCGGGTTGTTCGGGCAGCGCTGAGCCATTCCAATCGCCAAACAGGGGATCGTAAGCTTCGCTCCGCCCTGGCTCCGCCTCACCTACACCCGGCAGGTCGTCCGGGCCATCAAATCGCGCCATTGCTACCAACCTAACATTATACAGACGTATGCGTAATCGCCTCAGCGCTAATTTCGTTACGGGTAAACTGTCCCAGATGGATCCCCGGCCAGACGAAGCCGATCTGATCGCGCGCTCGCGCAAAGGCGAGCTGGCCGCTTTCAACTGCCTGGTGGAGCACTACCAAACGCCAATCTTTAATCTTTGTCTCAGGATGCTCACATCCACGCAGACCGCCGAAGACGCTGCGCAGGAAGCGTTCATCGCAGCCTACAAGCACCTCGATAAGTTTCGCGGCGGCAGCTTTCGATCGTGGTTGTTCCGCATCGCCGCCAACGCCTGTTACGACGAGTTGCGACGACGCCGCGCTCGTCCCGCCGCCTCGCTCGAGGAACCAACCGGCGAAGACGACCGCCGCCTCGACGTCGCCGACGACGCCCCCTCCCCCGAAGAGCGCGCCGAACAGTCCGAGCTGCGCCAAACGCTATCCCGCGCCCTCGCCGAGTTGCCCGAGGACCAGCGCCTCGCGATCACCCTCTGCGACGTCCAGGGCCTCGATTACGCCGAAATCGCCGAGGTCATGGAGTGCTCGCTCGGCACCGTTAAGTCCCGCATCTCGCGCGGACGCCTGCGCCTCCGGGCGATCCTCCTGGAGCGCGCGGAACTTTTGCCGGCAAGATTTCGTCCTACAGGTGAAGAGCCGTGAGACTGCCTTTCCGCAACCCACACCCACACAATGACATCTCCGCCTACGCGGACGGTGAGCTTGCCCCCGCCCGCATCCCGGCGCTCGAGGCGCACCTTGCGTCCTGCGCCCCTTGCCAGAACGAGCTCGAAGCGATGCGCGTGTTGCAGTCGCAGCTCGCCTCCCTGCCAGAGATCGAAGCGCCGCGCTCCTTCGCGCTCACACCGGAGATGGCCCAGCGTCCGGTCGTCGCCGGCCCAGCCCCGCGCATCCGACAGCCGTCCCGAGTCGCCGCGTTCAGCAGCGGCATGCGCCTCGCCGGCGCCGGCATGTCTCTGGCGCTGGTGATCGTGCTCGTCCTCAACTTCTCCGGCGGAAGCAGCAGCGACTCGGGCGATAACGCTCTCGTCGTGACCGGCGCAAATCAGCCCGAGGCCAACGCCTTCGCAGCCTCACCTGGTGACGCTAGCATCCCGAAGTCAATCAACGACGAACCCACCCCCTCAGCCGTTTCCATCAATGACAACGGCGTCAGCTCACCTCCCGCCAAGACGGAGGACACCCAGAGCACCTCTGGCGGAGCCGCAGTCGGCGCCTCCCCCGCCGTGGCGCCCGACTCCCTCGGCGTCGGCGGTGACCCAAAAGTCCTCAGCCCAGCCGAAACCCCTGCACCCGGCGGCGTCGTAGGCGCAGTGCCCGGCTCAACCATCGCCCAGGACACCTCCAACGACGGCCGCAACGCCTCCGCTGGCGAGGCAACCGCCGTCCCGCCACACGCTGCAAACCTCGACGCAAGCCAAGACACCGACTCGGGCAGTAGCATAGACACCATGCTGATCATCGCCATCGCGCTGGCAGCCGGTGTCGTGCTCGCGTTCGCCGGGAGCTGGATGCTCCAGCGACTTGCCCGGGACCGCTCGTGACGCGCGCCGTCCTTCTCGCGCTTACTGTCCTCTTGTTCGCCTTCGTCGTCGGCTGCAGCGGCGGCGATGACCCCGCCACGGCCACGCCAACGCCGGACCTCGGTGCGGGCGGCTCCCTCCCACGCCACTTGAGCAGCGTCACCCCCGCCAACCTCGCGCCCGTCACCAACACCGAGCTGAAAGGCAGCGGCATCTGCGGAGGCTTCTCGTTTAGCGGAGGCGATGGCATGGGCGACAACCCCACCACACTGGTCAAGCTCTTCGTGCAGGACGAAGATGTCTCCGCGGACCTCAAGTGGGAGGTCACCGCCAGCCAACCATCCACCGGCGGCACCGCCTGTTACACTCCCCCAGCCGACTACACTGCGGGCAACGTTCTCGTCACCCTGCGCTGGAAAGAGGCGACTGGCCGAGAATTTATCTACTCCTGGCAGATAAACGTCACTGGATAGGGAACTTTTCCGGCACCCCCGCCGTCCGTATACCAGGACCCGAACACTTAACGGAGGTACGAGATGAAGATCAGAGTAACCCTGGCCATTGGGGCCACCATCGCGGCGGCGGCCCTGTTCGCAGCCTGCGGCGGCGGCAGTAGCGATCCGGCCACAAGCAACCAGAGCTCGTCCAAGATCACCACGCAGCACGGTCTCGCCGTCGCGGCGATTTATGGCAACGGCGCCTCCAACGTCGGTGGCACCGGCAACAACGGCGACAAGAGCGTCCCCACAGCCGCGCCGGCCGAGAACGCCTCGAGCGTCTCCAGCGACAGCGCAGCTCGTAGCGCCTCAGGCGTAGGCTCCTCGTCCTCGAGCGGCATCGCCGCACCGCAGGCCATCGGCGACGGTACCACCGGCATCACCGTCTCCGGCTTCGGTCTGGCCACAGCCGACCCCGACGCCGCCATCATCGACTTCTACTTCTCCCGCTACGGCGGCTACTGCTGCGTATCGCCACTGCCCGCGCCCGACCTGCCGGCAGACGGCAGCAGCGGTTCCGGCTCCGCGCCCGCCCCGCCGATCGACATCAAGCCGACAACCGGCGCCGGCGAAACAGTCGAGCCGATCACTGAAGCTGTCCTCCAGCCCGTCATCGACGCCATCGTCGCCGCCGGCGTCTCCCGCAGCGATATCGAGTTCATCAACTCTTACTCCGACCAGTACAGCTCCAGCGCCACCCTTCACGTCACTGTGAAGAACATCGACAGCGTCAGCGACGTGACCACCGCCGCCCAGAACGCTGCCAACAACCTCGGCGGCAACACCAGCTTCAGCTCCAACGTCAGCTACACCCTCCAGGACTGCTCCGCCATCGAGAAGGCAGCCCTCGACGCAGCCGTCACCGACGCCGGCGAGCGCGGCCAGCAGCTGGCCACCGCCCTCCACGTCGGCCTCGGCAAGGTCATCGGCGCGGCCGACTACAGCTACAGCCCCAGCGGCTCGCAGTGCAGCAGCGGCGGCATGCCGTACCCCGTCTACTACGACGTAGGCGTGAAGAGCGCCACCGGCGGCGCCACCTCGGTCCAGGTCGTCGCGCAGATCAGCGTCACCTACGCAATGAACTAACCAGGGCGATCCGCAGAATCGGGGGCTGGCACTTGCCGGCCCCCGATTCTTTTTCCCCGGAGCGGCGTTAAGATTGATGCACCCGCAGCAGAGGGGGTAACGGTGAAGCTAGCGGCCCTGGCCCCGGTCTCAGCACTCTTCGTGCTCGTCTCAATGTGCGGGTCATCCGTCCCCGCCCCACCGGCTACCGTGATCGGAAGCGTCTACTTTGACGCCAACCGCAACAGCGTTCACGATAGCTGCGACGCCCCGCTCACGGGCGCTCAAGTCGTCGCGACTTCTGCCGACGGCACGCGCACGTTGGCGCGCGTCGCCAGCGATGGCACGTTCCACATCGATAAGGTGCCCAGCGGCGCCACTGTCGTTTCGCTAGACACGCCGTCTGCCTTCGCATGGCCATTAACGGTCAAGACGGCCAATGGCGACGACGGCGTCGAGGTCACGGTAAAAGGCCCCAAGGACACGACCGGCATCGACTTCGGAGCCGAGCTCGGCTCGCCGGTTCCGCTGAACTTCTACTCAGTGCAGGGCATTGTCTTCAACGACGCAAACGCGAACGGCATTGTCGACCGCGACGAATGCCTGATTCCAAACATCCCCGTCTACTCGAACGACCCCGGCGCCGCGCTCGTCAGCGCCAACAACAACAACTCTAAGGCGCAATACAGCGACGGATCTTTCTCTATCACGCTATCCCAGGCAACCACGGGCGGCATCTACGTAGGCCAGGTCGACGCTGCCTGGTCGCCGACTACTGGCGACCCGTGCAACAAGGGTGTGACGCCGAAGCCCTGGATTGGCGATCACGTTTACGAAGCGCGCATCGGCTTTGTGCAGCGATCTCCAGGAGGTTATTTCACCGGCCACGTCTTTGACGACACAAACGGCAACGGCCGCCGTGACGACGGCGAACCAGGCGTCAGCGACGTCTCCGTCCAGCCGATTCCAGTGGACGCCCGTTGCAGGCTATACAACCCCCCGCTCGTCTCCACGGACCCCGCAGGAGCCTACCATTTCGCCGCCATGCCGAGCGGCGACTACTACTTCCACCTGGCAGACACAACCGCATATCCACAGCCTCTCGGGGCCACTATCCCGCGATTGATTTCCTTCCCGGCGCCTCAGACCACCTACCAGCTCGGCGACTCCGCAGCTGTTATCGACATCCCGGCCACCGTCAGTCAGGCTGCGTATGCGGACGTCTTCGTCTTCATCGATGACAATGGCGACGGCGTCCGAAACAATGGTGAGAGGTTCGCACCACCCCTGCAGGTGTGCCTCTTTGACGACACGTCACCGCCAAACCCCTACCACGAACCAACTGTCCTGCAATTCGGCCACACAGCCTGTGGCTACGCCGAATTCGAATCAGGCGCCCGGGTAGGACCGCTCCTGCCCGGCGATTATCATCTGTCCCTGCTGGACAATTCGGTCTACCTTGGCGTCCCACTCTACTCCAGCGACGTTACGCTTTCGGCCGACGCCACCGTCCACGTCGAAGTTCCCTACGTTCCCGCACCAACGCCTACGCCAATCCCAGCGCCCGACCCGCAATCGCTAGTCTTCGGCGATAACGGCTACGCCGAAGACATGCACACCTGCCACAACGAGCCGGACTGGTCCTCTAACAGCGGCACAATCGTCCTCGATCCGGGCGCCGCAGACGCTGGCGATTGGGCGCACACGAACCAGCTGATCTCGCCAACCCTGGACGGCTGCGAGCCACCCGCGCCAACGGCAGGACCCTACGGCCCCATCCTCGGTGCGCGCCTGCAGTACGACCTGGTGAACCTCATGCCCGTATCTGCTCTTGGCCATGGGACCCTCACGGAGGTCATCGTCCGTCCCCACTCCGGCGGCCTCTACGGTATTTCCCTCCCCGGCCCGGGCGCCGACTTTGGCCAGAACACCATCCTCTTCGTCGACGAGTCCTACCAGCTGATCGCCTCCTGCACGCAGGCCGGCGGCTGCCAGATGTACAGTCCGACCTATGTCGTCATAGACTAGGCAACCGACACACGCACACACAGGGGAGGAAACATCATGGCAGGTCGCCTCGAAGGTAGAGTTGCAATCGTCACAGGCGCTGGGCGCGGAATCGGCCGCGGAGAAGCGATGGCGCTGGCGGCAGAAGGCGCCGCCGTTATCGTCAACGACCCGGGCGTCGGCCCCGACGGTACCGGCACAGACGCCGGCCCCGCCGACCAGGTCGCCGCCGAGATCAAGGCCGCGGGCGGGAACGCCGCCGCCAACCACGGCAACGTCACGTCATACAAAGACGGCGAGGCAATGGTTCAGCAGGCGCTCGACACGTTCGGGCGGCTCGACATTCTCGTCAACAACGCCGGCATCCTCCGCGACCGCATGATCTTCAACATGAGCGAGGAAGAGTGGGACGCAGTCATCGCTGTCCACCTCAAGGGCCACTTCACCATCACCCGCCACGCCAGCGTCATCTTCCGCCAGCAGCGCAGCGGCCGCATCGTCGGCACCAGCAGCACCTCCGGCCTCGGCAACATGGGCCAGGCTAACTATGGCGCAGCGAAGGAAGGCATCGCCGGCATGATCCGCACCCTCGCCCGCGACCTCGGCAAGTACGGCGTCACCGCAAACGCGATCCGCCCATTCGCCGCCACCCGCCTCACCGTCAGCGAAGAGATGATGCAAGCGCGCGAGAAGGCTCGCGCCGCCGGCATCCAGCGCGCTTCCAACAACGAGATCAGTGAGCTCGA
>JBDTOK010000011.1:0-23866 GCA_039933275.1 Chloroflexota bacterium | reverse complement strand
ACTGTGTGCTTCTCCTGGTACTCGCTCATGTCGATGCGCACCAGCGCCTGCTCATCGTCGAAGAGGAACTCGGCGAGCGCGCGGGCGGTCTCGGTCTTGCCGACGCCCGTCGGACCGAGGAAGAGGAAGCTGCCCAGAGGACGGTTCGGGTCCTGCAGTCCGGCGCGGGCGGCGCGCACAGCATTGGCGACGGCGCGGATCGCTTCGTCCTGGCCGACTACGCGTTCGGCGAGCCGATCCTCCATGCTGATCAACTTCTCGACTTCGCCCTCCATCAGCTTCGTCACGGGAACACCCGTCCAGCGGCTGACAACTTCTGCTATGTCTTCTTCATCCACCTCCTCCTTGACGAGGCGCGGCGCGCTGCCGTCGTGATCGCGTATCCCCTGCTCGGCAGCTGCAAGCTCTTGCTCCGTCTGCGCAATCTCGTACTTCAGCCGGGCGGCGCGCTCCCAGTCGGCTTGGAGCGAGGCTTGCTCCATCTCGTTCCTGGCGGTGTCGGTGCGCGCCTGTAGCTCACCCAGGCGGTTGAGTGCCTGCACCTCCTGCTGCCAGCGTGCCTCAAGCTCGTTACCCTCCTCTTTCAGGTCCGCAAGCTCCTTCTCGATCCGCTCGAGTCGTTCCTTCGAGGACTTGTCTTTCTCCTTGCGCAAACCCTCGCGCTCGATTTCCAGCTGCATGATGCGACGGCGAACTTCGTCGAGCTCCGCCGGCATGCTTGTCGCTTCCATGCGAAGCTTGGCGCCGGCTTCGTCGACGAGGTCGATCGCTTTGTCCGGAAGGAAGCGGTCGGCGATGTAGCGGTGTGAGAGCACGGCCGCGGCGACGAGCGCGGAATCCTTGATACGCACCTTGTGGTGCTGCTCGTAGCGCTCCCGGAGGCCCCGGAGGATGCTGATTGTGTCCTCAACGGACGGTTCCGGCACCATCACTGGCTGGAAGCGCCTTTCGAGGGCGGCGTCCTTCTCGATGTATTTTCGGTATTCATTGAGCGTCGTCGCGCCTATGCAATGTAGCTCTCCGCGCGCCAGCATTGGCTTTAGCATGTTGCTGGCGTCCATCGAACCTTCGGCAGCGCCGGCTCCGACGACAGTGTGCAGCTCGTCGATGAAGAGGATGACCTCGCCGTTGGAGTCCGTCACTTCTTTCAGCACGGCCTTGAGTCGCTCCTCGAACTCGCCGCGGTACTTCGCGCCGGCAACAAGCGCGCCGAGGTCGAGCGCAACGATGCGCTTGTCTTTCAGCGCCTCCGGGACGTCTCCGCGCACGATGCGCTGTGCCAGTCCCTCGACGATGGCAGTCTTGCCGACGCCGGGTTCGCCGATGAGGACAGGGTTGTTCTTTGTGCGGCGGCTGAGTACCTGGATCGTGCGTCGGATCTCCTCATCGCGGCCGATTACCGGATCGAGCTTGCCCTGCCTCGCGTGCTGTGTGAGGTCGCGTCCGTACTTCAGCAGCGCCTCGTATGTCGCCTCCGGGTTCGCGCTCGTCACGCGCTGACCACCGCGCACCTCTTGCAGCGCCTGGTAGAGCCGGTCGCGGGTGATGCCAAGCTCTTGCAGCAACTGCCCGACGGCCCCTCTGCTTTCACTTGATAATGCGAGCAGGAAGTGCTCAGTGGACACGTAATCGTCCTTGAGGCGCTCGGCCTCGTCGCGGGCAGCGTCCCAGACGCGCTTGAAGCTGGGCGACATCCGGACTTCGGTCGGCCCGCTGGTGTGGGCGAGTGCATCGAGTAACGGCTGCACCCGCTGCAACGCGACCGACGGTTGCACGCCCAGCCCCTGCAGAACGGCTGGCACGACGCCACCCTCCTGCCCAACGAGCGCCGCGAACAGATGCTCCGGTTCAAGCTGCGTGTTGTGTCGCGACTCGGCCTGCTCTTGCGCGGCAACGAGCGCCTCCTGCGCCTTCTCGGTGAGCTTGTTCTGGGTCGCCATAGCGTTCTCCTTTGATTAGCCCCTCGGCATCTGATTGACTTCTTGCCTCATCGCCTCGGTCCCGTCAAGTCGCCGAGACTGCCAGTCCAAGCGCGGCGACGGAGAATACGACACGGTGGCCCTCAGCGCGGGGTGCACTACCTCCGGACAGTAACGCCGGGAGGTTAGCGGAGCCTTGCATCTACCTGGTTGGGTTCCGCCCTTCGAGCTTCGCAAAGAGGCGGATGTCAGGATCCGGGCTGCAGTGCTTTAGCTCGATAAGCGGTGTCCGGCCAATGGTCTCGATGACGTTTCGAATCGTCGTCTGCGCACATTGTAGATTTGCCAGATTAGAGGCACAGCGCTCTCTATCGACACCGTCAGCCACACAGGCAGTGGGCTCTGTAGTCGAATTCATGTCTCAACAACTCAAGAAGTCGATGTGTTTGAGCGCGAACGGGTTGACGCTACAGCCGTTCGCTTGCCTTCGCCACCGCGCTTCGCAGCTCACCGGCCGGTACGGCCTCGCGGGTTGGTAGCACCAAGCATGGAAGCGTCGAATGCCTGACAACAGCATCGGCGACGCTCCCTATCACCCACCGTCCCGGCCCCGTTCGGCCATGCGTGCTCAACGCGATCATGTCCGCCTCCCGGCGATTGGCCGCGTCCAGAATGGCGATCGCCGTGTGTCCAGTGTGGACGTCTGTCTCGACGGTCAGTCCGCGGCTGCGCTGTTGAGCAGCGATTCTGTCCAGGTATTCCTGTGCCGGCTCCGCTTCCTCCTCAAGGAAAGGGAGTCGATCGGCTGAGTACTCACCGGCAAACAACAAACTGTGCGGGACGATCACCCTCTCGAGCAGCAGCGTAGCTTCCAGTTCCAGCGCCAATTCGCCGACGATCGGCAACACGGCTTCGGATCGCGCGGACCCGTCTAGCGGGACCAGGATCCGCTCGATCTTTGCTGGCTCCTTGGCACCGCACTCTTCGCGCGCGTAGACCAGCACCATGGGGTGCGTGCTAGTGTGCACGAGCTTGTTCGTGACGCTGCCCATTACCCACCGCACCAGGCCCGAGCGACCGTGCGTGGTCATCACGATAAGGTCGACGTTCTCTTCACCAGCGATCTCTCGGATTGTCGAAGCGGCCGGCCCCCAAGCGAGGCGAACGCGAACGGCGATGTCCTTCCTGAACTCCCCGCCAGCTATCTCATCGAGGTATCGGCTGGCCGTCCGCTCTTGGGCACGCTGCCACGGAATATCGTTCGGGTCCCCGCTCCAGTATTCGCCCGGCTCAATGACGGACAGCAGGATAATCTCCGCTCCGGTCGCCATCGCGATCGAGCGTGCCAGGGGCAACGCTTGCGCAGCCAGTTCGGACTTGTCGAGTGGGACCAGGATCTTCTTGATCATCGGACCTTCTCCTTGTTCAGTTCATAAGCGATGTCACGCGCCCATGCCTCGATCGTGTCCCAGTCCCGGAAGTCGCCGTCTGGCGCGCCGACCAGCTTGACCGCGATCTTCTCACCCAGGCCCAGCTGCTTCTTATCCAGCCTGCCGGTGAAGGTCGTGTGACCGCGCGCATGTAACGTCCTGGCCAATTCTTCGGCTTCGGTTGGTTCGCCCTTGGGCTTCGGGTCTTCGCCGACTGGCCCGCTGCTAAACAGCCATAGCGGTGTCGTCTGAAGCTCCGATTCGAACTTTGCGACGAATTCGCGGACTTCGGGCAGCAGCTTCCCCATGTACACCGCACTGCCCAGGACAACGGCAGCATAGCCTGAGACGTTCGTTACGTCGCTCACATCGAGCATATCGACGTCCAGGTCGTCCATCCGCAACTGAACGGCAATCGAGACGGCGATGTCGCGCGTCGCTCCGTGCTTGGTTGCAAACGTGAGGAGTACGCACTTCTCGCTGGTGGGCTTATACAGTTCTTCCGCCTGCTGAATCGTTGGGGACATGACCTACTCCCTTCCAAGCCTGACCAGGCCGAGCATCGCCGCCGGGCAGGCTGTTCCGTCGTCGGCGACCTTGAGCGTCCAGCCCCCGACGGCAATCCAGTTGCCATTGCCACGCTTTCTGCGGGGTGTGTGCTCGTGTGGGTCGATCTTGTTGTGAACTACTGGACGCATGATCCTCACCTCCAACACACGATAGTCACGGAGCAGCCAATCGAGGAAGTGCCGAACGGCCCGTAGTCATGAGGACGACTCGCTGGTGATTCCGCGCGTCTTCAGGCATAACTTGAGGAGATCGTCTCCGATGCGGTAACCATAGAGAGCCGCATCGCCGGGCAGGTAGCCCAACAGGCGCCGCGCAGCCTATAAGTCGCGGACGACGGCCGTGGCCCAAAATCGACGCCCCGCCGGCCCTTGGGCGGAGGAAGCCTAGCAACTCCCGGATCGCGGTAGTCTTGCCCGCCCCGTTAGATCCCAGGAAGCCAACAATGCCGGAGGCCAGACAGGGCCAAAAGGCCCGCCCATAAAAGTCCGTTTGCGCCTGATGGCCAGGTTGGTAAGCGCCTTAGGGTACAGACCAAAGGAGGACTAACTCATGTTTAAGAAGCTATTGGTAACAGTCGACGGCTCAAAGACCTCGGAGGCCATCCTTCCCCACGTTGTGAAGGCGGCTGGCCCGCATACACGCGTAACGCTCCTTACCAGCGAGATGACCCCGGAGTCGCACGTCGTGGACGTGCATCCCAGCGTCGTCGCCGGGTCGCCCGCACCGGGCGGTACCGTAACGATACCCGCCAACCGAGTCCTCGAGACGACCGGTCAGGCGATTGAACGCGTACGAGAAGAGAAAATGCGGTATCTCGAAGCGCTCGCGGCGCCGCTCCGCGCGGCCGGACTCGCAGTCGAAACGATGGTTGTATTCGGCTGGGACGCCGGCGAGGACATCGTCGAGACCGCCAAGCGCCTGGACGTCGATGTGATCTTCATGGCGACTCACGGCCGTACCGCTCTCGGCCAAATCGTCTTTGGGAGTGTCGCCGAAAGAGTCATGCACGAAGCACCCTGCCCAGTGCTGCTCGTGCGCCCAGCCAAGTTGAACTAAAGGAGACAACGATGACTACAACGGAAACCGCCAAGTCATACTCACGAAAGGTAACTCTCAGAGGTGGTGACGTGATCAAGATTCGCCATCTTGAACAAACCGATTGTGACAAACTCCAGGATTTCTTCCTGCACATTCCGGAAGAAGATCGCTTCTTCCTGCGGGACGATGTCACTAATCCGAAAGTAATTTGTCAGTGGACCGAGAACATCGATCACAGCCGCGCGCTTCCCCTCGTGGCTATCGAAGGCGAGCGCATCATCGGTGAAGGCGCCGTCGTCCGGCGCCAGGGCAAGGCTCGCTCGCACGTCGCCGAGATCAGGCTGGCCGTTGTGCCGATCTGGCGGAACCGCGGTGTCGGCACGGAGATCATCCGGTCCCTTTGCGAAGTTGCCAGTCAGGCCGGCTTCGATGCTGTTCTGTTTGAGTTGATCGAGTTCGGACAGTCTGAGGCGATTCTCGCGGCAGAGGAGATGGGGTTCGTTCGCGTTGGACGTCTAGATGGCGGCGCACGCGATCGTGATGGTCATCTGCATGACCTCATCACTCTAGCTATTCCACTCGGACAGTACTGGGCGCAGTACTGACAAGCAAAGGGAGATCGTAGATATCCACTGACAATGGGAAATTGAACAGGAGCGCACACATGACGACACGACAACAGTTCATCATCCTCGCAATTGCGATCGCCGCGGTGCTGCTCGCGGTGGCTCTCGCAATGAATCCAGGCGTTGCTCACGGCATTCTGTAGCGATCAGGCTTAAAGGAGACTCTCATGATCAAGCGAATCCTCGTACCGCTGGACGGCTCACGACTGTCCGAGCAAGCACTGCCGCTGGCCAGCACGCTCGCAGCCAAGTTTGGCGCTGAGCTACTCATCGCGCATTCAACCGCAACCGGTCAGCACATCGAAGAGGACGACAACCTCGGCCTGCTGAACGAGGCCGGACGTCTCGCCGGCGAGCAATACCTCGCCGCAACGGAGCAAGAGCTATCGGCGAAGGGACTTACGGTCCGCTCGACGCTTACGCGAGGGCGGCCGCATATCGCAATCGCCCGAACATGCGATCTCGAGGGAATCGACCTCGTGGTAATGACCACGCACGGCCGCTCTGGTGTATCGCGTTGGACGATGGGCAGCGTCGCCGACAAGGTTCTGCGCACCACCAGCACTCCTCTCATCCTAATCCACCCAACGGAGCACAGAGCGCCGATCAGCGCGATCGAGCGAATCGTTGTTCCGCTGGACGGCTCGGAGCTCGCAGAGGCGGCGTTGCCGTACGCGGAAGTGCTGGCGAAGACGTTGCACACCGAGATGCACCTCGTACGGGTGATCGTGCCAGCGGCAGTCCTCTACGCCGAAGAGTACTTGCCAGGCATGTTGCCAGTCCTCGAGGAGATGGAGGCCGACGCTCGCGAATACCTGGCGCACGTGTCCAAGAGGCTTCGCTCAAAGGGACTCAAGGTGACCGCCGAGTTCCGGACGGGTGTCCCCGCCCACGAAGTGCTTGAGGAGGCTTGCCAGCCCACCGACATGGTCGTGATGAGCACACACGGCCGCTCCGGGGTGGACCGCTGGTTCCTTGGGAGTGTCGCCGACGCAGTCGTCCGGCACGGCAACATCCCGGTGCTGGTTGTTCGGTCTTGGGTCACGCTCGCCGAACCCGCAGAGGAGGAGCAGGACGCGGAACCGACGCAAACACTCGGGGAGCAGCCGCTCATCGTCACCGGCATTCCGCCCGTGATTCCCGTGCCAGTGATGCACGAACACCAGGAGGCGGTGGCCGCATCACACGGTAAGCCTGCGCGACGCCAGCACCGCCCCGAAGCACGTGGCCGCGAGCTGCGCTAAACAACCGATCTTAAGAGGAGCAGAGCGATGCTAACGAAGATTGCGATCTTAGCGGCCGGGCTGGCCCTCGCGGCCGGCGCCGCCGCCTGCAGCAGTAGCGATGACAACACAAGTACCACTACTCCAGTCGTGCAGAGCCAGCACGGCATATCTGTGGCCTACGCGCTCCAGGCAGGCCAACGGGCGCAGGAGCGAGCCGCCGGCGACAGCAGTTCCAGCAACGGCACCGGGTCGCTTGCTCCCGGAGTGGACTCACAGAAGTCAGGCTCAAACAGCGCTTCCACGCTTGGCTATTCGCTGAGCAATGACGGACTTACCGTTGCCGGCTACGGGTTGGCCTCCGCCAGCGCTGACAGCGCGATCCTTGAGCTGTACTTCAGCACCAACAACGTCTATCCAGCCTCCACTCCGACGAGTGGAAGCTCCTCAAGCGGCAGCGCGCCACGTGATTCGGCCACCACACCTGCATCAACCGGCATCACGGAGGCAGACCTCCAGCCTGTGATCGACGCCATCGCCGGCGCCGGGATTGATCGCGGCGACATCACCTTCGTCGGCGGTTCTTACTATGATCCGTACTACGCCAGCGGAACGCTTCGTGTGACGGTGAAGGACATCGGCAAGTTGGGTGACGTGATGAAGGCGGCGTCCGATTCTTCCGCTGGCCTCACGGACGCGTACCTGCAGGGCAACTACGTCAGCTACACGATCTCGGACTGCGCAGCGCTCGAAGCCTCAGCCATGAGCGAAGCCGTGAAGGACGCCGACGCGCGCTCGCTGGCACTGGCGACGGCCGTCTCAGTAACTCGCGGCGCCATCCGGGGCGCGACCAGCGACTCATACTCACCGTTTGGAGGCACAGCCTGCAGTGGTGGCTACGTTGGGCCGTACCCGGTCGGCGGCGTCACCTACGCTGAAGGGCAGGCCAGCCAGGTGCAGGTCTACGCCACTGTCAGCGTGACCTACGCGATTCAATAGTGCTGGAGCGGCATCCACAAAGGGCCATTTGGCGGTCCGATTGGGGGCCGTCTTGCCCTGTGGGTGCCGCTCCCCGAGACGGCACTATTGATGCGGAGGAGAACCCGATGAAATACCACGCTAGCTTTAGCCCAATTTCGTTTCCCACGGCAGAACCCCTGCCCGCCGATCCTATGGCCGAGCGAATGTTCACTCTGTTGAGCGGCGCCGTCCGTCGGGTGAGCCGCGATGGAGTGCTGCACCTTATCTTCGCAGCGGCGCTCTTGATAGTCGCCGCCGTCGCGGTTCTCTAGTAAAACCGCATGACGCTAGAATCCGGCAACTTCAACCGGCCATCCCTGAGTCTCGTGTACTTGGGATCGCTGGCGGCTGGGTTGCTGGCTGGGTTGACTTCAAGCGCCGCGGGACTTTCGGGAGCGTCCGACGCCTTCTGGATCGCCACCAGCGTCGCAGGATTCGCGCTGCTCGCGGTCAACTCCGTCCGATCGATCCTCAAACGCCAGGCCGGGGTCGATCTCGTCGCACTGCTGGCGATCGGCGGGGCGCTTGTGCTGGACCAGTACCTGGCCAGCGCAGTGATCGCCGTGATGGTGGCCAGCGGCCGCGCTCTGGAGGATTACGCCAACGCGCGTTCGCGGAGAGAGCTAAGCGCGCTCTTGGCCCGGGCGCCGCGCCTTGTGCACCGATACGAGTCTGGCACGATCCAATCCGTTGCTCCCGAGCTCGTCCAACCCGGCGATCTGCTGCTCGTGCGTCCGGGCGAAGTCGTGCCGGCGGACGGGGTCATCGTTGGCGGAGCAGCCGTTCTCGACGAATCTGCGTTGACGGGCGAAGCAGCCCCTGTTGAGCGCCTCGACGGCGACTCAGTGCGCAGCGGCGTCACCAACGCCGGCCCGCCCTTCGATCTGCGCGCGACGGTGACCGTAAGCGAGAGCACCTACGCCGGCATCATCCGTCTCGTCGAATCGGCGGAGAACATGAAGGCGCCGTTTGTTCGCCTCGCGGACCGCTTTGCGCTCGTCTTTGTGCCTTTCTCTCTGGCGCTGGCTGGTCTCGCCTGGGCGATCTCAGGCGACCCCGTGCGGGCGCTAGCCGTAATCGTAGTAGCTACGCCGTGCCCCCTGATCCTTGCCGCTCCTGTGGCGATCGTCGCTGGCATTTCGCGCGCAGCTAAGCGCGGCATCGTGATTAAGGGAGGCGGCGCTCTGGAGACCCTAGCCAGGGCCGAGGTTCTCCTTTTCGACAAGACGGGCACGCTAACAGCTGGCAAACCAATCGTCTCTGATGTTGAAGCGCACGGCCCGTTCGACGCGCAAGAACTGCTCAGACTTACAGCTTCCGTGGAGCAGATGTCCTCGCATGTGCTGGGGAGCGCCATCGTCCAGGGCGCGCGGGCCCGCGGCATTGCGATCTCCGTACCTACTGGATTCAGCGAGGAGACCGGGATGGGCGTCCGCGGCACCGTCGACGGCCACGTTGTCGCCGCCGGAAGGCTTGAATGGATCGCAGCAAACGGCGCTCCACCGTCCTGGATTCGGCGTCTGCGCCGGCGGCTCTCGCTCGGCGGATTCGCGCACACGTTCGTGGCTGTCGATGGCGTGCTGGCGGGAGCCATAGTCATGGAAGATCCGCTCCGCCTGGATTCCCCACGGACCCTGCGGACCCTGCGTCGCTCCGGCATCAAGCGCATCGTGATGGTCACCGGCGACCGGGCCGACACCGCGGAGACAGTCGGCTCAGCTGTTGGCGTGGACCTCGTGCTCGCCGAACGAACGCCCGAGGAGAAAGTCCAGGCCGTCACAGAAGAGAAGGCCAACGGCGTTACGATCATGGTGGGCGACGGCCTGAATGATGCGCCAGCGCTCGCTGCGGCCGATGTCGGCGTGGCGATGGGCGCCCGTGGAGCGACGGCGTCTTCAGAAGCGGCGGACGTCGTGCTCGTCGTCGACCGCCTGGACAGGCTGGCTGAGGCGCTGCAAATTGCGCGCCGCGCGAAGGGCATCGCCCTGCAGAGCGTTGTCGCCGGCATGGGTCTTTCAGTCATTGCCATGATCGGAGCTACGGCCGGTTTCGTGACGCCCGTCGCAGGTGCTCTGCTACAAGAAGCGATCGACGTGGCCGTTATACTAAACGCGCTCCGTGCCCTGACCGGCTACCAGGCGAGGGCCTTAACAGATAGTGCGGTGCCCGAGTTGAGCGCACGGTTTCGGGCCGAACACGTTGAGCTGCTGCCGATCGTCGACCGCATCCGCGACGTCGCCGACGGGCTCAACACGCTCGATGAACGGGCCGGGCTGCGAGCGGTTGCAGACCTGCACAAACTTCTCGTCGAGCGTCTGCTTCCACACGAGGTAGCAGAAGAGCACACGCTATACCCCAGCATCGCGGCTCTCGTCGGAGGTGACGACCCAACAGCGACGATGAGCCGTGGTCACACCGAAATCGCCCGCCAGGTGCGGGGGCTTGGACGGCTCGTGGAAGAGGCGAATGAATACGGACCAGAGCCGGCGGATATCGTAGACGCCAGGCGTATCTTGTATGGCCTGCACGCCATTGTGCGGCTGCACTTCGCGCAGGAGGAGGAGGCGTACCTTTCGCTGGTGGAGAGTCAACCCGGTTCACCGGAACCTCGAAGTCCGCAAGGCGCCAGGACCGCAGGGTCAATCGGTACTTACGTAAGTGCCGACGCCAGTGCGACGCTCATTGTAAATGAGCCCGTAGTCAGACAAGAAGTTCTGAAATGAAAGCAGTCGTATATCACTGCCCGGGCGATACCGGCGATTTGGCGTGGTAACGAACCGCCCATCGGAGGCGCTTCCTTTGAACGGCTTCCGTCCGTGTACCCGGTGGCCGGAGCGAGTAATCTAAGTCCAACAATGCCGGCGACCGCTGCTGATCTGCTACTCCGAGACGTCATTCTCGTCGACGGATCGACCGTGCGTTTGCGCGCGATTCAGCATGACGACTTCGAGCGATTGCGTGATCTCTTCCGCCGAGTCTCGCCGCAGTCGCGCTATCTTCGGTTTCACAGCCACGTCGGCCAGATCTCAGACGCAGACCTCGGCCGCTTCACTGCAATCGATTACGAGACCGTCTTCGGCCTCGTCGCAACGCTAGGTGAAGATGAAGCCGAACAAATCATCGGCACCGGCCACTACTTCCGCACCGAGCCGGCCATCGCGGAGGTCGCGTTTCTTGTTGAGGACACGCACCAGGGTCGCGGCATTGCCACGCAAATCCTGGACGCACTGACGGAAACGGCCCGTGCCCACGGCATCCAGACTTTCGAGGCGTACGTGCTCGGTGAGAACCGCTCGATGATGGACGTGTTCCAGGCGGCCGGGTTTCCGCTGCATGCCGTGCTCAAGTATGGGACGCTCCACGTGACTTTCCCGATCGAACCCACGGAACAAGCAGACGTGGCCACCGCGCATCGAGAAGCGGTGGCAGCAGCCGCATCGCTGCGAGTGTTCTTCCAGCCGGAGACTATCGCCGTGATCGGTGCATCGCGAGACGCCGGCACGATTGGCGCTGAGGTGTTTCGCAACGTCGTCGAGACCGGCTTCACGGGGACGGTGTACCCGGTGAACCCGCACGCGACGGCGGTGCACGACGTCGCAGCCTACAAGTCCGTGCTAGATATTCCAGGCCCTGTCGGTCTTGCCATCGTTATCGTGCCGGCGGCGCACGTACTCAATGTGGTGGATGAGTGCGGTCGCAAGGGCGTGCGCGGCCTGGTCGTGATCTCCGCCGGTTTCCGTGAAACCGGCGAGGAAGGACGCGCGAGCGAGCACCAACTCGTCGAAAAGGCACGCCACTACGGCATGCGCCTGATTGGCCCGAACTGCATGGGCGTTCTCAACGCCGACCCGGCCGTGTCCTTCAACGGGACCTTCTCGCCCGTGTTTCCGCCATTCGGCAACGTCGGTCTGTTGTCACAAAGCGGCGCCCTTGGCCTCGCCCTTCTCGATCACGCCAGCGCCCTGGGAATCGGACTGTCGACGTTCGTGTCAGTCGGCAACAAGGCGGACGTATCGGGCAACGACCTGATCCAGTACTGGGAGCAAGATCCGGCGACGGACGTCATTCTCCTCTACTTAGAGTCGTTTGGTAACCCGCGAAAGTTCGCCCGGCTCGCCCCGCGGGTGACGGCAAAGAAACCGATCATCGCCGTGAAGAGTGGTCGGAGTGAGTCGGGTTCGCGCGCAGCGAGTTCGCACACAGGGGCTCTTGCCACGGTTGACGTCGCCGTCGACGCGCTCTTCCGGCAATCCGGCGTCATTCGCGTCGACACGCTGGAGGAAATGTTCGACGTGGCGGGCCTCCTCGCGCACCAGCCACTCCCTGTTGGGCGCCGCATTGGCATCCTTACGAACGCCGGCGGTCCGGGCATCCTCGCCGCGGACGCGTGTGAGTCGGCAGGCCTGAAGATCGAGCCACTTAGTGACGAAACGAAGGCCGCCATGCGCAGGATCCTGCCGCCGGAAGCTGGGCTCTCCAACCCCGTCGACATGATCGCCTCTGCCACCGCAGATCAGTACGCAGACGTTTTGCGCCTCTTGGTGAAAGACGACTCGCTGGATGCGATCATCGTCATCTTTATCCCGCCTATGGTCACCCGAGCCCCAGACGTAGCGCGCGCCATCCGCCAGGTCGTGGGCGAAGGCGTGGAGAAGACGATCCTCGCCTGTTTCATGATGACGAAGGGAGCGCCAAAGGAGCTGAGCGAAGGCGGCCGGTCGGTGCCGTCGTACATCTTCCCGGAGTCCGCCGCGCGCGCTCTCTCGCACGTCGCCGATTACGCAGAGTGGCGGAAGCGCCCACGAGGCGTCGTTCCGCAGTTGAACGTGAACACGGAAGCCGCCCGGGCGGTGATCCACGCCGCGTTGTTAGATGCTCCGGACGGCAAAGCATGGCTGACCCCGGCGCAGTGCGCGAAGGTGCTGGATGCTTACGGCATTCGCAGCGCCCCTGTCATGTTCGCCCAAAGCGCGGGGAAGGCCGTCGTTGCCGCGCGTAAGCTCGGTCTTCCAGTGGCCATGAAGGTCGCGTCCACGACGATCACGCACAAGACGGACGTCGGAGGCGTGAAGCTGAACCTTGCCACGTTCGCTGAAGTCGAGCGTGCCTACAAGACGATGCGGGAGCAGCTCGCCGCGCTGGGCCGGCCCCAGGAGATGCAAGGAGTCACCGTCCAGGCAATGGTGAAAGGCGGCGTCGAGGCGATCGTTGGCGTAACCCAGGATAAGAGCTTCGGGCCCCTCGTCATGCTGGGGCTCGGCGGCACGATGGTTGAGCTGGTAAAGGACGTGCAAGTCCGAATTCAGCCGCTGACCGACACAGACGCGCGCGACATGATCCGCACCACGAAGGGCTACCGGTTGTTCCAGGGCTGGCGAGGCGCCCCTCCTGCTGACGTCTCAGCCTTGGAAGACATGCTCCTCCGGATATCGTCTCTGGCCGGCGACGTTCCGGAGATCGCTGACCTGGACCTTAACCCGGTCCGAGTGCTTGGCGTGGGACAGGGCGCAATCGTGGTCGATGCCCGAATCCTGGTGCGACTAGTGCCGTAACTTCTATCGCGCGCGGCGTTCCTGACGCGCTGTTCACGGCGATCTACCCCGACACCCACCTGGCCGCCCTTCGTCGCAGACAAGGGCTTCCACTAGGACCCGAAAAATAGACCTTTGGCTCCGTAAAAGCGTGGCACACAGTGTTACGTTAGGTGTGAAAGGAACACTTCACATGATTACTCGTCACCACTTCGCCATCATGATCGCGATCGGGATCGCGCTCGCCGTCTTGGCAATAGCGATAGCAATGGAGCCAGGCATCGCGCACGGCATCTTCTAAGCTGCATGTCGAATTGAAGACGACGACAAGTGTTACGCTCAGAGACGGCGGTGCCATCACCGTTCGCGCACTGGCCGCCGGTGATGAGGAAGCGCTGTTGGACTTCTTCCTCAACATTCCGGAGGAAGACAAGTTCTTCCTCCGCGACGACGTAACGTCGATTGACGTTGTCAAAGCGTGGACCAGGAAGCCCGACCACAGTCGGGCGATCCCGCTCGTCGCGACAGATGCCCACAGCATCATCGGAGAGGGCGTAGTCATCCGCCGGCAGGGGGCCGCCCGGCAGCACGTTGCAGAGATCCGCCTGAGCGTGGCGCCCACTTGGCGCAAGCGGGGCGTTGGTACTGTTCTAATCCGCTCGCTTTGCGATGTGGCTTCGAACGCCGGCTTTAGTGCCGTACTCTTCGAGCTAGTTGAGGACGGTCAGTCCGGCGCCGTGCAGGCAGCGGAAGAAATGGGCTTCGTCACCGTCGGCCGGCTCGAAGGCGGCGCGCGTGATCCTGGTGGAAATCTACACGACTTGATTACCTTAGCCATGCCGCTGGACAACGAGCGGCCATAATTTCCGCAAGAGATGTAGAGTGGCGAGCCTGGTATGCCCTGACTACGGCGCGTGTATTCACGGAAGGAGCGTCCGTGGCCCAGAGGTGGCGGTAGATTCGGGGGTATGATTGTGGAAGCTCACCCGAATCGAGGAGGTTGGATTCGATGAAGCAGCTAACTACGGAGGCTTCCGGTCCCCTCTCCTCGGAGGCGTTGCGTCTCATCGACGCCTGGTGGAGGGCTGCCAATTACCTGTCCGTCGGGCAGATATACCTGCTCGACAATCCACTCCTTCTCGAGCCGCTGCGCCTTGAGCACATCAAGCCGCGGCTCTTGGGCCACTGGGGTACGACGCCCGGCCTCAACTTCGTGTACGTGCACATTAACCGCGTTATTAAAGAGCGGGACATCAACGCGATGTACGTGATCGGTCCCGGCCACGGCGCGCCTGGCATCCTCGCCAGCGCCTACCTTGAAGGCACCTACAGCGAGGTCTACCCGCACATTAGCCAGGACCGGGATGGCATGCGAAAGCTCTTCCGCCAGTTCTCCTTCCCCGGCGGCATCCCCAGCCATGTGTCTGCCGAGACGCCCGGTTCCATCCACGAAGGAGGCGAGCTTGGCTACTCGCTCACGCACGCTTACGGCGCCGCCTTCGATAACCCCGACCTCGTCGTCTTCTGTGTTATCGGAGACGGCGAGTCCGAAACAGGCCCGCTTGCGACAAGCTGGCACTCCAACAAGTTCCTCAACCCTGCCCAAGATGGCGTCGTCGTCCCCATCCTTCACCTCAACGGCTACAAGATCGCCAACCCAACCATACTCGCGCGCATCCCTGAAGCCGAGCTAACTCAGCTCTTGGAGGGATACGGACACAAGCCCTACTTTGTCGAAGGAGACGACCCCGCCGAGATGCATCAGCGAATGGCGCACGTTCTTGACCAGGTCATGGACGACATCGCGCGCATCAGGGGCGTGCCTGGCAGCGCAGATGACGTGGAGCGGCCGGCGTGGCCGATGATCGTCTTGCGCTCGCCCAAGGGTTGGACCGGCCCGAAAGAAGTCGACGGTCTGCCGATCGAAGGAACGTTTCGCGCCCACCAGGTGCCACTAACAGCCTTCCGCGAACACCCTGAGCACGTGAAGCTGCTCGAAGACTGGATGCGTAGCTATCGCCCGCAAGAGCTATTCACGATTGACGGCACGCTCGCGCCCGACATCGCGGAGCTTGGCCCGCAGGGCGAACGGCGCATGAGCGCCAACCCGCACGCCAACGGCGGCGCCCTGCTGCGTGACCTCATCATCCCGGATTTCCGTGACTACGCAGTAGGCGTGCCGAAACCTGCAACGACATTCAATGAAGCGACACGCGTGCTCGGTGGCTTCTTGCGAGATATCGTCAGCCGCAACCCGGACAACTTTCGCATCATGGGTCCGGACGAAACCGTATCCAACCGTCTCGGCGCTGTGCTTGAGGTCACGGATCGCGTCTGGATGGCGGAGCGCATCCCGCTCGACGACCACCTTGCACCGGCTGGACGCGTGATGGAAGTGCTCAGCGAGCACCAATGCGAAGGCTGGCTCGAAGGCTACCTGCTCACCGGTCGCCACGGCATCTTCAACTGCTACGAGGCATTCATCCACATCATCGATTCGATGTTCAACCAGCACGCGAAGTGGCTCAAGGTCACGCAGGCGATACCGTGGCGTCGGCCCATAGCTTCGCTCAACTATCTCCTAACCTCGCATGTCTGGGCGCAGGACCACAATGGCTTTTCGCACCAGGACCCAGGCTTCATCGATCACGTCATCAATAAGAAGGCGGAGGTCATTCGCGTCTACCTCCCGCCCGACGCCAACACCCTGCTATCCGTCGCAGATCATTGCCTTCGCAGCCGCAACTTCGTGAATGTTATCGTTGCCGGCAAACAGCCCGCTCTCTCGTACCTCTCGATGGACGATGCGATAATCCATTGCACTCGTGGCGCGAGCATTTGGGAATGGGCGAGCAACGACGACGGCCTCGATCCCGACGTTGTCCTCGCCTGCGCCGGCGACGTTCCCACCATGGAGACGCTGGCAGCCGCCGCACTTCTGCGAGAACACCTGCCTGATCTGCGCGTTCGCTTCATCAACGTCGTAGACCTCATGCGCCTGCAACCGCAGAGCGAGCATCCTCACGGCATGACAGACGCCGAGTTCGACGCGCTCTTCACGACCGATCGGCCGATCATCTTCGCTTACCACGGCTATCCCTGGCTGATTCACAGGCTGACGTACCGCCGGACCAATCACGACGGCCTGCACGTCCGTGGGTACAAGGAAGAAGGGACCACGACAACACCGTTCGACATGGCGATGTTGAACGACCTGGACCGTTACCATCTGGTGATGGACGTCATCGACCGCGTCCCTGGCCTCGCGACGCGAGCCGCGCACGTCCGTCAGCTGATGGCCGACTCAAGACTCCGAGCCCGGCATCACACGCGAGAAGCAGGCGAAGACCTACCGGAGATCCGCAACTGGACTTGGCCGTTCTAGCTGAATCTAGCGCGACAATTCGATGAGAATCCTCACAATCAACTGCGGTAGCTCGACGCTGAAGTTCGACATTATCGACGTGGACGCCAGCGGGGAGCTCAACGCTCGCGCGGCGACTGGAATAGTCGAGAGGATCGGTGCTGCCGCGACGGTCTCACTCTCTGTCGGCTCGCAGAAACTCTCGCACGAAGCGTCGGCAAAGGACTACGGCGAGGCGTTTGCTGCCGCCGTCGCGCTCCTCGAGCAGATGGACCTGGTCTCCGGTGTCGAGGCCGTGGGTCACCGGGTTGTGCATGGCGGCACTTACTTCCGCGCTCCGGCCACCATTAGTCAGGCAGTCGTCAAAGCGATCGAAGACGCGAGCAACCTCGCACCGCTTCACAACCGCCCGGCGCTCTCTGCCATCAGAGAAGCGCGATCCCAGTTCGGCGATCAGATACCGATGGTGGCAACCTTTGACACGGCGTTCTACGCATCCCTCCCCGCCGTTGCTTCGCTGTACGCCTTGCCTCGGGAACTGAGCGAGAAGCATGGCATCCGCCGGTTTGGTTTCCATGGCCTGGCTCACCGCTACATGACGGAGCGATTCCGGAAGCTGCGTCCGGAAATCGGGGAGCCACGCATCATCTCACTCCAACTCGGCCATGGCTGCTCCGCCACTGCGAGCATCGCGGGAAAGCCAGTCGATACTTCGATGGGCTTTACTCCACTCGAAGGACTGATAATGGGCACCCGTTCGGGCGACGTGGATCCCTCGATCCCGCTCTTCATCGGAGAGAAGGAAGGCCTAACATTCACTGAAGTCGAGTCTTTGCTGAATACGAAATCCGGTCTGCTGGGGCTTTCCGGAGTATCGGGCGATATGCGTGAGGTACTGCAAGCGGCGCAGGCTGGCAACGCCGATGCCGATCTGGCCGTCCGCGCCTTCTGCTATTGGGCCAGAAAGTATGTCGGTGCCTATCTCGCTGTCCTCGGCGGCTCGGAAGCAATCGTGTTCGGGGGCGGCATCGGCGAGAACATCGCAGAGGTGCGGGATGGAATCTGCGCGGGTCTTGGGTGGGCTGGCCTGAAGCTTGACCCGAAGCGGAACGGAGCAGTCTCGGAGCGGGACGCATTGGTCAGCGCCAAGGGGTCAAGCATGGAGGCTTGGGTGGTGCACGTCGATGAGGCCGCTATGATCGCGCAGGATACCGTCAAATGTCTCTCGAACCGACGACCTTAATTGGAGCGGAGAAAGAGGCGAGAGGAGGAGCTTCTGTATATCGACGCCATCTGCAGTTGAAACGATAGCCTCCTGAAAGGCCATCCACTATATCGGCGTAGAATCGCGGCCTAAAGTAAATCACGTCCCTGGCTTTGTCGAAGTTTCGGCAGCATGGCAAACAACCACTTCCGCAGCTCTTCAATGGCCAGGAACACCAGGGGGAAGCTCGCAAGGAGTGGCCAGTAGCGGGGTTCGATCGGCTCCAGATCGAAGATGTCGCGGAACGGCGGCACCGCGATGAGAACAGCGATCATGGCAACCTCCGCGGCAACCGCACCAAGCAGCGCGCGGTTGGTGGCAACGCCCAGACGGAACACTGAGATCCGCTCGCTGCGGCAAGCGAACACGTTGCCAACCTGGCACGCCACGATGCCCACAAGGGTTATCGTCGTCGCCTGCCGGTAGAGCGCGCCATGGTCCACGTAGTCGCCGAGATGGCCGGTCACGTTCCGCTGGAACACGAAGTAGCCCGTAAGACTGAGCGTGGCCGCCAGCATTCCCAGCCAACCAAGGGCGCGAACTAGGAGCCCGCGCGTCACGATGTGCCTGGACATCCCGCGTGGCTTCTCCTTCATCGTGCCGGGCTCGGGCCCTTCCACGCCGAGGGCTAGGCCGGGCAGGAGGTCGGTCCCGAGGTCTACCAGCAGCACCTGCAGCACAATCAGCGGCAAAGGGACCCGGAACAGCACGAAGGCGACGAACGGCAGCGCTTCCGCGACGTTGCTGGTTAGGAAGTATGTTAGGAACTTGCGGATGTTGGCGTAGACGGCCCGCCCCTCTTCGATGGCGCTCACGATTGTGGCGAAGTTGTCGTCCAGCAACACGATATCGGCCGCTTCGCGCGCGACGTCCGTGCCGCGCATGCCCATCGCCACTCCAATGTCGGCAGCGCGCAGCGCCGGTGCGTCATTCACGCCGTCTCCCGTGACTGCGACGACTTTGCCCAGCCGCTTATACGAATTGACGAGCCTCAGTTTTTCCGCGGGGGTCACCCTCGCGAACACTTTTGGATCACGCGCGACAAGCAGGGCGTCGAGCTCGCTGTCGGTCAACGACTCGATTTCCGTCCCGGCAACGACCGACGAATCGCCGGCCTCGATTAACCCCGCTTGCACAGCCACTGAAAGCGCCGTTTGGGCGTGATCACCGGTCAGCATCACGACGGTGATGCCCGCTTCGTGACAGCGACGGACGGCCGCCGGGACTTCGGGCCGGAGGGGGTTATCGAGTCCGACCAACCCCAGGAAGATGAGTTCGCGTTCCGCGTCGTCGACACCGGTGGGGAGCGCGGTTACTTCCCGGTACGCGAAGCCCAAAATTCGCAACCCATTTGTGGTCATCGCATCCACGCGGCTGCGGAGCTCTGACCGCCGTTCGGCGAACAACGGCCGCACGCTGCCGGCGACCTCCTCGCTTGTGCACCGCTCCAGCACCTCGACCGGGCCACCCTTAACGAACACCTGCATGCCGCCTGGCGACGCATGCACCGTTGACATGCGTCTGCGGTCAGCCTCGAACGGGAACTCCTCTAAGCGGCGTGCAGACGCGCGCACCTCGTCCGGAGCCACGTCAGCTTTCATCGCTAGCACGAGCAGCCCCTCATCGAGCGGGTCACCGAGCCCGGCGCGGTTGCGCAGCGTATCCGGACGAATACCATCGTTGCAGAGGACCGTGCAGCGAAGAAGGAGAGCAAGCGTCTGGCTGGCGGCCGCGAAGCCCTCCTTCAGCTCAACGGCGCCTTCTAGGCTGTAGCCGTGGCCGGCCACGAGGTAGCATGCATCCTCCACCCAGACCAGGCGCGCCGTCATCTCGTTGAGGGTCATGGTTCCGGTCTTATCCGTGCAGATCACGTCTGTGCACCCGAGAGTGTCGACCGATGACAGTTGTTTGACGAGCGCATGGCGGCGGCTCATCCGTTGCACTCCCATCGCCAGCGAAAGGCTCACTGTCGGCAACAGACCTTCGGGGATGAGCGCCACAAGGATCCCGAGCGCAAACACGAACGAGTCGTTTGTGGACACGCCGCCGCCGAGATACCCAACGATGAAGAATAGCGCCCCGGTCACCACTGCCACCACGGCGATCGCACGGGCGGTATCGTTCAACTGCTTGTGAAGAGGGCTCGCGTGTTTTACCGTCCGCGCCGAGAGAATCGCAATCTCACCAAATTCGGTCGATGCGCCGGTCGCAAAAACCATTCCGAGGCCGCTGCCCCGGACGATCGTGCTGCCCGCCAGGACGCAATTGCTCGCGTCCGCGAGGTGAACATCGAGCGATTGTGCAGCCGGCGTCCGCTCAACGGCCTCAGACTCACCCGTGAGGATGCTGTAGTCGAGGTGTAAGTCGCTCGCCTCGATCACTCGTGCATCGCCCGGTATGAGCTCGCCCGCACGCAAGACCAGCACATCACCAGGCACAAGCTCGCGCGCGGGAATCCGGTGCTCCGTCGCGTCTCTCAAGACGCGGGCGGCGCGCGGTATCTGCCTCCCCAGCGCGGCCACAACCTGACTCGCCCGATACTCCTGCCAGAAGCTGAACGCACCGTTGATGATAAGGATAGCGACGATTGCCCACGCAATCTCCTGGAGCTGAGCGAGGAAAGCTACTCCGACCGCGGCCCAGAGCAGAAGCGCCAGCGTATGTGTCATCTGCTGGATGAATAGACGCAGGGGGTTCACCCCTGCGCCCGTCGGTAGCTCGTTCGGGCCGACGAGGCTCAACCGCTCACCGGCAACCGATGTCGTCAGCCCGTGCTCTGTAGTTTCGGCAAGTCTGAGCGCTTCTTCGAGCGGAATCGCAGCCCACGAAACATCGCTTCCTGAGTTTACTGGTGCAGGCTTCGAGCGAATCACAGCTGCAATTTTTCTTCCGCTAACGCGCCGACTAGTGAGTCTGAGCGGTGCCTTGCGCGCCGAACCCGTGTCGTGACGGCCACGATAAAGACGTCAGCTGGTTCCACGAACACGCATACAGGCGAACGCTTTGCCCCGGTCAGGTCCTGGCGGCGTGGCTTGACGACGACTGTGGGCCAGGATGCAGACTACGATTGCGCAACCCTCCCGCAACTTGCGCAACCCGCCCCCACTCGCTCCGCATCGTCCATGTTCCCCAGATCGCCGCAACACCAAGTGCACGAGTCGAAATTTGTCGCGAACCTGGAATCGGCTGCAACACCCGTTTCTGGTTGCACGCCAAATTCGCTAGCGAGCAACCGTGACTTATCAGGCGTACTAGGATCGGTTTCCCTTGCCATCTCGATGCCTCTTTTTCATCATTTAGCCACTCGCTGTTCAGATTTACAACTTCGATGTTACTCAGGGGAGTTGCGTTACACGGTCCCGCTGCTTCGTGAGGGCAAAGGGTCGCCCGCTCCAGATACGGTCTCTTGCCTGTGGGGCGGTCTGGCTACCGTACCGCGCCGCACTATTCGCGTCGCCTGCTGCTGGTCTTTGTCACGCTTCTCTTCGTGGCCAACACCATCAACATCGCAGCCGACGTTGCTGCCGTCGAGGTATTGTGGCCGGCGTGGTTTGTTGCCATCCGTCGAACCGCACTAGCGTCAAGCGGAGCGCGGCTATGCGCTCGATCCGGACGGCCACTCGTCGACGGTGACCACCGTCAACTCGCCGCGGACGTCGCTCACCTCAACCGTCGTCTTCGTCCCGCGACGTTCGTACAACAGGTCAGCCTCCGCGCCTCCGACTCGCACGCCACGCACCGTCACCCGCTCAAGGAACTGTGGTAGTTGCGGGTTGACCACTCGCAAGAGCTTCTGCGGGGCATCGGCGCACAGCCCAAGTATCCCTTGCGTGATCAGCGGAATCGTCCCCGCCGCCCACGCCTGGGGCCGGCAAGCCACGGGATATGGCACCGGCGTCTTGAACTCTGACAACGGGTGCCCGCCGAATAGCTCCGGCAAGCGATCGTACTGAAATCGCTGCGCCGCCGAGTACAACGCCGACGCCAGCGTATTCAGCTCAGGCTCGAGGCCGTACCGCTTGAACCCCATCGCGATCAGTGAGTTATCGTGCGGCCAGACCGTCCCCAGGTGATAGCCTTGCGGGTTGTACCGAGGCGATCCCGCCGTCAACGTCCGAATCCCCCACCCCGAAAACATGTCGCTGCTCATCAACCGGCGTGCCACGGCCCGCGCCTTGTCTGGCAGCGCGATGCCAGACCACAGCGCGTGCCCAGCGTTCGACGTGATCGACGCTGCTGGCTTCCCGCTCCCGTCCAACGCCAACGCGTAGCATTCGTCATCAGCCAGCCAGAAGTCACGATCGAACTGGCTGCGCAGAGTCGCCGCACGCTTCCGCAGATCTCCCGCGCGTTTCTTGTCGCCCAGCGCCTCAAAGACAGGCGCTAGTCCGCACAGGGCGCTGTACACGTATCCTTGCACCTCGACCAGCGTGATCGGCGGCGAGATCAGCGACCCGTCGCGCGCCACCATGGAATCCCACGAGTCCTTCCACCCCTGGTTCACCAGCCCCTTTACCGAATGCTTCTCGTACCCGATGTACCCGTCCCCATTCGTGTCGCCGTACTGATCGATCCACCCAAGCGCCGCCTCGATGTTCGGCCGCAGCTTCCGCATCAACTCGATGTCCGCCGTCCACTGGTAACACTCCGCCGCCATCTGCAGAAACAACGGCGTCGAGTCGATGCTCCCGTAGTACGGCGAAAACGGAAGCTCGCCATTGCGCGTCAGTTCCCCGCACCGCAGCTCGTGTGCGATTTTCCCCGGCTCTTCGTCCCGCCACGGGTCCAGCTTCGTCGCCTGGATCCGCGCCAGGGCCAGCAATGAGTCGCGCGCGATCTCCGGCCGGTACGCCAGCATCTGCATACTGACGATCGCGCTGTCCCGCCCAAACAAAGCGTCGAACCACGGCGTGCCTGCAGCAGTAAAGGAGATGCCGCTGTCGTCTGTGCTTTCCAGCAGTCGGACATCGTCCAGTGAGCGCTGGAGAATCGCGTTGAAGAACTCGTTGTCCGTCTCGATGCGCGTCGTCGACTCCAACCAATCGTTGTGGCTGGCCGTTACGACGGCGAATAGCTCCTCGGTCGGAGACTTCCGATCATCGAGACAAATCGTTACGCGGATCAACCGGGACTCCTGTGCCTCAAGACGCAGCGTGTACGTCGCGATCACGATGTCCGGGTCGCCCGCGAGAGAATCCGGCGCCGGCTCGAACTGGACGCTGGTCGATCGCGTGACGCCGTCGGTACCGGTATACCCAAGGTCGATCGAATCGCCCATCAGCGCCGGCTCTTCGAGCAGCCCGCGGTGCTCCGGCTCGTACCCCCGCACCTCGAAAACATCCGCAAAGTCCGCCGCAAACCGGTACTGCACATCAATCGTGATCGGAAACGGGTTGTGGTTGGCCACTTGCAGGCGCTCTTCCAGCACATCGCTGATCACGCGACTTCGCCGCAGGTGCACCGTCCCGCGCGACAACTTCTGCCCCGTCGAGTCCAGAATGCGCGGGTTTGTCATCACCTGCTCGCAGCTGTACCCAAGCTCCGCCGTAGAGAGCAAAGTCATCGCCTTCGTCGACCCTAGGTACAGCTCGTACCCGGAGAGATATCGCGTGTCGCGGTGGTAGAGACCATAACCGCTGCGATTGCCGCGCGGCACCTGCCCGTCTGAGTCCGTCAGCATAAAGATGTCCGACTCGCGGATGACCAGCGCATCCCCAAGGTCCTGTACGGACATCGGCTCAGGCTCGGGCAAAAAGTCAGTCGGCGGCTGGTTCACATCCAGGGCTTGATCAAGACGCATCGGCTTATAAGGCCCGGCGTTGGCACCCGGGCCCGATTCGATTCTACGCGACCTGCTGAGAGAGTTCGGTCACCTGCGAAT
>JBDTOK010000010.1:0-25311 GCA_039933275.1 Chloroflexota bacterium | reverse complement strand
CCGTCGTCACCGCCTCCGTCGAAGACAACAGTGTCGTCGCCGGCGCGCCCGCCCGCTACGTCTGCTCATACGACGAGTACGTCCGCCGAGCTGCCGCCCGCGCCCAGCGCTACGAGCCGGAAGTCGCGAGCGACCCCGCCCGCCTGCGCGATACGCTCACGGCCACCCTCCCACCCGCCGGCGCTGAAGAGCCAGAGGCCGTCCGATGACGACTGCCATTCGCTCTCTGCCTACGCTCAACTGGGACGGCCGCGTCCTCGGCTTCCAGTTGCCGTGGCTTGCTCTCCTGCCGCTGCTCCTCATCCCGATTCTCGGCACCGACGCTGGCGCCCTCAACACGATCCTCTTCGCCACCGAGCTTTGTCTTCTCGCCGCAGGCGTCAAGCGTTCGTGCTGGATCCCGGCCGCGCTCCTGCTCAGCGAGATGTCGGCGTCCAACTACCTCTTCGGCGGCTCGACGAACGGCGGCGGCTTCCAGATCAGCGCCCGCCTCGTCATCGCCTGCATCTCCGTGCCGGTGCTCGTCCCTCACATCGCCTCCCGCCTCGAAGTCGGGCACAAGGCGAAGTGGACGATCGCGCTCGGTTGCGGCTTCGTATTCGTAACGACCTTCGTGAACAGCCTCTACGCCGGCGAGGACTTCGTGCTGCAGTTCCTACGCTACATCGGCGTCGGGCTTTACTACCTGATCCTCATCCCCATCTGCATCCGCAACCGCGACGACCTCCGCGACCTCGGGGTGCTCGTGCTCGGCTTCGCCGCGTTCTCCGGCCTCGTCGGCATCTTCCAGCACCTCCATGAACACTACGGCACGCCACTTTGGCAGACCGTCCCTAACCCGGGCGCCCCCGGCGAGTCCTACACCACCTGGGAAGAGCGCCTCCTCGGCCTGAGCGAGAACCCGATCCAGGCCGGCAACATCCTGATGGTCGTCGGCCTGATTGCGCTCGGCGCAGTGCTCGTCACCCCGATGTCCGCCAACACGAAGCGGCTGATCGGCTGCGTGCTGCTGATGATGGCCGGCGCTGCCTACTTCACATTCACGCGCTCCTGGGCGATCGCGATGGCGCCCGCCCTGCTCAGCATGGCGCTCTTCTACAAAGGTAAGTACAAGAAAGAGTTCTGGCTGATCATCATCATCCTCGCCGGCGGCATGTGGTACTGGTCCGACCTGAAGACCAACCGTTATACCGCGACCGAGGACGATGGCAGCGCCGCCGCACGTCCCGTCCTCTGGTCCCTGGGCCTGGACATCGCCTACGACCATCCATGGCTCGGCGTCGGGCACGATGCGTTCCTCAAGTTGTCCCCCGAGTACGAGACCCAGTCGCTGCTCGACAACAAGAACGCCCAGGATGTCGTCGGCAAGTACGCCGTCCACAACGACATGATCAACGTCTGGCTTTCGTGGGGCTTCATCGCTCTCATCCTCTACGTCCTGCTCGCTATCGCCATCGGCAAGAACTTTTACGATGCTCTCACCCGCGCCGTCGATCCGCTGTTACGCGGGCTCGCTTTGGGCGGGCTGGCCGCACTGCTCGGCTACGAGGTCAACTCGCAGTTCCACAACTTGCTGGACAGCACGCTCACGCTCTGGATCCTTGGCGGCCTTTCGCTGGCGCTGCTCAAGCTGTCGCCGCAGGCGCCGCCGCCACCCCGGCCAAAGACTCCGTTCGCGCCCGTCAAACTTGTGCGCGACGCGAAAGATGTGTGGGAAGAATGCGTCGTCTAACCATAATGCTGCTCGTTAACGACTTGCGTATCGGCGGCGCCGAACGCCAGCTGGTTGAGCTCGCCCGCGGCCTCGACAAGGAACGCTTCCGCGTCATCGTCTCCACCCTCTACTCCGGTCAACCGTTCGAGAGCGACCTTACCGACGTCCCCGGCGTTGAGTACATGCCGCTCAACCGTCGCGGAAAGCTCGACTTCTTCGTCGTCGCCAAGCTCGCCCGCCTCCTCGACCGCGAGAAGGTCGACATCATCCAGCCGTTCCTCACGCCGGCGACGTCGATCGGCATGCTCGCCTCAATGATGGCGGCGACTCCAATCAAGGTCATGACCGAGCGCTGCGGCCTGCGCCTGAACACGAGCCCCGGCAACAAGGCCTATCGCTTCGTCGAAGACAGGCTCACCCGCTTTGCCGACGCCGTCATCCCCAACAGCGAGGCCGGCCGTCGCTACGTCCGCTCCCGCGGTATCGCCCGCGAGAAGGTGCGCGTCATCTACAACGGTGTCGCCCCGGAGCGCGTGAGCACGAGCCTCGCCGAACGCCAGGCCCTCCGCCACGAGTACGGCGTACTGGACGACAGCTGGCTGCTTGGCATTGTCGCGAGCCTGACGCCCGCCAAAGACCACTCGACGTTCCTGCAAGCTGCCTCAATCATTCGCGCCGAAGTTCCCGGCACCAAGTTCATGATCGTCGGCGACGGCCCCCTCCACCACGAACTCAAGCGCCGCACGACGATCCTCGGCCTCGACGGGAGTGTCATCTTCGCAGGCCACCAGATGCGCGTCGCCCCGTTCATCGCCGCGATGGACATCGCCGTCCTCTCGTCCTGCGACCACGAAGGATGCTCGAACTTCCTGCTCGAGGCGATGGGCCTCGGCCGCCCGATCGTCGCGACCGATGTCGGCGGCAACGAGGAGCTCTTCCCTTCCGGCGAGGCCGGCGTCATCGTCCCTCCCAGCAACCCGCTCATCCTCGCGCACGCCATCCTGCAGGTGATGCGCCAGCCCGACGTCGCCGAGCGCATGCAAAAGCGTAGCCGCGAGATCTTCAAGGAGCGCTTCACCCTGCAAACAATGGTCTCCGAATACGAAGACCTCTACCGCGACCTCTGGCTAGCCCGCGAACCCGAGGCCGCCGAACAACCCGCGGAAGCGGAGAGGGCCGCCTGATGCGCGCCATCGTCATCTCAGAACAGCTTGGCCCTCCGTTAGCGGAAGGCATCCGCAAGTTCGCGACGTCCCTCGTCGCCGGCCTCGACACCTACTGCGAAACCATTGGCATCGGCACCGAACTCTCGCCCGAGACGCGAGACGCCCACCAGGGACCAGCAATCGGCTGGATCCGCGGCGGCAAGCTCTTCCGCAACGCCGACCTCCGCTACGCCATCGAACAGTACGCGCCGGACCTCGTCGTCTACGTACCGTCTGCCTCTGGCACGCTCTTCTCGTTCCTCCGCGCGCGCCAGCTCAAACGCATCGCACCGGCTGCCTACGTCTCGATGGTCCTGACGCAGACGCGGAAGCACACGGCGTTCTCGCAAATGCTCCTCCCGCGCCTTGCCCCCAACTCCGTCTTCGCCCAGTCCGAAGCAAACATCCGCTACCTGGGCAAGCTCGGCATCGAAGCGCGATTCCTACCATCCGGCGTTGATCTCGACGACTACCACCCTGTCAATCCCGAGGAAAAGCGTCGTCTTCGGGTTAAGTTCCGTTTACCAGCGGATGATTATCTCGTCCTCCACGCTGGCCACTTCACGCAAGCGCGTAACACCGGCCTCCTCGAAAAGTTGGAAGGTGTGGGGCGCGGCGTGATGCTTGCCGGAGCCGCGGGCCGCGATCCCCAACTCAAACGCCAGCTTGAATCGCGGGGAGTAATCGTCATCGATAGCTACGTCGATAAAGTCGAAGAGCTGTACCAGGCCGTCGACTGCTACGTCTTCCCGACCCGCGAACACGACGCCGCGATGGAGTTCCCGCTCAGCGTCCTCGAGGCCATGGCCTGCGATCTGCCGGTCGTCTCGTATCCATACGGTGGCCTCCCACTCGCGCTCGACTCCGGCGGCGGCCTCACGTTCGCAGAGTCCGACGCCGAGATGCTCGACGCCATCGCTAAATCGAAACACGTTCGCGCCAACACGCGCGCACAGGCGGAGCAGTTCGCCTGGAAGAACATCGCCGCGCGAGTTCTCGAAGCGGCCGAGGTGAGAGATGCTGGAACTGTCGTCGCCGCCCTCTAACGAGGCTGACGCCATCATCGCGGCGCTTCTCCCGCGCTACGCCTGGAGCGAGGCCGCCGTCGACCAGCTTGTCGTCCGCTTGCGCAAGAACCGTTACCCTCTGCTCGCGCTGGAAACGGCCGCGCGGCGTCACCCGCTACTCGGCACATCACCCGCCTGGGCCGAAGCGCTGAAGGCCGACCGCCACTCCCTCGAAGAGCAGCGCTACGAGTTCATGCAGGTGAAGCGCGCCTGGTCGGACGCCGGCATCGCCAGTGTTCTCTTCAAGTCAGGCGGCCTCACTCCGTCCTTCCCCTACACCAGCGATAACGTCGACGTCCTCGTCCCACGCAACCGCACCCTCGAAGCGCGCCGCATCCTCATGGCGCTCGGCTACGTCTGGTTGCGCAACATCGACGAAGAACAGAAGTGGCTCTTCCGCAAGTTCGATGAGGGCCGCTCTGTCTCCGCGATTCACGTGCACGGCTGGGTCGGCTGGGACGTCGAGTTCCACGAGCGCGCGATCTGGGATGGCGCTCGTCCGGCCCCCGACGACGCCGCGATCACCGTTCCCTCGCGCGAGGACGCTCTGCTCATTAACGCGGCCCACGCCCTCTACGAAAACAAGGAGATCCGCCTCTACGATCTCGAGAAGGTGCGCGCGCAGTGGTCCCACGATCTCGACTGGGACTACATCGAAGGTATCGCCCGGCGTCGCGGCTGGCTCGACGGCCTGTGCTTCGCGCTGCTCATCTGCGAAAAGCTCGAGCGCGAGATCTTTGGCTACCGCACCGTCCCCGGCAATGTCGTCAACCGCTGGGAGAAGAGCCTGCGCCGCTTCCCGATCCAGTCGTCGTACTGGCAGCGCGTCAGCAAGCGCGGCCTCGACCTACCGTTCCACGTGTCGTTCGCCTTCAGCAAACTCCTCTACTACAAGAAGATCCTCCGCGACTCCCACGACGGCGCTCGCATGCGCGCCTCGAACGTCGTCCGCACACTCGCGTGGGGCGTCAAGCAGAAGTCGAAGGTGCGCCCGCAACGCGCGCGCCTCATCGCAATCAGCGGCCTCGACGGCGCCGGCAAGACCGCGCACGTCGCCGCCTTCTCGGAAGCGCTGGAAACATCCGAAGTCATCAACCGCGTGGTCTGGTCGCGCATCGGCTGCACTCCGCTCTACCGCATCGCCAGCGGCCTCGCGAAAACACTCACCACATCGCCGTCCACCGCCGGTCGCGCCCGCGTCACGCCCGACGCCACCAGCGGAGCCGACCTCTCGCACCGCAGCGCTTTCGTGCGCGCCGCATGGGCCTGGGCCAACGCCCTCGACCTAGCGCTCGTCTACCAGTGGAAGGTGCGCCTGCCGCTGCTCACCGGCAAAGTCGTCGTCTGCGATCGCTATACCGCCGACGCCGCCGTCGAAATCGCCACCCGCCTCGACGAAAGCGCTCCGATGGCGTTGCCCGCCGTCCGCGCGCTGATGGCGCTCTCTCCCAAGCCACAGACCTCCTACCTCCTCGACCTGCCGCCGGAGATGGCCGCCTTCCGCGCCGTCGACTCAGAAGACCCCGATGACTTGCGCACGCAGCGCGAGCTCTACCGGCGTGTCGCCGGCGCAAAGAAGATGGAGTTGCTCGACGTGTCCGGTGGTTTCGCCGCCGCCAACAACCGTCTCGTCCGCCGCGCATTGCAGGAGTACGAAGACAATTTTTCGACGTTCACGAATGGCCTCTTCCTCTCGAACCCGGCGCAGCTCAACCCGCAAGAGCAAACGTCCGTCTCGCGCCCAACAAAGGTAACGCCGCCCGCCGGTCCGCCGCACGACCCACCAGAAGCCCGCCGGAGCCAGCGATGAAGGTTCTCGTCGTCACCAACATGTACCCGCGCCCGGCAGCGCCATCGCACGGCGTCTTCGTCGGCGACCAGGTTGCCTCCCTCTGCCGCCTCGGCGTCGAGGTCGATGTGCTCTTCATGAACGGGCGCGCCAACAAGCTGAACTACCTCAAGGCCTACCCGCGCCTCTGGAACACCCTCCGCAAGAAGAAGTACGACGTCATCCACGCGCACTACATCTTCTCCGGCCTCGTCGCCCGCGCGCAGTGGCAGGCGCCGGTCGTCCTGACACATCACGGTCCCGAAGTCTTCATGACCTACGAGCGCCACTTCTGCCGCGCCGCCACGCCGTGGTTCGATCGCGTGATCGTCGTCTCGCAAGAGATGGCGGACCGCCTTGGCTACAAGAAGTCCATAGTCATCCCCTGCGGAGTCGACATGCGCCGCTTCTCGCCGGTCTCCCGCGACGATGCCCGCCAGCGCACCGGCCTCCCGCTCGACAAGAAGCTCGTCCTCTGGGCCGGCGAATTCTTCCGCCCGGAGAAGCGCTACGAGATCGTCGAAGAAGCGATGCGCCGCCTCACCGCCGAAGACCCAAACGTCGAACTCGTCCTGCTCTCCGGCCGCCCGCACGCTGACGTGCCGATGTACATGAACGCCGCCGACGTCCTCCTCCTAACCTCGGACGCCGAAGGCTCGCCAATGGTCGTGAAAGAAGCGATGTCCTGCAACATCCCCGTCGTCGCCACCGACGTCGGTGACGTGCGAGACGTCATCGGCAAGACAGACGGTTGTTACATCACCACCCAGGACCCCGCCGACGTCGTCGCCAACCTCAAGCGCGCCCTCGCCTTCGGCCGCCGCACCAACGGCCGCGAAGCCGTCGCGCCCATGGAGATCGACGCCATCAGCCGCCGCATCATCGCCGTCTACGAAGACGCCATCGCCGAAAGGCGCGGCGTCTCAATCCAGCGCCACGACTTTACAGAGACGGCTCGATGAGCGATCAACGCCCAACTTCCCATACCCAACTTCCCATTTCCTCTGGGCGGGGCGGGAAGGTGCGGCGCATCTGCTTCGTTCGCATGAACTACTTCCCCGAAGAAGCGCACGTCCGCAAGAACGCCGAAGCCCTCACCTCTGCCGGCTATGAGGTCGACGTCATCTGCCTGCGCGACAAAGGCGAGAAGGCGAACGAGACCGTCAACGGCACGCGCGTTCACCGTCTGCCACTCATGCACAAGCGCACCTCCGCCCTCCGCTACGTCTTCGAATACGCTGCCTTCTTCCTGATGGCGAGTTGGCTCCTCGCCTGGCTGCAGGTCCGCCGCCGCTACGCCATCGTCGAGGCTTACAACGTCCCGGACGCTATCGTCTTCGTCGCGCTCATCCCGCGGCTTCTCGGCGCCAAGATCGTGCTCTACATGTTCGAGGCCACCCCCGAGATGTACATCGATCGCTTCGAGCTCAAACGCGGCGGCTTCATCGAGAGGCTCCTTCGCCTGCAAGAACGCTGGTCCGTGCGCTTCGCACACCGCGCCATCGTCGAAGGCCCCTACGAGCGCGAGATGCGCGGCGCCCGCGGCGTCATCGCCCGCAAGATCGAAGTCGTAATGAACGTCCCGGAGTCGCACCTCTTCCAGCCAACCGTAGGTCTGCGCCCCAGCCCTGACCGCCACTCTGGCCAACATTACGAGATCATCACCCACGGCAGCCTCCTCAAGCGCTACGGCATCCAGACGCTCATCGAAGCCGCCCCGCTCATCCGTAAAGAGATCCCCAACCTGCACGTCTGGGTCGTCGGCGACGGCGAATACCGCGCCGCCCTCGAAGCGCAGGCCAGGGCCGCTGGCGTCTCCGACGTCGTCGAGTTCACCGGCTGGATCAAGCACGAGCAAGTCTCCGGCTACATCGACCGCTGCCAGCAGGGCATCGTCCCAATGCTCTACAACCAGCTCCCCAATAAGCTGTTCGAATACGTCGCGATGGGCAAGCCCTGCGTCGTCGGCGACGTGCCTTCGATCCGCCGCGCCTTCTCTGACAACGAAGTCCTCTACTACGACACCGGCGACGCCCAGCAGCTCGCCGCCAACGTCCTCCGCATCCACCGCGACCCAACTGCCGCCGCCGAGATGGCGGCCCGCGCGCAGGAGACGTTCCGAAAGTACACCTGGGACGTTATGCGCGGCGTCTACATCGCCGTCCACGACGACGTCCTCTCACATCCGCGCACGCCAACCGCAGAGAGCGAAACCGCCTCGCGATGAACATCGTGAAGTACCTCTCGCAGTCACGCGGTGTTGGCAACAGCGCCCGGCGCCTCAGCGTGATCAGCAAGCGCTTCGGCATCTCGCCCGCACGCATGCGCGGCGCACTGCGCGAGCTCCTCACCGTCTGCGCTGAGTACGACGCCCACCCAACGCTCGCCGTCACCGCCTGCCTGATCGAGCGCAACCCCTACTTCTTCGAGACACTCGCCTCGCGCGGCGCTGATCTCGGCGTTCACGGCTTCGTACACACAGATCACGCCCTCCTCGACGATGACGAACAGTACGAGCACCTGTCCCGGGCGCTCGCCGCGTTCTCTGTCATCGGCCTGCGCCCGAAGGGCTTCCGCCACCCGTACCTTCGCTTCAACGAGGACACCTGGCACGCCGCGTCTCGACTCGAGTTCACGCACGCCAGCAACAGCTCTGTCCACTGGGACGTCGTCGAAGAGAACCTCCCGCCCGAAGCGCTCGCCGCCTACTACAAAGGCCTGCAGCTCTACAGCTCCGAGCCCGAGTCCCAGCGCATGAGCCTCCCGCGCCTCGTCGACGGCGACATCCTCGACATTCCCGCCTCGCTTCCCGACGACGAAGCCGTCCTCGATCGCCTCGCGCTGGACGGGCGTCACGCCGGCATCTTCTGGCTGCGCACCCTCGACCGCACGTACGAGCTCGGCGAAGCGATGACGCTCGTCGTCCACAACGAACGCGTGCCGATGACCGCCAACTCGCTGCGAGCGCTCCTTCGCGCCGCCCGCGCCCGCAAGCCCGGTGTCTGGATCGCCACCCTCTCCGAGATCAACGATTGGTGGCGCAAACGCGCGAAATGGCAGGGCCGCGTCGAGCAACTGGACGACCGCCGCTGGCGCGTCTCGCCGCCCGCTGACACCGACGCCACGATTCTCGTCCGTGACGCCGCCACTCAACCCGACAGCGTCCCCTGGTACGGCCGCTGGCGAATGATGCCGGCAAGCCAGCCGTTCATCATCCACTCCGACGTCGCGCCAATGCTCTCGCTCGGCGACGCGCCGGACTCCGCCCGCACATTCATCAGCGGCGAGGGCTACTCCGTCGCCACAAACGGCAGCGTCGCCCGCGCCCTTCCTCTGCACACTGACGGCCACTTCGGCCCAACTGCCGAGCGCCCGCTCAGCGACTCCATAGAGCGCACCGACCACCCGCTTGTCCGCCTCTGGCGCTGGCCCCGTGGCGCACGTTCCGCACTTGCCATCACCAGCGACGTCGACGCCATGTCACTCGTCGATTTCCTGCGGAGGCCGCTGGAGGTCTGATGCGCATCGAATCGATCGACCCTCGCACCACGCCGGAGTGGGACACCTTCGTCCAGACGCATCCGGCCGCAACCGTCTTCCACACGACGGCCTGGTGCCGCGTCCTCATCGACACCTATCGCTACAAACCGCAGTACATCGTCTCCTGGAACGACGCCGGCGAGATCACCGGCGGCGTCCCCCTCATGCTCGTCGACTCAATGCTCACCTCTAAGCGCCTCGTCGGCCTGCCCTTCTCCGACGTCTGCGGCCCGCTCCTCCCCGAGTCCGGCGGCGACGATCTCCTTGCCGCCGCTCTCCTTGAATGCGAGCGCACCCGCGCCTCCAGCATCGAGCTCCGCGGCCACGGCGGCGAGATGCGCGGTTACAGCAACGGCACCGCTTTCCTCCAACACATCATCGATCTCGGCGGCAACCTCGAATCGCGCGTCCACAGCTCCGCCCGCCGCGCCATTCGCAAAGCCGAGAAGACCGGCGTCACCGTCCGTGTCTCCAACACGGGCGCCGACACCCGCCGCTTCTATGAGCTGATGGTACACACGCGCCGTAAGCACGGCCTTCTCCCGCAACCGTGGCGCTTCTTCGCGAACATCCACAAGCACCTGATCGCGCAGGGCCACGGCTACCTCCTCCTCGCCGACTACAAGGACGAGACCATAGCCGGCGACTTGCTCCTTCAGTTTCGCGACCAGCTCACCTATAAGTTCAACGCCAGCGACCCGCGCTTCCTCTACGTCCGGCCCAACAACCTGCTCCTCTGGCGCGCCATGCAGCTCGGCGCCGAAGCCGGCCAGCAAACCCTGGACCTCGGCCGCTGCGAAATCGACAACGAAGGCCTGCGCCGCTTCAAGCTACTATGGGGCGCCCGCGAGCAACGCGTTGGCTACTACCACTATCCGGCCACGTTCGCCGCCAGCAGCCTCCTTTCCGCCAGACCAACACGCGCCGCCCTCTCCCTCTTCGTAAAGCACGCCCCAGACTTCGCCCTCGAAGCCGCCGGCGGCGCCCTCTACCACAACTTCGGCTAGCACCTCCGCTCATCCTGAGGTTCTCGAAGGACCGCGAAGCACATCGCTGCGATTGAGACACGTTCGCGCAGGCGCCGCCAACACAGCGGAGGGCAACGATGTTGTCACCTCGCACCTCGCACCTCATTCACCAAACCTTCACCCACGTAAAGGCCCGGTTAACCCCACCATTCACCCCACCGTGCGACCCTAGCTTGGGGGGCGATGATGACCCAGGCAGCACACTCAGAAGAAAACGAACCGTTCCGCTTCCGAAACCTCCAAATTGATTGGCGCGAGATGCGCGTCTTCGTCGAGGCCGAGGAAGTACACCTCTCGCCGATCGAGTTTCGGCTGCTGTCACTGCTCGTCCGCCGACGCGGCTGGGTGATCCCCTACGAGCAAATACTCCGCGACGTCTGGGGCCCGTCCTACATCGCCGATCGCGCTAACCTCAAGCTCTACATCTGGTACCTGCGCCGCAAAATCGAGCGCGATCCCAGCAACCCGGAGCTCATTCAGACCAAGCGCGGCATCGGCTACATCTTCGCCCCGCGCTCACTAGCCGCCTAACCTCCAAATCTGTCATCTCTACCGACCCTAAGCACAACACCTCAGCGCTCACAAATCCCAGCCACAAACAACTCCGCTGCGCTGAACAACGAGAGCGGAGAGACCCGTCATCCCGCCTGAGCCACCACTCGGCTCCAAGAACCACAACCGTTCACCGCCCACCGTTCACGGCGTCTTGCTACTGGCTACTGGCTACTCCCTACTGGCTACTTCCCCGGGCGTCCACGGACAGTCCTCCGTCACAAACGCCTTCGCCTCAAACCCCGTCGCGTTCCGGAACGAGATCACATCGTCGAAGCGCGTCTCCCCCCACTTGATGAAACGGTCCGGGTCCGTCGTCCAGAACACATCTCCGAAGAAGCTGCTGCCTGCCGGTAGCTCGCCATCCGTCTCCATCACGTAGCGGCTCACCTTATAGCAGTTCCCCGTGCTGACGATCGGCGATATCTCGGCGTTCGTCTGCAGAAGGCCATCGCCGTCCGTCCAGCAAATGTTGTCCTTCAGGTTCACGACGCCATCGCCCACATTACCGATCTTGAAGCAGAACTGGTTGTCGTACAGACCCACCTCCAGGTCGTGAATGTAGTTGTGCTCGACAAACAGCGGCCCGGTCACCGCCGCCGCGAACGCGATGCCCGTCCCGCACTTCTCGATCTCGTTGTAGCGGACGATCACGTTTGTATCCCCGCCTTCCACCTGTATCCCGTCGTCCCAGCACCCGCTCACCTTGTTGTTCTCAACCGTCGTATTTCCGTCGAACGTGCCGTGCGCATCGTCCTCGTTCTCCCCACCGATGCCGTCCCAGCCACCTCTGATCACGTTGCCGCTGATCACGTGGTGTCCGCCGCTTGGCTTCGCAGTGTTGCTCTTGAACCAGATCCCGTTGCCACGGCCGTGTCCATCCCCGTCTGTGCGATACGTGATCATGTTGTCTGTCAACGTCATGCAACAGCCCGCGTTCCACACCGCGATCCCCGCCTGGAACTGCACGTCGCCCTTCTGGCAGTCGAAATCCGTGATGCGCGTCTTGTCGACCGTGATGTGCTCCGGCGGCGCCTCGCCGTCCGGCCCGTTGCCAATCAGCACACCGGCGCCAATCGTGTTCCGAATCTGGATCCCGCTAATCGTAATGTTCGACCCATACGGGATGCTGATCCCGCTGTTGCGCTCACAGTCCCCATCGATGATCACGTCACCATCGCCCGCTGCCTTCAGCGTCAACGGTTTCGTGATCTCCACCTGCTCGTGATAGTGCCCGGCCGGCACCTCCACGGTCCCCCCGCTGGGCGCCGCGTCCACCATGTCCGAGAGTCCCGTCCCCACCCGCTCCGGCACTCCCGCCGAGCCGCCAATCTTCCACTTGGTGCAGCCGAGCGCCGCCGCCAGCAGCAGCAGCAAACAGACAGCAAGACACGCCCGGGACGCCTTCAGATTTAGCACCTCAAATAACGTAACAACGCCCGCCCACGAAGGGTTTCGCGTTACGGTAAGAATTAGGGGAGACCTTTTGGTCCCGTAGGGGCGCTGCTCGCCGCGCCCTCGGCCGATCCGCCGCCAAAGCACCAGCCCGTCCTTTCGACCACCCACCGCCTACGCACCCAGCAGCAATCAACGAATGCCCGACGCACAGCGCGCCGGACCTCTTCCTTTTGTCCAGCGAAAGAACGAAGGCGAACATGCCGCGCGCCAAGAAAACAGGTCGCCCCTCGCCCGCGAAGCGGGAGAGGGGAGGGGGTGAGGGCTCGCGGCGGCGCTTACAAACGCTTTTCAAACCCGCCGCAAACCGGCCTCCGACATAGCCTTCCGACAATGGAAGTACGAAAGGAACCCTCGCATGAAGTTCGGCCTCTTCCTCCTATCCCAGGCACCGGAGGGCGTGATGACGCCCGCCGAAGCGCTGCACCGCGAGCTCGACCAGGCACGCCTGGCTGAAGAGCTCGGCTTCGACGCAATCTGGGTCGCCGAACACCACCAGAGTTCCTACTGCGTCGTCGCTGACACCGTCACATACGCCGCCCACCTCGCCGCCATCACGCAGCGCATCCGTATCGGCCTTGCCGTTAGCGTGCTGCCGCTGCGCAACCCTCTCGACTTCGCCGAACGCACCGCCCTCGTAGACATCCTCAGCAACGGTCGTCTCGACGTCGGCGTCGGGCGCGGCAACTCCGCTTCCGAGTTCGAGACCTACGGCATGGGCCTCGACGAACGCCGCGGCCGGTTCGAAGAAGCACTCGACTTCGTGCTGCGCGCCTGGACCGAACAACACTTCGACTTCGAAGGCGAGTTCTGGCGCTTCCACAACGTCGCCATCTACCCGACCCCAACGCAAACGCCACATCCTCCCGTCTTCGTCGCCAGTTCCGGATCCGTCGAAACGATGCAGCTAATCGCGAAGCGCGGCCTGCCCTTGCTGATCAGCGAGTCGTTTATGACACCCGAAAAGATGGGCACACGCCTCCGCGAGTATCGCGACCTTGCTATCGAAGCCGGCCACTCCGCCGACGCCGCGCAGTACGCCTCCGATCGCACGTGGATCGCTCAGAAGTCGTACCTGGCGTCCACAACTGCCGAAGCGCGTGAGTTCGCCGCGCCTTACGTCGAGTGGCGACACCGCAAGCAATTCGATCTCGCGATCCCTCAGGCATCGCCGACGCTCGCCTCCAAGCTGCGCAAGCACGCGCCCGCCCTCAAGCCGATTCTCAGCAAGCCGCACATGAAGGATCCGGCCGAGGTCACCGGCGAAGACCTCGTACAGTTCGATCTCTTCGGCACTCCCGACGACTGCATCGAGAAGCTCCTCGCGTTCGAGCGCGCCGGCGTCCGCAACGTCATCCTCTCGTTCTCTTACGGCGGCATGCCCGACGAGGCCGTCCGCAACTCCATGCAACTCTTCGCAAAGGAGGTCATGCCGGCTCTTGAACGGTCGACAGTCTTCGCCTAACGGCAACGGTAACGGCGAGCACCCGCTCAGCCTCAACGGCAACGGGAAGCACGCCCACGCTGGCACCAAGCGCATCCTCGTGACCGGCGCTGCCGGCGCGCCCGCGCTCGGCTACGTCCGCTCGCTCCGCAAGTCGGGCGAGACGTTCCACCTCATTGGTGTCGACTGCAACAAGTACCAGCTCCTCGCCGCCGAGACTGACGAGCGCTATCTCGTGCCGCGCGCCTCCGACCCGTCGTACATCCCCGTGCTCCGCGATCTCATCGCGGAAACCGGCGCCCAATTGCTCTTCGCCCAGCCGGACGTCGAGATCACCGTCATCTCCCGACACCGCGAAGAGCTTGGTGTGAAGACGTTCCTCCCGCCCCACGAGACCATCACTCTCTGCCAGGACAAGTACAAGAGCTTTGATCGCTGGCAAGCCGCCGGACTGCCCGTACCCGAGACTCGCCTCCTGCACGACGCCACCGATCTCCGCAGCGCCCTCGCCGACTTCGGCGACACCTGGGTGCGCGCCGCCGAAGGCGCAGCCGGCCGCGGCTCCCTCCACACCTCTGACTACGACCAGGCTCTCGCCTGGATCGACTCGCACCACGGCTGGGGCACGTTCACCGCCGCCCGATATCTCAGCCCGCGCTCTGTCACCTGGCAGTCGATCTGGCACAACGGCGAGCTTATCGTCGCCCAGGGCCGCGAGCGCCTCCAGTGGGAGTTCGCTGACCGCGCGCCGTCCGGCGTCACCGGGATTACCGGCGCCGGCATCACCGTCCGCGACGAGCAGGTCGACGAGACCGCCCAGCGCGCCATCCTCGCCATCGACTCCAAGCCGCACGGCATCTTCGCCGTCGATATGACGCGCGATTCCGCCGGCGTCCCCAACCCAACCGAGATCAACATCGGCCGCTTTTTCACGACGACGCTGTTCTTCACGTTCGCCGGGCTGAACATGCCGCACATCTACACGAAACTCGCGTTTGGCGAAAAGCCGGACATTCCGGAGCCGCGCCTCAACCCCGTCGAGCCCGGCCTCCTCTGGGTGCGCGGCATGGACCGCGAGCCAATGCTCGCCAAAGTCTGGCAGGCCGACGCCGCCGAACGCGCACTGGCCGAACGAACAAATCGCCTACGAAAGAAGATCGCCTGATGGCCACGCTAATCTTTGACCTCGACGGCACGTTGCTCGACTGCCGCGCGCGCCACTACACCGTCTACTCCGACTCACTCGAGGAGCTGGGCCAGGAGCCGATCTCTGAAGCCAGCTACTGGCGCCGCCGCATGAACGGTGACGGCACCTTCGACGTCATCTCCCGTCTCGCCCCCGAGATCACGCGCAGCTTCCGCATCACTTGGATGGGCCGCATCGAGCGCCGCGACTACCTCGCCTACGACGACACATTCGTTGGCACACTCGAAGCGCTGGCCGAGCTCCGCAAGGAGCACCGCCTCGTTCTCCTCACCTTCCGCCGCGATCCGTACGCCCTCGACTGGCAGCTCGCCAAGACCGGCCTCATCGATCTCTTCGACGAAGCAATCTCGCCAACCGTCACCGCTCCGCAGCGAAAATCGGAGCTCCTCGCCGACTGGCTCCCGATGGGCGACACCTACGTCATCGGCGACACCGAAGCGGACATCGATCTTGCCTCCGACCTCGGCGCGCGCTACATCGGCGTCACCACCGGCGTTCGCTCGCAGTCCTACCTCCACTCCCGCGGCGGCGTCCTCACCCTCGACTCAGTGGCAGAGCTCCCCGCCTTCCTCCGCCTCCCAGAACCTCCACTCAGCGACAACCGCTTCGCCGCCCCCATCCCAACCACAGCCCCTGTAGCCCGCGGCCGCTTCTAGCAAACCCCGCACCCAAACCAGCCACAACGCTACTCTCTGTCATCCTGGGCAGTACCTTACCCGCAACGGGTGCCATCATCCAAAGCGAAGGGATCTCGGGCGAAACAACCCGCTCCGATCGGACAACGTTCGATCCCCACCTCGCGGGCGAACCAGCCCAGGCGCCCTCTTCCACCTTCCCTCTTCCTTCTTCCAGCCCGTCACAACCCCTTGTAGTTAATAAACTGCCCCAGCACCGTAACCGGCTCCACCAACTCCGACGAGTCCGCAATCACCGTCTCGATCGGCTTGTAAGCCGACGGCGCCTCATCCAGCAGCGCAGCGGCATCGCGGTCCAGCCACGTCTTGCCTTCCATCTGTTTCTTGAAGTCCGCCACATCCAGCGACCGCTTCGCCTGCTTCCGGCCAAGAATGCGCCCTGCACCGTGCGGCGACGTGTGGTACGACTCGGCGTTCCCCTTCCCGCGCACGATGTAAGTCGCCGCCCCCATCGAACCCGGGATGATCCCCATCCGCCCCTCACTCGCGTCGATCGCGCCCTTCCGCGTCAGCCACGCGCCGTCCGAGCGCTGTTCCGCGTAGTTGTGGTGACAGTTGATTCGCTGCCGGATGCTCCAATCGCGGCCCGCGCACAAACTCACCGCTTCGATCAGGTTGTCCATCATCGCCTCGCGCTGCGAGTACGCGTACGCCTGCGCCCACAGCATGTCGGCCAGGTATGCCTCCGCCTCGCGAGTTCCCGCGTGGAAGTAGGCGAAGTCCCGGTCCTCCAGCGCGATTCCCTCCAGGTCACAGTGAATCTTCGCGTCCGCAACGTGCGCCGTAGCCAGCATATTCCCGATCCCGCGCGAGCCAGAGTGCAGCAGCAACCAAACGTTCCCGCCCGAGTCCTCGCACACCTCGACGAAGTGGTTGCCCGCGCCCAGCGTCCCGAACTGCAGCGTCACCTTCTCGCGCGCGTTCGCGCCCACCAGCGACATGCCTTGCGGGTAACCGTGGTCACGCACAAACGCCTCCGCCTGCGGCAGCGCCTTCTTGTGGTTCGTCCCTACGCCGGACGGGATCAGCTCCCGTATGTGCCCGAGAACCCCGCCCTCATCCCCGCGCAGTGCATCGCGCGTCAGGTCGGTCTCTACCGCGATCATCCCGCAACCAATGTCCACGCCAACCGCATACGGCATCACCGCATCGCGAGTAACCAGCGCCGACCCAACCGGCGGCCCGAACCCATAGTGCGCATCCGGCATCAGCGCCAGGTAGCCATCCACAATCGGTACGCGGCTGATCTTCTTCGCTTGCTCCAACGTAGCGTCATCAATAATCGAAGCCCACGAACGCACCTCACCGGCGCCAAAGCTGTTCTCGGACTTGTACTCATTCAGCATGTGAAACTCCGCAGGCCAGTGTACGGTTCAACCGTGAAGACAACGTGTGACGCAAGTCACCACGAATCAAGCGAGGGAGGAGTGGGAAAACGACCTGTCGTCGCAGCCGTAGTCTAATCTGCGCGAAATCTGCGGCCAATAAATCCGCGAACCATCCGCGACACATATCCGTCCGCCGCGCACCTGTACGCTACCCAGCCTTCTCCGTAATCAGCGGCTGCGACATCGCCCGCAACCGTGCTGCGTGCTCATCCATATTCGCCAGCAACTTCCGCATCTCATCCTCCGGGCACGGCCGCCCGACAAGATACCCCTGGAACTCGTCGCAACCGCGCTCCAGCAAGAACCGCAGCTGCTCCTCCGTCTCCACGCCTTCCGCCACCACGCCAAGCCCGAGACTGTGCGCCATCACGATCACCGCCGTCGCGATCGCCGCGTCGTTTGCGTCCGTCGTCAGCTCATCCACAAAAGAGCGGTCGATCTTCAGCCGGTCTATGCGGAACCGCTTGAGGTAGTTCAGCGACGAGTACCCCGTCCCAAAGTCGTCAATCGAAATGCGCACACCCATCGCCCGCAACTGGCGCAGAACCAGCGCCGCGAAATCCGGGTCGCGCACAGTCGTCCCCTCCGTAATCTCGAACTCGAGGTACTGCGGCTCGAGTCCGGAGTCGTGAAGCACACCTTCGATCATTTCAACAAGGTTCGCTTGCTGGAACTGCAACGCCGACAAATTAACGTTGATCACGATCGGCGGCAGCCCAGCGTCCTGCCACGCCTTGTTTCGAATGCACGCCTCGCGCAGCACCCACTCACCCATCGGGACGATTAGCCCCGTATCCTCCGCCACCGAAATGAACTCGACCGGGTGCACCAGCCCCTTCGTCGGGTGCTGCCAGCGGATCAGTGCCTCAGCGCCAGTAATCTGCCACGTCTGCGAGTTCACCTGCGGCTGGTACGCCAGCACGAACTCGCCGCGCGTCAGGGCCCGTCGCAGGTCTGACTCCAGCGAGACGCGGTTCACGATCTCCTGGCTCATCGATGGGTTGTACGTCTGGAAGTTGTCGCGGCCCTGCTGCTTTGCGCGATACATCGCCGTGTCCGCATTTCGCAGCAGCGACTCCGCCGTTTCACCATCCGCCGGGAACATCGCCACGCCCAGGCTCGTCGTCACGCGCAGCTCCTGGTCCGCCAGCGTGCGCGGCTGCCGTATCGTCTCCAGTATCCGCCTCGAGATGACCGACACCGTGTCGCTCTCGCTCATACCGCTCAGCAAAAGCGTGAACTCATCTCCACCCACGCGCGCGACTGTGTCCCCGTCGCGCACGAGGTGACTCAGCTCCAACGCCACCTGCCTCAGCAAATCATCGCCCACTGAATGCCCAAGCGTGTCGTTGATCAGCTTGAAGCGGTCGATGTCCAGAAACATCACCGCCAGCGGCTCCCGTGTGCGCCGTGCCTGCGCCAGCGCCACCGTCAAGCGGTCCGAGAGTAGCGCGCGGTTCGGCAGGTCCGTCAGCGCATCGTGGTACGCCAGGTGTCGGATCGTCTCCTCCGATTGCTTGCGCTCCGTCACGTCGCGGAAGCACCAGACGCGCCCAACCGTCTCGCCGTTCACAACCTGCGGCTGCGAAAAGCGCTCGAACGAACGCCCATCCTTAAGGCTCAGCGTGTCGAAGCTGTTCTCGTCCGACATCTGATCGATCTCGCTTGTCTTACGGAGAAACTCCTCCGGATCAGTGATCTTTTCCAACGCCAGCTGCATCGCCTGACTACGATCCGCCAGCTTCAGAACGTCGTCCGGAATCGCCCACATGTCAGTGAAGCGCTGGTTGTAGCTCACAATCCGTCCCCGGCTGTCGATGACGAGCACGCCGTCGGCCGTCGAGTCCAGCGTCGCCGTTAGCACGGACAGTGTGTCGCCAAGGTCTTCCTTCTGGCGCAGGTTCTCCAATGACACACCGGTCGCCACACCGATGCCCAGCATCAACTCTTCGTCCTTCAAGTCCTTCGTATACTTATTGCTCACGACCACCAGCGCGCCGATGCTCTTCCCCCACGCCATGATCGGCACCGCCCCCGCCACACCACGCTCCGGCGAGTCCGAGAAGAACGTCGTCTGCTGTTGCGCCATCGCCTGCTCGATGTGCGGCTTCGATCGTGCCAAGAGCGCAGCCGCAGCCTCGACCTCCACCCCACGCATCGCCACGAACTGGAGCTCTCCATCCTTGTCGGGCTGAGCGATCGCCACCGACGTCAGGTCCAGCAAGTCCGTCAGCACGTCCAGCACCTGCTCGCGCGCCAGGTCGGAGTTAGCGGCTTCGCCCGTCTCCACAAGCAACGTCGCCGGGTAGCTGCTGCGCTTGCGGAACTTGAACATCTGCCCGAACGCGCACTCGATCGCCGTCACAGCGATGCCTACCCCAATGCCTGTCCCAATGATCAATTGTTCAGCACTGTAGTGCAGCACGAAGGCGTAGAAGGGGATGAAACCGAAAATGGCCCCATACACTCCGAACATCACGGAGCGCTTCAGGAGCCTTACCTGGTCGATCGGATGCGTGCGGGACAACCGTCCCGCTGGCAGGACCGTCGCCTCGTCGCCGGCTGGTTGAGCAAATCCGCCCATAGTAGGTATACCTACTAAGGCAGACGCATACCAATATTGATCGTTAGCGTGGCGACCGTGCGCGGCGTAAAAAAGCAGTTAAGCTATGCGCGCTCTTCGTAGTGGGGCAACGCAAACGACACGACCAGCCCGCCGCCTTCGCGCGGCTCCGCCCACACACGGCCGTTCTGCGCCTCAATCAACCGACGGCATACCGTGAGTCCGATGCCCGCCCCGCCCGCCGACTTCGCCGTCCCGGTGGAGCGATAAAACCGCTCGAAGATCAGCTCCGACTCCTCCGCCGGAATGCCAGGCCCGCGGTCCATCACTGACACGATGACCTCGTCGTCGCCCTCCCGCGCCCGCACTTCAATCTCCGACTCCGCCGGGCTGTACTTGTCCGCGTTGTTCATCAGGTTGCGCAAGATCTGCTCCAGGTACACAGTCGATGCGCGCACCGGCTTCATCTCATCCTGCAGGTCAACGATAAACACGCGCCCAGGGCGCCGCTTGTTGAAGGCACTCACCGTCTTCTCCACCATCCGCTGGATCAGCACCGGCTCCGTCTGCACTTCTTCGCCCAGCTCCGCGCGCGCCAGGACCAACAAGTCCTCCACGATCCGATGCAACCGTTCCGCCTCCTGCTCGATGTCCTCCAGCACACTCGCCCGGCTCTCCTCATCGATCGTGTCCGCTCGTGTCCGCAACAAGCGCGCACCGCCGTAGATCGTCGTGATAGGCGTCCGCAGTTCGTGCGACACCAGGCCCAGGAACTCGTCCTTCGCTTCGTTCGCCCTCCGCAGCTCCGCGCTGATATCCTGCGACGCCTGGAACAGCATCGCGTTGTCCACCGCCAACCCCGCCCTCTGCCCCAGGTCTTCCGCCAACGCCAGGTCCTCCGTCGAGTAGAGCCGCCCGGACTCCGCCGTCACCAGCGTGAGGCACCCAATCGTCCGGCCGCCCGCCTTCAGCGGCACCGCCATCGCCGACCGCAACCCAAGCTCCGCGATCAGTCGGCGGTGCTCTTCGTTGCGTGTGTTTACGTACAGCAACTCCTGCGGAATCTCCGGGTAGTACACCGGCTTCCCCTGCTTTAGCAGCGCCTGCGTGTCCGGGTGGTTCGGGTCAGCGGGATACTCCTCCTGCAAACGAAGCGCCGCAGCCAGTTTCTCCGGGTCAGCGTGCACCACCGCCATCCGCCGGAGCTTGTCGCCGTCAATCAGGTCAATCGCGCACCAGTCCGCCAGGAACGGCACGCACAACTGCGCCACGCTCGCCAGCGTCACCTCGTAGTCCAACGTCGACGAAAGTATCCCGCTCGCCTCCGCCAGGAACGATTGCCGCTCACTCGCTGCAACCGCCTGCGCTTTCGCCACGCGTTCAGCTTCGTACAACTGCGCGTTGTCCATCGCGATCGCCGCCTGCGCTGCCAGTCCCGCCGCGATCCGCTCCTCGCGCTCACTGAACACGCCTACTCTCGGGTGCCCCAGGAACAACCCACCCAGCACCTTCCCGGCGCGTGAGACAACTGGAACCGCCATGTAGCTGCGCATCTCCGGGTGCCCCTCCAGCATGCCCATAAACGGGGGGGTCTTCCCGAATCGTTCGTCCTGCGTAACGTCGTTCAGGCGAATGATCTCCTCGCCGCGGAACGTCGGGCCAAAGATCCCGGTGTTGCCCGGCATCGGCAATGTGCTGAAGGCTTCGCGGTCCCAGCCCGCCATCGTATACAGAAGGTAGGTCTCGCCCGCCTCGTCCACCTGGTTGAAGAAGAACGCGCCAATCCGCGCGCCTGTCCGCGACGTCGCGACGTCTGTCACTGCCTGCACGAGCGTCTGCAGGTCGAGCTCCGCCGAGAGCATCTGCCCGATCCGGTTCAGCGCCTCCAGCGCCTCCGATTCTTCCCGCAGCGCGGCCTCTGCCTTCTTGCGCTCCGTAATGTCGAACATCAGCGAGAGCACGCACATCTGGCCACCCAGTTGCATCATCTCCGCCGAGCCGAGGACGTTACGCATTCCTCCGTCCCCGGTCTTCAGCTGTACCTCAACATTGCGCGCATGCCCCTCGCCGTGCGAAAGCGCTTGCGCCATCCTTTCTCGGTCCTCCATCTCGAACCAGACGCCAACTTCATCCACCAGTTTCCCGATCACTTCGTCGCGAGTATGGCCAATGATCTCAAGAAAACTCTCGTTTACATCGATAAAGCGCCGCTCGTCCGCGCTCACAATTGACAGACCAGCCGGGCTCGCGTGGAACGCCTTCGAGAAGCGCTCCTCCGTCTCGCGGATCTTCGATTCTGCTTCTCGGCGCTCCGTAATGTCCATCGTCACGCCGCGCATGCCCAACGGATTACCGTTGTCGTCTCGGATTACTGTCGATTGTGCTTCCACCCAGATCGCACGGCCGTCTTTCGTCATCCACCGGAACTCAATCGTGCCACCACCCGTCTCGAACGTATGCAACGACTCCGCCGCCGCCTGCTCCTTGTCATCCGGGTGCACGATCGTCAGCCAGAAGTTCGGCGTGTTAACCCACTCCTCTACGGAGTAGCCCAGCATCTTCTCGACGTGCGCGCTCACAAAGTCGATCCGCTGCGTCTGGTCGTCGGGCTTGCCCCACGCCTCCCACACCACGCCCGGCACGTTCGAGACCAGGTTGTCGACTCGCTCGCGCGCCTCTTCCAATTGCACGACGAGCCCGGCAAGCTCATCCTCCGCGCGTTTGCGCTCGATGAACTGCCCCACCTGGCTACCGATCGCCTCCATAGCTTCGAGAATGTCTTCGTCCTTAACCAGCCGCTCTCGCGAGAAGAACTCCATTACGCCGATGACGTCGCGGTTCAGCCGGATCGGGAACGCAAACCCCGAAGTGATGCCGTCTGTACGGGCCTGCTCCGCCCGCGGGAAATTCCCGTCCGCAGAGACTTCTTCGATCCACTCCGCTCGCCCCTCCTCCCAGACCCGGCCCGGTAGGCCAACGCCGCGAGTGAAACTCATCCCATGACTATCTCCAGCGATCGCCGAGTCACGAATCGTGGTGAACTGACCTTGGAGCGCCAGCTTAGACTTAGAGCGGTTCAGCATCCAGACCTGGCCGATCGCCCAGCCCAGCTCGCAGCAGATCGCCTCCAGGATGCTGCTCATCGCTTCCGGCACCGTTGCTAACTCCGCCAAAGCGCGTGTCACGGCGTATTGCGCGGCCATCCGCGTCTCGCTCGTCTTGCGCTCCGTTATGTCCTCGACCATCCCCTCAAAACTTGCGGCCGAGCCGTCCGGGTTGCGCCGCGCCTTCCCGGTGAGCGATATCCAGATGATCCGCCCGTCCTTGCGCCGCGCCTGCGACTCGAAGCCATTCACTTCCTGGTTCTCCAGCAGCAACCGCGCGAACTCCGCCCGGCGCTCCGGGTTCACATGCACCTGCTCGCCGATGTCTTCCACCGCCTCCCGCATCTCTTCCGGCGAGGCGAAGCCCAGGATCCGCGCCAGCGCCTGGTTTGCATTAAGGAAGCGCCCGCCTGGCGTCGTCTGGAACACCCCGAACGCCGCATTCTCAAAGATCGCCCGATACTGCTCCTCCGCCCGCAGCACCGCGTGCTCCGTCAGCTTGCGGTCCGTCACGTCCATGCAGACGCCAATCATCCGCGCCGGCTTCCCCTCGTCGTCCCGCATGAGCACCCCACGAGTTGACAGCCAGCGCGTCGTCCCGTCGCGCAGGAGCACCCGGTACTCCATCTCGTGGTAGCCCGACGTCATCGCCGCCGTGATCGTTTTCTCAACCTCGTCGTGGTCCTCTGGGTGTACGAAGCCAAAGAAGGAAGCGGGCGTCCTATCGAACTCACCCGGCTCCAACCCATGGATGCGCTCGAGCGTGTCTGACCAGACCACCTCGTTCTCGCGCAGGTCCCACTCCCAGGTGCCCATCCCGCCGGCGTCCATCGCCAGCCGCAGGCGCTCGTCACTCTCGCGAAGGGCCCGCTCCGTATCCCGCCGGTGCAGCGATGACGCGATCGCACGGGCAACCGCAGTCAGAAAAGCGACGTCCTCCGGAGTAAACTTCCGTTTTTGGGCCGTATGCGCCGTCATAATGCCAAATACATACTCATCGTCCTGCAGGATCGTGCTTACCCCGCTGACGATGCCATGCTCCATCAGGAACGGCATCCCCCGGAAACGCTTCTCCGTCCGCAGGTCCTCCACCAGGATCGGCTCGCCTTCCTGCATCGTGTAGCCGGCGTGGGAGTCCCGGATCAACGGCACCACCACCTGGCCCACATACCCTGGCTTCCAGCCGACGCCCGCCGTCAGCAGCAGACCCTCGCCACTGGGAACAAGCTCCAGCGTTTTCACGAACTCCGTGCCCAGCCGTTCCCGCACAAGCTCGCACGCGTCCTGCATTACGATTGCCACGTTGGATTGCGTGAGGGCCCGCTGGCTAAGCTCAGCGACAAGTGCGCTATCCGAAGCGCTCAGCGGGACGCTATCAAGCGCGCGGCTGACTGCAGGACGGCTCGATCCCTTGCCTCTTTTCCGGGAAACAGTGTCACTCATAGTGGGCAGGCTTGTTCAAAAAGCATTTGTCCGCGGAAACCAATGTTACCGGCCACCTTCGTCGCCCTACAATGCCCATCCGCTACTCCACTTGAGCTGCAACACCTTCTATACAGTATTGCAACGCCGACACAACGCCCGTTGTGATGGCCAAACCGCCTGCGCGCGTGACCGATTTTAGACACCGGAAACTTGACACTGTTGCTTTCTCATCATTATCTTTAACCAGATTTATACCCCGAGACGCACCCACCCAGGGAGGGAACCCCGATGAAGCTTAGCCATGCTATCCGTTTCACTCTGTTCGCATTTGTCATCGCAGCGGCCGCTCTCGGCGCAACGCTGACCCACACGGCCTCTCCGGTGAGCGCATTCCCGCCCCCGCCGGAGACCCGCTACGTTGACGACAACTACGCTGGCTCCAACGGCGCCGCCTGTGTCGCCTACGCCACCAACTACAACCACTGCTACGCCACCATCACCGCCGCCATTAACGACTCCGACGCGGCGGCCGGGGACACCATCTGGGTGGACGACGGCACATACAACGAACAAGTCTTCATCAACAAGCCCCTCACCATCGTCTCCTTCCACGGGCCAACCCTCACCAAGATCACTCAGAACAACTCAAGCTACGTAGTCCACGTCGAAGCTGACCCCGTCACATTCGGCGGCCCCGGCACCGTCATCGGCGGCGGCGGCTTCACCGTCACGCAGAGCGGAACCGGTGCAGCTTTCGATGTCAACGGCAGCGACGTCGACGGCCCCTCCCTAACTATCCAGAACAACGTCTTTGAAGGCACTGACTCACTCTACGGCGTCAACGTCAACCCACCAATCGTGGGCGGCCACGCCACCATCTCCGGTAACACCTTCAAGAAGAGCGCCACAGCGGTCGTTTACAGCTTCCAAATCATCGTTAACTTCGACTCTGCAGACCAGGGTGCGCCAGCGCAGCTCGCCGCTGCGCAGGTCGTAGGCCGCCAGGTAGTACATGATCGCGCCGGTCTGGTCGTGCGTCGGCACGTAGACGGTGTCGCCATCGATGAGGGGTGGACCGCAGGCATCGTGACCGGCG